>NZ_PDIG01000015.1:0-36662 GCF_004745185.1 Escherichia sp. E2661
GCAACAGTTGTAGGCCTGATAAGACGCGACAGCGGCGCATCACGGCGCTGATTGCCGGATGCGGCGTAAACGCCTTATCCGGCCTACATTCGGCAACGGCTGTAGGCCTGATAAGACGCGACAGCGTCGCATCAGGTGCTGTTTGCCGGATGCGGCGTGAACGCCTTATCCGGCCTACATTCGGCAACAGTTGTAGGCCTGATAAGACGCGACAGCGGCGCATCAGGCATTGATTGCCGGATGCGGTGCAAGCACCTTATCCGGCCTACATTTGGCAAGGTTTACCTGGGCGTTAACCTTCTCCCATAAGGGAGCGGGAATTAAAACAATCCCTACATTACCTCTGGAGAATCTGTGATGAATGGTACGATTTATCAGCGGATAGAAGACAATGCGCATTTCAGGGAGTTAGTCGAAAAACGGCAACGGTTTG
This sequence comes from Escherichia sp. E2661, assembly GCF_004745185.1. Taxonomy (NCBI): domain Bacteria; kingdom Pseudomonadati; phylum Pseudomonadota; class Gammaproteobacteria; order Enterobacterales; family Enterobacteriaceae; genus Escherichia; species Escherichia sp. E2661. Next base: position 434 of record NZ_PDIG01000015.1, read on the forward strand.
CCACCATCCTGTCGATTATTATGCTGGCAGTTTATATCAGCTTTATTTTACTGATCGCCTTTGCGCCCGGCTGGCTGGGCACCCCGCTGAATCCGAACACCAGCGTTACACGCGGTATTCCCGTTGGCGTTGGGGTCATTGTTATCTCCTTTGTTCTCACTGGTATCTACATCTGGCGGGCGAACGGCGAATTCGACCGTCTAAATAATGAAGTCCTGCATGAGGTACAAGCATCATGAAAAGAGTTCTGACGGCGCTTGCCGCCACACTCCCTTTCGCAGCTAACGCCGCGGATGCTATTAGCGGGGCCGTTGAGCGCCAGCCAACAAACTGGCAGGCGATTATTATGTTCCTGATTTTCGTCGTGTTCACGCTCGGCATTACCTACTGGGCGTCAAAACGCGTACGTTCTCGTAATGACTACTACACCGCAGGCGGCAATATCACTGGCTTCCAGAACGGGCTGGCGATTGCCGGGGACTATATGTCTGCCGCCTCATTTTTGGGGATCTCCGCGCTGGTGTTTACTTCCGGCTATGACGGGCTGATCTACTCGCTGGGCTTCCTGGTGGGCTGGCCAATAATTCTGTTCCTGATTGCTGAACGTCTGCGTAACCTGGGCCGCTATACCTTTGCGGATGTGGCTTCTTACCGCCTGAAACAAGGGCCGATTCGTATTCTTTCGGCTTGTGGTTCTCTGGTGGTGGTGGCGCTTTACCTTATCGCCCAGATGGTGGGCGCAGGTAAACTTATCGAGCTGCTGTTTGGCCTTAACTATCACATTGCCGTGGTGCTGGTCGGCGTGCTGATGATGATGTACGTTCTGTTCGGCGGCATGCTGGCGACCACCTGGGTACAGATTATCAAAGCCGTTCTGTTGCTGTTCGGTGCCAGCTTTATGGCCTTTATGGTGATGAAACACGTCGGCTTTAGCTTCAACAATCTGTTCAGCGAAGCGATGGCGGTACACCCAAAAGGTGTCGACATCATGAAACCGGGCGGACTGGTGAAAGATCCGATCTCAGCACTGTCGCTGGGGCTTGGACTGATGTTTGGTACGGCTGGCTTGCCGCATATTCTGATGCGCTTCTTTACGGTCAGCGATGCCCGCGAAGCGCGTAAGAGCGTGTTCTACGCCACCGGGTTTATGGGCTACTTCTATATCCTGACCTTTATTATCGGCTTCGGCGCAATCATGCTGGTTGGTGCAAATCCGGAATATAAAGACGCGGCGGGCCATCTGATTGGTGGTAACAACATGGCGGCAGTTCACCTGGCCAATGCGGTGGGCGGCAACCTGTTCCTCGGCTTTATTTCAGCGGTTGCTTTCGCCACTATCCTCGCGGTGGTTGCGGGTCTGACGCTGGCAGGCGCTTCCGCGGTTTCTCACGACCTGTACGCCAACGTCTTCAAAAAAGGCGCAACCGAACGTGAAGAGCTGCGAGTATCGAAAATCACCGTGCTGATTTTGGGCGTGATCGCCATTATCCTCGGCGTGCTGTTTGAGAATCAGAACATCGCGTTCATGGTGGGCCTGGCGTTTGCCATCGCCGCGAGCTGCAACTTCCCAATCATTCTGCTTTCCATGTACTGGTCGAAGTTGACTACTCGTGGCGCAATGATGGGCGGCTGGTTAGGGCTGATTACTGCGGTAGTACTGATGATCCTCGGCCCAACGATTTGGGTACAGATCCTCGGTCACGAAAAAGCCATCTTCCCGTACGAATACCCGGCGCTGTTCTCAATCAGCGTGGCATTCCTCGGCATCTGGTTCTTCTCGGCAACCGATAATTCAGCGGAAGGGGCGCGCGAGCGTGAACTGTTCCGTGCGCAATTTATCCGTTCCCAGACCGGCTTTGGCGTTGAGCAGGGCCGCGCGCATTAATCTCCACTAGCCTCTGGTCACCTGACCAACGGTAAAAAGGTGCGATGTACTGCACCTTTTTACCGATTACACCGCCAAAGCGTTATTGGTTCTCTTCAATTAACAACGCTTCCAGCAGATCGAGATCGTGTAGCAACTTTTGCAGCGTTTCGTTGCTGATCTCCCGCGTGGCGCGCAGGTGATAAAGTTCCGCACGTTCAGAACGCAACGCCGCCAGACGGAAGCGACGCTCCAGGTTCTCTTCCTGGACAGAACTTTCAACGTCGTTTCGGCCGTCGGCGCGACGACGCAGGTTACCGATGACGCGAGAGCTGACTTCGGTAAGCAGCTGGTTGTCGATATTCTCTTCAGTGTCCGCCGCCAGTCGCTCTTCCATTTTCTGGATCGCCACAATCGCCACTTCTGCCGTTGCCGCGCGCGCAATGCGTTCCTCTTTCAACTGCTGAGAATGATCTGCGACTTCAATGTGTTGCAGCAGAACAGGCAGCATCACCACGCCAACAAACAGCGAGAAGAGAATGACGCCAGCCGCCAGAAACACCAGCTCATAACGCGCCGGGAAGACGTTGCCATCCGGCAACAGCAGCGGAATAGAGAGCACACCAGCCAGGGTGATAGCCCCGCGAACCCCGGCAAAAGACGCGATAAGAATTTCTCGTGTGGTCCACGAACCAAACTCCATCGGTTTCTTCTTCAGGAAGCGGTTACTGAACTTTTTCATCGTCCACAGCCAGCCGAAACGGACCAGCATGAGCGCTGCGTAAATCAAGATGATGTCGGTAAACAGCATCCAGATTTCGACGTTCGGGTCGATCTCTGCCGCCATCAGCGACGTCTCCAGAATGCCCGGCAGTTGCAGGCCCAACAGCAAGAACACCATGCCGTTAAAGACAAACTCCAGCATCGCCCAGGTGCTGTTCGCACGCAGACGCATCGCCAGCGGCGCACGGCGCATCACGCCTGAACGGGTAATGGTCATCCCGGCAGCAACTGCCGCAAGGATACCGGAAACGCCAATATGTTCGGCAATCAGATAAGAGGCGAACGGCAGCAGGAACAGCAGGACTATCTGTGTCGCAGGTTCATCGCCGCCCCAGCGGCTCAGGAAGCGCAGCGAGCGACCATATAGCCAGCTCACCACAAACCCCGCGAGAATACCGCCGATCGCGACTTTCATAAATTCGACCGTCGCACCGCCAACAGTGAAGATCATGGTCCCCATCGCGACTGCCACGGCAAACTTCAACGACACCAGGCCGGAGGCGTCATTCATCAACGCTTCGCCCTGCAAAATGCCCATGATTTTTTTCGGTATTCGCCCTTCGCCAACAATCCCGGAGAGCGCCACGGCATCGGTCGGAGAGAGCACCGCCGCTAGCGCAAAGGCCGGAATTAGCGGAATGCCTGGCACCACCCAGTAAATGAGGAAGCCAATGCCGACTACGGTGACTACCACCAGCGCCAGCGCAAGACCGAAGATCTCCCGACCATGTTCGAGAAATTCACGGGTCGGCGTTTTCCAGCCATCAGCAAAGAGCAGCGGCGGAATAAACAAAACTAAAAAGAGTTCAGGATCAAACTCCACATGCAAACCAAACGTCGGCCACGCCAGTAGCGCACCAATGGCGATTTGCATAAGCGGAAGCGGGATCTGAAAGGGCATGACACGAGTGACCACCCCGGACAGCGAAACCACGAGGGTCATTATCAGTATGGTAAAGAAGATTTCCATGCGTTCCCTGTTTGCGATGTTTTATGGTTTGAGAAAGGCGTTATGCCTGAATTCTCAGTTTTTTCAGAATATCGCAAAAGCTCACACAATGTACGGAGAAAATAAAAACGGGCAGCCATTGCCACCCGTTTTCAGAATCTTATTAAAGATTAGATAGCCCAGCCACCCGCGTAGAAGGTCACCAGTGCCGCGGCGATAACAACCGTACCAATGTTCAGCTTACGCCATTCGCCAGAAACCAGACGCCCAATCACCAGGGTAGCGAAACCGATCATAATGCCGGTCACGATGTTACAGGTCAGCACAATGAATACCGCCGTCACCAACCCCGCCATCGCATCGACAAAATCAGCAAAGTCGATTTTCGCCACGTTGCTCAACATCAGCAGGCCAACATACATCAGCGCCGGAGCCGTTGCGTAACCTGGAACAAGGTAAGAGAGCGGAGAGAGGAACAGAATCAGCAGGAACAGCACGCCAACGGTGATTGCCGTCAGACCGGTTTTACCACCCGCTGCCGTACCCGCCGCAGACTCGATGTATACCGCGGCCGGAGCCGCCCCCACCAGGCCTGAGAAAACGCTGCTCAGGGAGTCGGTGGTCAGCGCTTTGCCGCCATCAATGATCTGCCCGTCTTTATCCAGCAGGTTCGCCTGACCGGCGACTGCACGGATGGTTCCGGTCGCATCAAAGACCGCCGTCATCACCAGCGCCAGTACGCTCGGCAGTACCACCGGATTCAGCGCGCCCATAATATCCAGGCTACCAATCAGCGAGTTACCATTTTCATCGCTCAATGACGGCATAGCGAAAACGCCGGAGAAATGAACGTTAGGATCGAAGATCAGGCCCACAATCGAGATACCGATAATGGTCAGCAGAATGCCGCCCGGCACTTTCAGTTTTTCCAGACCGACGATCACCGCCAGACCTACCAGCGACATAATAACCGGGAAGGTGGCGAAATCACCCAGCGCAACCGGCAGACCGTCGAGCGGATTTTTAATGACCAGGCCAACACCATTCGCAGCAATCAGCAGCAGGAACAGGCCGATACCAATCCCCGTACCGTGCGCCACACCGTGTGGCAAGTTGCGCAAAATCCAGCTACGGATACCCGTTGCAGAAATGACTGTAAACAGCACCCCCATCAGGAACACGGCGCCCAGCGCGACCGGAACGCTAATATGCTGCCCCAGCACCAGGCTGAATGCAGTAAACGCGGTCAGGGAGATAGCGCAACCGATAGCCAGCGGCAAATTGGCCCACAGCCCCATCGCGATAGAACCAATTCCGGCAACCAGACAGGTCGCAACAAAAACTGCTGCTGGTGGGAAGCCTGCTTTACCCAGCATGCCCGGAACGACGATGACCGAGTAGACCATCGCCAGAAACGTTGTTAACCCGGCAACCACTTCCTGACGGACAGTGCTTCCACGTTGTGAAATTTTAAACCAGGCGTCGAGTGAACCGCCGGTACGCGCTGATGGCGTAGACATAGAAAACATCCCCTGAGAGTTTATTTTTCGTCAAGATGCGTGGCGGACAATCCCCTGCCAGCGAAACGTTATCTTCCTGCTCCAGGTTTGCGACAATGTGGGGCGTCGCAAAAAAGCAAACGTTTAGCTCCGCGCATACAAAACGGGTGGTAAAAAAAAGCAAACGATTATCCGGCGATCATAGCGGCTTTTTCAACCGAAGTTTGCTGCTTTTTTCCCTTTTCTTGTATTGACGATGAAAAACCAGGCAATTGATGCGCAAACGTTATCGTCGATGCGCAAAATTACGGCATTTGTAGGTAGCTTGTAGCGAAGAGTTGCAGTAAAAAACCGTGCAAGATGGCAAAAATATTGCGGCTAAAAAACGTCTTTTTGCACTGGCGAAGATACGGAGGCGGCATACAATTAAAGTATCAACACCAACCGGAACCTCCACCACGTGCTCGAATGAGGTGTGTTGACGTCGGGGGAAACCCTCCTGTGTACCAGCGGGATAGAGTGAAAGACAAAGACCGGAAACAAACTAAAGCGCCCTTGTGGCGCTTTAGTTTTGCTCGTCTTCCAGCAAACGCGCGCCAGTACCTTCTTCCCCTAAGCGGTCGCCCGGGTTACGCAACGGGCAGTCGCTACGCGAAAGGCAGCCGCAGCCAATACAACCGTCCAGTTCATCTCGCAGAGCCACTAAGGTATGAATGCGCCGATCTAATTCTTCTCGCCATTGCGAAGAAAGCTGCTTCCACTCTTTGGCGCTTAATGTATGCCCTTCAGGCAACACACCAAATGCTTCACCAATAGTCGCCAATGGAATGCCAATACGTTGAGCAATCTTGATAATCGCCACATATCGCAACACATCACGCTTATATCGTCGCTGATTGCCGCTATTTCGAATACTGGTAATCAGCCCTTTGCTCTCATAGAAATGCAGTGCAGATACCGCTACCCCACTGCGTTTCGCCACTTCGCCTGGGGTGAGCAAGGCTTTAATGCGGGGTAATTTCTTTTCCATAAATCGCTTTACCTCAAGTTAACTTGAGGAATTATACTCCCCAACAGATGAATTAACGAACTGAACACTGAAAAGAGGCAGATTTATGTCCCATCAGAAAATTATTCAGGATCTTATCGCATGGATTGACGAGCATATTGACCAGCCACTGAACATTGATGTCGTCGCCAAAAAATCAGGTTATTCAAAGTGGTACTTGCAGCGGATGTTCCGCACGGTAACGCATCAGACACTTGGTGATTACATTCGTCAACGCCGCCTGTTACTGGCTGCCGTTGAGTTGCGCACCACCGAGCGCCCTATTTTTGATATCGCAATGGATCTTGGGTATGTCTCGCAGCAGACCTTTTCCCGCGTTTTCCGTCGGCAGTTTGATCGCACTCCCAGCGATTATCGCCACCGTATCTAGAATTATTGCCCGCACATTAACTCATGTGCGGGTAATTTCCCTGTCCATTCCATAAACATTTGCGGCGGCATCGCCTTTGCAAAATACCAGCCCTGGCAATAACGCACGCCGCGTTTGCGCAGCCAATTAACCTGCTCCGACGTTTCTACCCCTTCCGCTATCGTTTTTAGCCCCAGACTGTGCGCCAGTTCAATGATGTGTTCCGCAATCAAATGGCTGGTTTTGTGCGTGGTCAGCGTCTCAACAAACGATTTATCGATTTTCAAAATATCGATATTCAATGAATTAAGGTTGTGTAAGTTGGAGTAGCCAATACCGAAGTCATCAATCGCAACTTCATAACCGGCCTGACGGAAAGCATGAATAATCGGCGTCATTTTGGTGACATCAAGAAACGCATGTTCAGTGACTTCAAATTTAATTTGCTGCGGACGCACCGCGTATTGCTCTATTTTCTGATTGGTTCGCGCAATTAAACGCGATGTATGAAAGTCGGAGGCCGACAGGTTAATAGAAACATAGCGATCGGCATGTGTTGCCAGATACGCCCCCAGATCGCTGAATACATTATCAATAACATAATCAGTGACTAACTCAATCATCCCCTCTTTTTCCGCCAATGGGATAAACTCTGCCGGACTCATCACTTGCCCCTGGCCACCTGGCCAACGTAGCAACGCTTCAGCGCCAATACATTTTTCTGTTTTGATATCGATAATTGGCTGGTAATAAAGACAAAGCTGTCTTTTTTCGAGGGCGCGTTGCAATTTGCGTTTGGGTGACTGGTACTCCTGGCTAATCCGCAACCAGAGTAACAGTAGTACCAGACTGCAAAAAATACCTGCAGGCAAAGCAAAGATAAGATGATTATAAAAATGAGCGATAAGACGTTTATTTGAAATGGCAACAATGGCCGCTATCGGGCGTTTTGTCGAATGTACCATTGCATACAAATGACCATTTCGTTGCACCGTTAAATCATTCAGATGAATTAACGGAGTAAACGTTTCAGCCGAGGCCTGATTACTTAACGAAAAAAAGGTTTTCGTCACCGTATCATACACGCCCCATTGCAGCGTCGGATCGTCAGATATCACCTCACTCCAGAATAAAGGATTGATGACCGCCACATAATTACCCCGCTGCATATAAGTCATTTTATAACCGGAGAAAAAAGGGGTATCGCGGTAATAATAGATAGAAATGTCAGGGTCACGCTTATAATCCGCGGGGGCGATCATATATCCGTCAGCGGGAGCGATAAGCGAAGAACATAAAAAATGGTTATCCTGGGCATATATCAGTTCATTGATATAAAGGTAGCCACGAATAATATTCAACATTCGCTTCTGATGATCCGGAGTACAAACTTGCCCCTGATAGCGTTTCGCTTCATCGCTCGCTGAATCTGCCTGTTGAATGACCAGCTCGGATTTATCCAGCGCCAGTTGGGCAAAGACACGAAGCTGATTGTTCACTTCTGATTTTGCCCAAATGAAGGCAATCCATAGTGACAGGATGATGGGAAGGAGTGCTACAAAGATAATGCCCGGCAACGCCAGCAATTTGTGTCGTGCACGATGACTCATTTATATCAATTCCCTGTCTGGTTATAGCTGGTCATTGCAAGGTGAAAACCCTGGCCACCGACGACGTTAGATAAATCTTACGGTATAAATAGCACTTTTGCCTGATTTGAAATTGATACCTTTATAATCGTTGTTTTAATAAAAATAACACGCTGATATCAAAAAGAATTTACTAAAAAATGCGGGTCAGTCAGGAATGTACGATATTTTGTATTTCCACGACGCCACTGAAAAACCACAAAATAAGCACGCTAATAAAAATAGTGACTCTATCTGGCTAACAAACAACCAATTGTGATATAGTTCACAAAAATAATGAAACACACTAATTGTTTCATTTTGGTATCTTGTAAGCCCCATGATAGCCAGAGTGCATCACACCTCCCGTGAACAACACCGTGCTGTCCAGGGCATCAGTTATTTTCAGAGGAAATGTTCGATGGCTACCCTCACCACTGGCGTGGTTCTTCTTCGCTGGCAGCTTCTTAGCGCCGTACTGATGTTTATGGCAAGCACGCTCAACATCCGTTTTCGGCGGTCTGATTACGTAGGGCTCGCGGTGATCAGTAGTGGCCTGGGCGTTATTTCCGCCTGCTGGTTCGCGATGGGACTGCTCGGAATCACAATGATGGATATTGCCGCAATCTGGCACAATATTGAGTCGGTAATAGTGGAAGCCACAAATCAGGCACCGCCACAATGGCCGATGATTTTGGTGTGATATGCAGAAGCCTCCATTATGGAGGCTTCTTTTTTATCCCTGGCAGATGCGTTAATCATCTACCTTAAAACAATATAATCTATTGTTTTAAAACAAAATCAGAATGGGATATCGTCATCGAAATCCATCGGCGGCTCGTTAGACGGCGCTGCCGGAGCGGACTGCTGCGGACGAGACTGCGCGCCGCCGCTAAACTGATTGCCACCCTGCGGCTGCTGAGGCTGACCCCAACCGCCCTGCGGCTGACCACCGCCCATATTGCCACCTGCCGGAGCGCCACCGCCCTGACGGCCACCCAGCATCTGCATGGTGCCGCCAACGTTCACCACGACTTCTGTGGTGTAGCGATCCTGACCGGATTGATCGGTCCATTTGCGGGTACGCAGCTGACCTTCGATATAAACCTGAGAACCTTTACGCAGATATTCGCTGGCAACTTCCGCCAGCTTGCCAAACAGCACAACGCGGTGCCATTCAGTCTGCTCTTTCATCTCGCCGGTCGCTTTATCACGCCAGGATTCGGAAGTAGCCAGCGTAATGTTGGCAACTGCGCCACCATTTGGCATGTAGCGTACTTCCGGGTCCTGACCCAGATTACCAACGAGAATAACCTTGTTTACGCCTCTGCTGGCCATGTTCATGTCTCCTGAAAAAAAAACGTTCTAATAAGTGTAAACGCGCGATTGTAGCATTACCAATAGCGGTTTTACTATGTTGTGACCTCGGTTCCGCTAAACAATTCTGGTCAAACATTGTTACATAGCGCTCTGGGTTTCGCATTCCAACACTGTATATTCATTCAGGTCATTCTGTGTCATAATTAACCGTTTGTGATCGCCGGTAGCACCATGCCACCGGGCAAAAAAGCGTTTAATCCGGGAAAGGTGAATGGATAAGATCGAAGTTCGGGGCGCCCGCACCCATAATCTCAAAAACATCAACCTCGTTATCCCCCGCGACAAACTCATTGTCGTGACCGGGCTTTCGGGTTCTGGCAAATCCTCGCTCGCTTTCGACACCTTATATGCCGAAGGGCAGCGTCGTTACGTTGAATCCCTTTCCGCCTACGCGCGGCAGTTTCTGTCACTGATGGAAAAGCCGGACGTCGATCATATTGAGGGGCTTTCACCCGCCATCTCAATTGAACAGAAATCGACGTCTCATAACCCGCGCTCCACGGTGGGGACAATCACCGAAATCCACGACTATTTGCGTCTGCTGTACGCTCGCGTCGGTGAGCCGCGCTGCCCGGACCACGATGTGCCGCTGGCGGCGCAAACCGTCAGCCAGATGGTGGATAACGTGCTGTCGCAGCCGGAAGGCAAGCGTCTGATGCTACTCGCGCCAATCATTAAAGAGCGCAAAGGCGAACACACCAAAACGCTGGAGAACCTGGCAAGCCAGGGCTACATCCGTGCTCGTATTGATGGCGAAGTCTGCGATCTTTCCGATCCGCCGAAACTGGAACTGCAAAAGAAACATACCATTGAAGTGGTGGTTGATCGCTTCAAGGTGCGTGACGATCTTACCCAACGTCTTGCCGAGTCGTTTGAAACCGCGCTGGAGCTTTCCGGTGGTACTGCGGTAGTGGCGGATATGGACGACCCGAAAGCGGAAGAGCTGCTGTTCTCCGCTAATTTCGCCTGCCCAATTTGCGGCTACAGTATGCGTGAACTGGAACCGCGTCTGTTTTCGTTTAACAACCCGGCGGGGGCCTGCCCGACCTGTGACGGCCTCGGCGTACAGCAATATTTCGATCCTGACCGTGTGATCCAAAACCCGGAACTGTCGCTGGCAGGTGGTGCGATCCGTGGCTGGGATCGCCGCAACTTCTATTACTTCCAGATGCTGAAATCGTTGGCAGATCACTATAAGTTCGACGTCGAAGCACCGTGGGGCAGCCTGAGCGCGAACGTGCATAAAGTGGTGCTGTACGGTTCTGGCAAAGAAAACATCGAATTCAAATACATGAACGATCGTGGCGATACCTCCATTCGTCGTCATCCGTTCGAAGGCGTGCTGCACAATATGGAGCGCCGTTATAAAGAGACGGAATCCAGCGCGGTACGCGAAGAGTTAGCCAAGTTTATCAGCAATCGCCCGTGTACCAGCTGCGACGGAACACGTCTGCGTCGGGAAGCGCGCCACGTGTATGTCGAGAATACGCCGCTGCCTGCTATCTCCGACATGAGCATTGGTCATGCGATGGAGTTTTTCAATCAATCTCAAACTCGCTGGTCAGCGGGCGAAGATTGCGGAAAAAATCCTCAAAGAGATTGGCGATCGTCTGAAATTCCTCGTTAACGTCGGCCTGAATTACCTGACACTTTCCCGCTCGGCAGAAACACTTTCCGGCGGTGAAGCCCAGCGTATCCGTCTGGCGAGCCAGATTGGCGCGGGCCTGGTTGGTGTGATGTACGTGCTGGACGAACCGTCTATCGGCCTGCACCAGCGCGATAACGAACGCCTGCTGGGTACGCTTATCCATCTGCGCGATCTTGGTAATACCGTGATTGTAGTGGAGCACGACGAAGACGCGATTCGCGCCGCTGACCATGTGATCGATATCGGTCCGGGCGCAGGTGTACACGGCGGTGAAGTGGTCGCGGAAGGTCCGCTGGAAGCGATTATGGCTGTGCCGGAGTCGTTAACCGGGCAGTACATGAGCGGTAAACGCAAGATTGAAGTGCCGAAGAAACGCGTTCCGGCAGATCCGGAAAAAGTGCTGAAGCTGACTGGCGCACGCGGCAACAACCTGAAAGACGTGACGCTGACGTTGCCGGTCGGTCTGTTTACCTGCATTACAGGGGTTTCAGGTTCCGGTAAATCGACGCTGATTAACGACACACTGTTCCCGATTGCCCAACGTCAGTTGAATGGTGCGACCATCGCCGAACCGGCACCGTATCGCGATATTCAGGGACTCGAGCATTTCGATAAAGTCATCGATATCGACCAAAGCCCGATTGGTCGTACTCCGCGTTCTAACCCGGCGACCTATACCGGCGTGTTTACGCCTGTACGTGAACTGTTTGCGGGCGTACCGGAATCCCGCGCGCGCGGTTATACGCCAGGACGTTTCAGCTTTAACGTCCGTGGCGGTCGTTGCGAAGCCTGTCAGGGCGATGGCGTGATCAAAGTGGAGATGCACTTCCTGCCGGATATTTACGTACCGTGCGACCAGTGCAAAGGTAAACGCTATAACCGTGAAACGCTGGAGATTAAGTACAAAGGCAAAACCATCCACGAAGTGTTGGATATGACCATCGAAGAAGCGCGTGAGTTCTTCGATGCCGTACCGGCGCTGGCGCGTAAGCTGCAAACGTTGATGGACGTTGGCCTGACGTATATCCGCCTCGGGCAGTCCGCAACCACGCTTTCCGGCGGTGAAGCCCAGCGCGTGAAGCTGGCGCGTGAGCTGTCAAAACGCGGCACCGGGCAGACGCTGTATATTCTCGACGAGCCGACTACCGGCCTGCACTTCGCCGATATTCAGCAACTGCTCGACGTGCTGCATAAACTGCGCGATCAGGGCAACACCATTGTGGTTATTGAGCACAATCTCGACGTAATCAAAACCGCCGACTGGATTGTCGACCTGGGACCAGAAGGCGGTAGCGGTGGCGGCGAGATCCTCGTCTCCGGTACGCCAGAAACCGTCGCGGAGTGCGAAGCATCACACACGGCACGCTTCCTCAAGCCGATGCTGTAATCGTTAAGGCCGCTTTCTGAGCGGCCTCAGATTATTGACAAAGTGCGCTTTGTTCTTGCCGGATGCGGTGTGAACGCCTTATCCGGCCTACAAAAACATGCAATTTCAATATATTGCAGGGATTGCGTAGGCCTGATAAGCGTAGCGCATCAGGCAATTTTGCGTTTGTCATCATTCTCAGGCCGCTTGCTGAGCGGCCTTTTCCTTTCAGAGTTACGCCAGCAATTTACGTTTTTCTTCCGGCAGCAAATTCACCGCCTGCTGATACGACGCATCGACCAGATAATAGATTTGCGAATCCGGCAACGAGCCGTCGAGATATACGGTGCTCCAGTGCGCTTTGTTCAGATGCCGACTGGGACGCACATCGCTATGCTGCTGTCGCAAAAGCTCGGCCAGCGCAGGGCTGGTTTTCAGCGAAACCGCTGGGCGATTTTCCACTTCTTTCACCATCGCAAACAGCACATCTTCCACTTTGATTTGCGTTGCTTTCCAGTCACTATGCACACTCTGTTCTGCGCCTGGTTTTGCCATGCAATATTGTAGCAACTCCGAAATGGTCATTTTTTACTCCCCTTGTAGTGTCGCGATAATGCGACGCGAACCGCCGTGGATGCGATGTTCCCCAAGCCATATTCCCTGCCAGGTGCCGGTCTGAATACGCCCCTGATGCACTGGCAATACGAGCGATACCCCCAGCATCGAGGATTTGATATGAGAAGGCATATCGTCTGCCCCTTCATAGTCATGCTCATAGTTTCCGTTGTCGGGAACGGTGCGGAGGAAAAAACGCTCCATGTCATAGCGTACTGTGGGGTCGCAATTCTCATTAAGTGTCAGAGAGGCGGAAGTGTGTTGCAGCAACAGGTGCAGTAAACCGACATTAACACGCGGCATATCAGCTAGTTGAGTCAGGATTTCATCCGTTACCAAATGAAACCCACGAGATTTAGCGCTAAGCGTGAGCGTCTTTTGAAACCACATGTGCTGCTCCTTGATAAAACTCTCTTAATCAGTTTGCAGCAAGACAGCGAAAGGATAAAGGTGTGATTAAAAAAACAGCATTCGGGAGAGTCAGGCGCTCTCCCGACTTATCAGTATTCTGAATTGATGATCACCTCTTCATCGAATGCACCCGCTTGTGGCAAGGGTTTGTAGGTAGAGTTAGAGGCTCGCAGAATGCGAATGCCACGGATGCCAACATCACGCGCAGCGGTAATATCGTTATCGGAATCACCATAAAAAATTCGGATATTTTTATCCTGTAGCCACTGCGTTTTTGTATTTTGTCCTGCTTTATCGCCCGCAAAAATCACCGGGTTCATACTGGTTGCAGGAATGTGAAAGTCATCAGCCAGCGTTTTTGACACTGTTTCAGTTTTCGTAGGGCTACGACCTGTCACAAAGAAAATGGTGTCGCCACGGCGGACATGCATATCAATTAGCTGACGCGCGACCTCTTTTGGAATACTGAATTCATCCCAACCGTTGTTCATCTTTTCCCAGAATGCCGGGTTTTTTAGATAATCTTCGCTTTCTGGCGAGAACGTTTTTTTTTGCCGCGCCAGAATCCAGGGCTAGAAAACAGAACAGTGTCATCAATATCAAAACCAACTGCCATCTGTGGGCGTCCTGCCAGACTGTTTTCAATTTGGGCGACTGAAACCCAATGAATTGGCGCCTGTTCAGCGAGTTTGGCTACGTTAGTACCCGGATTAAGCGGTGAAGGTGATGAGGCCAGGGCAACAGCGGAACTGTTTAGAGCGAACAATAAGCAAACGGCACTCAATGCCTGTGTGATCTTGCGCATATTTTTCCCTAAATAGTCAGTAAGTTAAAACTTTTTATTGTGAGATTTGTTGAAAAAACCATCTGACCATAACGCCAGCAGCGGGGGAAAGAAAGGATTATCTGCGGTTTTGTTAGAGAAAGGGAGCAGGATCACATGAGAGAAGTTCGTGTTTTTTAATAGCTTAATGTCTAGCCGTGGAGTAGGTATATCCATTTAGTCCGTGGTTAATATCGCTTACCAGAAGTGAGCGGCTTTATATGAGGGGTAGAATATTTCCTTCTCTCTATTCTCAATGATACTAATTATATCAAAGAGTTAAAATTGAGCAGGCGGCTGTTCAACCACCTGCTAACGACATTACATCACGGCTGCAAACGCCTTCGCCACGCGATGCACATTTTGCGCATTAAGTCCGGCAACACACATGCGGCCGCTGGCAATCAGGTAAACACCAAACTCTTCACGCAGTCGGTCAACCTGAGCAGCGCTTAAACCGGTATAGCTGAACATGCCGCGCTGCTTAAGCAAATAATCAAAATTGCGTTCTGGCATCTCTTTACTCAATACCTTCACCAGTTCCTGACGCATCGCCAGAATACGGGTACGCATTTCTTCCACTTCTGCCAGCCAGCTAGCTTTTAACGCCGCATCATTCAGCACCGTAGCCACCACCTGCGCACCAAAATTCGGCGGGCTGGAGTAGTTGCGACGTACTGTTGCTTTCAATTGCCCCAGCACGCGGCCTGCGGCTTCGGCATCTTCACACACCACAGAAAGACCGCCAACACGCTCGCCGTAAAGGGAGAAAATTTTTTGAGAATGAATTGCTCACCAGAGCAGGTAATCCGGCACTGGCGATCGCGCGAATGGCATAGGCATCTTCTTCCATACCGGCACCAAATCCTTGATAGGCAATATCGAGGAATGGGATAAGCTCGCGTGCTTTGAGAATTTCAATCACCGCATCCCACTGGTCGTTGGTGAGATCGGCGCCCGTTGGGTTATGGCAGCACGGATGCAGCAGCACAATGCTGCGGGCAGGTAATGTTTTCAGCGTCGCCAACAGGTCATTAAAACGCACGCCGTTGGTTGCTTCGTCATACCAGGGGTAAGTACTCACTTCAAATCCAGCCCCCGCGAATATTGCCACATGGTTTTCCCAGGTGGGATCGCTGACCCAGACGCCTGATTCCGGGAAGTAGCGTTTCAGGAAGTCAGCGCCTACTTTTAATGCCCCCGAACCACCGAGCGTCTGAATGGTCGCCACACGCTGTTGTTGTAGCACCGGATGGTCAGCGCCAAACAGCAGCGGCGAAATGGCATGGCGATAGCTGTTCAGACCTTCCATCGGCAAATAAAGCGAAGCGCCATGAGGTTGTGCATTCAGACGCGCTTCCGCTTCCGCGACAGCTTTTAGTTGCGGAATAATCCCGTCTTCGTTGTAGTACAGACCGATACTCAAATTCACTTTGTCGCTGCGAGTGTCTTCTTTAAAACGCTCCATAAGCGAAAGAATCGGGTCGCCAGCATAGGCGTCAACTTTTTGAAACACGCGATGGTTCTCCTGGTTTACGGGCAGGTGGTTAAAACACAATAAACCGGAAGATGGCGAAGATCGAGAGGATGTTCAGCGACGAACGGCAATTAGCAACAGAGTGAGACTCATGACAAACGCACAATCGCCAGATGCACGGCCTTTATAAGAGCCATGCGAGAAAATCAATTTATTGAATTTACAAGATATTACGTGCCGGATAAGGCATTCACGCCGCATCCGGCACAGACAATCAACTATTACAGAACGATTAATCCACGTATTTCATCGCGACCCTTGACGTCAGGCGCGTGATAAGTTCGTAAGCACTCACTTTTGTTATTTCTGCGATACGCTCTACGGGCAAACCTTCCCCCCATAAAATGACCTGATCCCCGGCTTTATCCTGCGCCTGTGGTCCTAAATCTACGCAGATCATATCCATCGCCACGCGACCAACAATCGGCACTTCACGACCATTAACCAGCACTGGCGTACCGGACGGCGCGGCGCGCGGGTAGCCATCGCCATAGCCCATCGCCACCACGCCAAGGCGGGTATCGCGCTCGCTAATCCAGGTGCCGCCATAGCCTACCGGTTCACCCTCTTTATGCTCACGCACGGCAATCAGGCTGGAGGTCAGTGACATCACTGGCTGGCAACCGAAATCAGCACCGGTGGAGCCATCTTCCAGCGGTGACACGCCGTATAGAATGATGCCTGGGCGCACCCAATCAAAATGCGACTGCGGCCATAACAAAATTCCACCCGATGCGGCGATTGAACGCTTGCCGGGTTTGCCTTCGCAAAAGGTATTGAAGATATCGAGTTGTTTCTCAGTCGCGCCGCATTTTGGCTCATCAGCGCGAGCAAAGTGGCTGACAATATTCACCGGCTGACGGACGTTTTTACATTGCGTAAGACGTTGGTAAAACGCCTCAGCTTGTTCCGGTAACACGCCCAGTCGGTGCATACCGGTGTCGAGTTTCATCCAGACGGTAACTGGCTCCTCCAGACTGGCCTCTTCCAGAGCAGCGAGCTGTTCTTCGTTATGCACGGCGGTATGCAGATGTTCAGCGGAGATCGTCGGCAGATCGTCTGCTTCAAAAAAGCCTTCCAGTAACAAAATAGGTTGCGTGATGCCCCCTGCTCTAAGCCGCAGGGCTTCTTCGAGACGGGCTACGCCAAAGGCGTCGGCATCAGGAAGCGTTCGCGCGGTTTCAAGAAGACCGTGACCATAAGCGTTCGCTTTCACCACCGCAACCAGTTTACTGGCGGGGGCCAGTTCACGCAGACGTTGCAAGTTGTGTCGCAGAGCGCGGCGGTTAATCACTACAGTTGCCGCTTGCATTTGTATTCCTTGATAAGTGTTTGCTTTAATTACCTAATACATAAAATAATTATTATTCGTCATCGTACTGCGGCCCCGCGTAGTTGTCGAAGCGCGACCATTGACCGTTAAAGGTCAGGCGTACCGTCCCGATTGGGCCGTTACGTTGTTTACCGATAATAATTTCCGCGATGCCTTTCAAATCACTGTTCTCGTGATAAACCTCATCACGATAGATAAACATGATCAAGTCCGCATCCTGCTCGATGGAGCCGGATTCACGCAAGTCGGAGTTGACCGGACGTTTGTCGGCACGTTGTTCCAGAGAACGGTTCAACTGGGATAGAGCCACCACCGGCACATTCAGTTCTTTTGCCAGCGCTTTCAGCGAGCGGGAGATTTCCGCAATTTCCAGCGTACGGTTGTCGGAAAGTGACGGCACACGCATCAACTGCAGGTAGTCGATCATGATAAGCCCAATGCCGCCGTGCTCACGGGCAATACGACGCGCGCGCGAGCGCACTTCCGTTGGCGTCAGACCGGAGGAGTCATCAATATAGATGTTACGTTTCTCGAGCAAAATGCCCATCGTGCCGGAAATACGCGCCCAATCTTCATCATCCAGCTGCCCGGTACGGATTTTGGTCTGGTCGACGCGCGACAGCGATGCCAGAGAACGCATCATAATCTGTTCCGATGGCATCTCCAGCGAGAAGATAAGCACCGGTTTATCCTGCAACATCGCCGCATTTTCGACGAGGTTCATCGCAAATGTCGTTTTACCCATCGACGGACGCGCCGCGACGATAATCAAGTCCGACGGCTGCAAACCGGCGGTTTTTTTGTTGAGATCGTCATAGCCGGTGTTTACCCCGGTGACGCCATCGTGCGGCTGCTGGAACAGTTGCTCAATACGCGCCACGGTAGCGTCGAGCACATCGGCGATGTTCTTCGGCCTTCGTCTTTATTGGCACGACTTTCGGCAATTTTAAAGACACGGGATTCAGCAAGGTCGAGCAAGTCTTCACTGGTGCGCCCTTGCGGATCAAAACCAGCTTCGGCAATCTCGTTAGCAACCGAGATCATCTCACGGACAACAGCACGTTCGCGCACGATGTCAGCATAAGCGCTGATGTTCGCCGCACTTGGCGTATTTTTGGATAGTTCCGCCAGATAAGCGAAACCACCGACGCTATCAAGTTGCCCCTGGCGCTCCAGCGATTCCGCCAGAGTTATCAGGTCTATCGGGCTACCACCTTCCTGCAAACGCGCCATTTCGGTAAAGATATGGCGGTGCGGACGGGTGTAGAAATCGTCTGCCACGACACGCTCGGCCACATCGTCCCAGCGTTCGTTATCCAGCATTAAACCGCCCAACACCGACTGCTCCGCTTCGATCGAGTGCGGAGGCACTTTCAGCCCGGCAACTTGTGGATCGCGTTCGCGAAGCTCAGCCTGCTGTTTGTTGAAGGGTTTATTTCCAGCCATAGTGAATGGAGTTACCTGCTGTTAAAAAGGGATAGAGAGTATAGCGAGAAACAGTTTCTCGCTACAGCATTTAACGCCCCCGTCTTCCGGTAGAAGCGCGAATTTGCAGGGTTGGGCGATAGACGTAATGGCTGAGCGGTGCGTCTGGCTGCGCAATACGCCGTAAAATTTGCTGCGCCGCCTGTTTCCCCAGAGCCAATGGTTCTACCGCAATTGTGGTTAACGGCGGGTTACTGTAAGCACAAGCCGCCACGCCATCATTACCAATCAACGAAATATCTTCCCCGGCAAATAATCCTCTTTCGCCCAGTGCCGACTCCGCGCCAAAAGCCATTAAATCGTTATAACAAATCACCGCTGTGGGTGGCGAAGGCATATCCAACAGTTGTTGCATCAACTGGTAACCGTTGGCCTGAGTCGGTTCAGCACGCAGCGAAAAAGCATCAGTGCTCCACGGCTGTAAATCATGATGGTTCATCGCCTCCAGGTATCCCTGATAACGCATATGGTGCGTAAGTCCCCCAATAAACACGATGTCTCTGTGCCCTTGTTGAATGAGATATTCCGTAGCTTCCCGGACGCCTGCGTGGCTGTCCACGCCAACGTAATCGACGGGCAATTGTTGCCAGTCCAGAGGGCGCATTGTGATTAATAAGGGTGTGGAACTGTTGGCATAACGCTGTAAATCGGCTTCTGAGGTGCTGTTTACTGGACAGAGGACAATGCCCGCGACGTGGTGTTCCAGCAAGGTATCAAGTACCTGTTTTTGCCGATCGCTACGCTGGGAGGTATTGGACATTACGGTGATAAAACCGTGCTCCGCCAGCGTGATCTCAAGGCCCATTGTAAATTCAGCGAAAAAAGGGTTGGTCAAATCATCAATCACCACGCCGATAGTCAGCGATTTTTGCGAACGCAGATTGGCAGCAAAACGGTTATAGACATAGCCTAATTGCTCAATGGCTTGCTGGACTTTTTGTTGCGTCTCTTTTTTGATAAGCGGACTGTCGTTGAGTACCAGCGACACGGTCGATTTCGAAACGCCAGCCGCACGTGCAACATCGGTTAATGTTACCCGCTTTCTTCCTGTATCCGACTTCGCCATGACTACTCCAAACCCCCATAAGATCAAGGCATTTACTTTATCATAATCTCCTTTTACTCATGCGATCCGTTAACGCCATGGATCGCAGGAGATCGTCGTTTCGATCACAGATTCATACTTCCCTTGTTGTGTTTTTTGCACGCCAATCGTACAAATTACGCATAAATTAGATCGTTCCAATTAATTTATAATCACTACTTTGTTGTTTTACATGCATATTTTTAATTATTTTTGTATCGAAATAAGGAAATTATTATGTGCTCTGTACGCACGATCACTGCATCGGAAGCTGCAGATTTGATTGCTGATGGCGCAGTTGTCACCGTCTCCTCCTCCAGTGGAATGGGGTGTCCGGATGCCGTGCTGGCAGCAATAGGTGAACGCTTTCAACGTGCCGGACATCCGCAAAACATCACCAGCATCCACCCTATCGCCGCAGGTGATATGTATGGCGTAAAAGGCATCGATCATCTGGCGCAATCGGGTTTACTGGCAAAAGTGATCGCTGGCTCCTACCCCTCCGGGCCATCATCAATGACGCCTCCGTTAATCTGGCAAATGATCAATGACAACGCGATCCCCGCCTGGAATCTGCCTTCCGGGATCTTATTTGATATGCACCGGGAAGCGGCGGCTCATCGTCCTGGCGTGCTCACACAAACAGGCATGGATAGCTATGTGGATCCCCTGTTGCAGGGCGGCGCAATGAATGAAAAAGCGGCGCAACAATCTCTGGTTGAACGTGTTCGATTTGCTAACGACGACTGGCTGTTTTTCCCCAGCATCGTGCCCCAGGTAGCGATCATTCGCGCTACCACTGCCGATGAACGCGGCAACCTGACTTATGAACATGAAGGGGCTTATCTTGGGCCACTGGAACAGGCCACAGCTGTTCGCAATAACGGTGGCATCGTAATTGCGCAGGTAAAACGGCAGGTTGCCGCCGGAAGTCTGAAACCAAAAGAGGTGCGTATTCCGGGTGTACTGGTGGATTACATCGTGATTGCGCCGGAACAAACACAAACGACGCAAACGCAATATGAACCAGCCATTTCCGGCGAAATCAGTCGTCCGCTATCCGCCTTTCGTTATATGGAACATGGCCCGGCGCGAGTTATTGCCCAGCGAGTCGCGCAAGAACTACAAAGTGGAGATGCGGTAAATATTGGCTTTGGTATTTCTGCCAATGTACCGCGTATTTTACTGGAACAAGGTCGCCACGGTGATGTCACCTGGCTGCTGGAACAGGGCGCAATTGGCGGAGTTCCACTACTGGAATTTCAATTCGGCTGCGCCTCTAATGCAGAAGCATTTTTGCCCTCTCCCCAGCAGTTCACCTATTTCCAGGGCGGGGGTTTTGATCTCACTCTGATGTCATTTTTACAAATCGGCGCAGATGGCTCAGTAAACGTCTCGCATCTGCCCGCTCGTCCACATGTCACAGCCGGATGCGGTGGGTTTATTGATATCACTTCACATGCGAAGCGAATTATTTTCTCTGGCTTTTTCAATGCAGGTGCACATCTGCAACTGGAAGAGGGTCAACTGCGCATCATTAAAGAAGGCAAAGCCAAAAAGCTGGTGCAAGAAGTCGCCCACGTAACGTTCTCCGGCAAACGCGCAATAAGACTCGGGCAACAAGTGCAGTACATCACTGAACGCTGCGTTCTGGAATTAACACCAGACGGGCTACTGGTCACAGAAATTGCCCCAGGTATTGATCCTGAACGCGACATTCTCGCCCAAAGCGATGCCCCACTCCGTCTGGCAGACGATCTCAAGCTAATGAATCCCCACTATTTTCAACAAGGACGTCACCATGAATAACGGCACTATTGACCTCCAGCGCAACGGTTTCATTGCCACTCTGGTGATTAATCGTCCGGCGAAACTCAACGCATTAACCCCGGAGATGCTTGAACAGCTGCTGACACATTGCCACACGCTGGAAACGGATTCGGAGATCCGCGTGGTTCTGCTGACCAGCGCCAGTGAAAAAGCGTTTTGTGTCGGTGCGGATATTCATCGCTGGACCTCTCTTTCTGCACTCGATATGTGGCGCAACTGGATCCGCCGCGGTCATCAGGCATTTGACGCTCTGGCACAACTGCCACAACCCGTAATCGCCCTGGTGCACGGACTGGCTTATGGCGGTGGTCTGGAACTGGCTGCTACCGCCGATATCCGTATTTGTAGCGCCGAGGCTCGGATGGCGCTACCAGAAACCGGACTGGCGACAGTGCCTGGCTGGTCAGGAACGCAGCGGCTGACGGCACTGCTTGGGCGCTCACTGGTGAAAGAACTGGTATTTACCGGCGAACCACTAGATGCACAGCGTGCGCTGTCCTGCGGGCTGGTGAATCGTGTTGTCACCAGGGAAGCGTTACACGACGCAGGCCTGCAACTGGCACAACGTATCGCCCAACGTGCTCCGGTTGCTGTGCAGATCGCCAAGCAAGTTATCGATGCCGGAGAAGGTATTGCCGTTGCCTCGACGCTTGAAGCGCTTGCTGGCGCTTTTTCCGCCACGACTGAAGATGCTCGTGAAGGAAGTCAGGCATTCGCCGAGAAGCGTCAACCACAATTTCAGGCACGCTGAAAGCCTCTTACAAGGAAAGAAAGATAATGAATATGACAACCTCTGTTCCCCAAACGCCTTCTTTATTTCGGCGAATAATGACAAAACTCGCAGCCTTTGCACCCGGCATCTTTCTTATTGGCTACAGCATCGGGACAGGCAGTATCACCACTATGGCGAAAGCGGGTGCAAACTATGGCGTCTCGCTGATGTGGGCGGTGGCGCTTTCTTGTATCGTTACCTGGTTTTTAATCCGTATTTATGGTCGTTATGCTTCCGTCACAGGTGAACGCGCGTTGACTGCATTTCGTCGCCATATCCATCCTGGCGTTGCTATGTTGTTTCTGATCGGGTTAACCGTTGCCGTGAGTGGTTCCATTATGGGGGTAATGGGCATTCTGGCGGATGTAATGGCAACATGGTCCACGACCTGGTTTAGTGGCGGTATCTCAGCACTCGCCTGGGCTATCGCGATGGTCATTATGATTAACGTGATGCTCTGGACCAACAGCAACGCCGGGTTCGACAAAATCCTCTCCGCGCTGGTTGGCATTATGGGGCTGGCGTTTGTGATTAATTTTTTCATTATGATGCCGCCGGTCGCAGATCTGCTGGCCGGATTTATTCCGTCAGTTCCCGATCCTGTCGCTGGCGATAACAGTACGCCATTTCTGATAATTTCTGGCATGGTGGGAACCACCGTAGCGCCAGCAATGTTTCTTATGCGCACGACTCTGGTAAAAAGTAATGGTTGGGGTGTGGACAATCTGCCTCATCAAAATCGTGATGCCATTGTCAGTGCAGGAATGATGTTCATCATCAGTGCGGCGGTGATGGCTGCGGCTGCGGGTACGTTGTATCAAACTGGCACAGGTTTAAATAACGCCTCGCAAATGGTCATTATTCTCGAACCTATTGCTGGCTCGGCTGCCGTGGGACTATTTGTTATTGGTATTGTTGCTGCCGGGCTTTCCAGTCAGTTCCCGAATTTACTGTTAACGCCCTGGCTGCTGGCTGACTGGCGTGATACCAGCAACGAAGTTAGCCCAGGTTACCGTATCCTGATGACGGTTATGTCTCTGCTTTGTCTGGTTGTGCCGCTGTTCCACGCACGCCCGGTATTGGTGATGATTGCCAGCCAGGCCTTTAACGCCATTATTCTGCCGCTGACTGTTTTATGTATGTTCTGGCTGGCGAACAAGCCTTCGTTAATGGGCGAATATCGTTGCTCACGCTGGGAAAAACGTCATGTTTGTTGCCATAAGCGCATTTACGCTAATCATGGGCTATATGGCAATGAGCGGCTTAATCGAAAGTCTGATGAAATAGGTGGGACGCAATGATTGACGAAACGCTAACGGCGCTCACTGATATCAAAATGCCCCATTACTCACCGCTGGCTCAAGCCAGCGGTAGTATCGACCTTAACGGCGCCATTTTACCTGAGTACCGCTGCAACACGCTGGTGCTAGGCAGTGGTGCTGCCGGATGGCGAGCTGCCGTCGAGCTGAAACGGCAAAATATCGATGTAATGGTAGCCTCCAGCAAAGTTTTCTGGGGCACTTCCGCCTGTTCTGGTTCTGATAAACAAACTCTCCACACCGCCAATACCCGTGCAAATGGTGACCATTTTCTGGCATTAAGTGACACTCTGGCGGCGGGCGGTTCGATGGATCATGACACTGCCTATGTTGAAGCCGTCGGCTCAGTGAACACCTGTGAAGTTCTGAAATATCTGGGTCTGGATCTGCCAGAAGATCTCTTTGGCGCAACGTTGCGTTATCAAACCGATCACGATGAGTTCGGTCGCGCCACCAGTTGCGGCCCACGAACTTCTCGCCTGATGGTTAAAGTTCTGGCTCTGGAGGCAATGCGCCTTAATATTCCTCTGCGCGATCACACAACGGCGATTCGTATCCTGACTCGCGGTGAAGGAGAAAACAGACGAGTCGTAGGGGTGATCGCCATCGATAAAACCTGTCGGGATAATCCCTGGCGAATGGTAGTAATTCGCTGCCAACATCTGGTTTTAGCCACGGGCGGGCCAGGTGAACTTTATCGTGACAGTGTCTATCCGGTGAACTGTTTTAGTGCGTTGGGCATGGCGTTGGAAGCAGGTATAAGGCTGGTGAATCTTACGGAGAGTCAGTTTGGTATCGGTACACCGCGCAGCCAGTTTCCGTGGAATCTTTCCGGTACTTACATGCAAGCGATGCCGCGCATCTACTCGCAGGACCACTCCGGACGTCAGTATAATTTTCTGGCAGCTTATTACCCTACGACTCGTATGCTGGCCTCCGCGATATTTCGCAAAGGTTACCAGTGGCCGTTTCACGCGGAACGAATGCTGGAATATGGCTCCAGCCTGCTGGATGTCGCGGTGTATGAGGAGACACAAAAAGGGCGCGATGTTTTTCTCGATTTTCTGCGGGAACCCGAACCCGCAGCGGACGGAACGCCATTCAACCTGCGAGAGCTGGATGATGATGTCATCGACTATCTGCAACAAAATCACGCCCTGCTGGCGCAACCGCTGGCGCGATTAACACAGATGAATCCTCTGGCTATTCGCTTGTATCAGATGCATGGTCATGATCTCACAGCCTCACCGCTAAAATTTACGCTAAATAATCAACATCTTAATGGCGGAATTGATGTTGATATTTGGGGGCGTACATCGCTAACTGGTTGTTATGCTGCCGGAGAAAATGCCGGAACACATGGTGTGACGCGTCCTGGTGGGTCGGCGCTCAATGCCGGGCAAGTTTTCGCCCGCCGCTGTGCATTGCATATTGCTCATCAGAAAAGTCAGGACCTCCCTCTCGAGAGGCAACAAATTCTCAGCACGATTAATGAGGCGCAACAGTTCCTGAATCAGGGGCTGCTGCGCGACGACGTGCGAGAAACGATACAAAATACCATGAGCCACCATGCTGCAATTTTGTGTCATACGCAGGGGATCAACACTGCCGCGCAAACCATAGCAACACTTTGTGAAGATATTCGCCGGGAAGGCATTCAAAGCGATGAAAACAGCCTCGCCCAATCTTTCCAGTGGCGGCAAAGTGCGCAACTGGCGCTGGCTGTACTGCGCTCTTTACAATGCTATATCGAAAATGGTGGCGGGAGTCGTGGCGCCAGGGCTGTCTATGATGGCGAAGCCGGTATCGCACCGCAAACGCCAGGTGGGCCACTCCTGACCTGGCGTTTTCGACCAGAAAATCAGGATGCCCGGCAATACATGATTTGTGTTTGTCTGGAAGCTAATGATTGCCATGCCTGGATTCGCTTGTGCCGTGAGCGGGGTGTATTAACGCTAACCAACTTTGAGCGCCAGTGGCAAAACTGGATTGCGGCGACGCTGTTTCAATACTGACCAGAGATATTCCGGGTTGTGACCACAGCCCGGAAAAAATCCCCGCGCGGCCCGGCGACTACTGTTAGGCTTAAAACAGATATGTCGCTCAGTAAAGGAGTTTAAATGGCAACACGCATCGAATTTCACAAGCACGGTGGCCCGGAAGTTCTGCAAGCCGTGGAGTTTACTCCTGTCGATCCGGCAGAGAATGAAATCCAGGTCGAAAATAAAGCCATTGGCATTAATTTTATCGACACGTATATCCGCAGCGGCCTTTATCCGCCGCCATCGCTACCCAGCGGATTAGGCACAGAAGCGGCTGGCATAGCAAGCAAAGTCGGCAGCGGCGTGAAGCATATTAAAGCGGGCGATCGCGTGGTTTATGCGCAGTCAACGTTAGGGGCTTACAGCTCTGTGCATAACGTCAATGCCGATAAAGCCGCAATTCTGCCCGCGGCGATCTCTTTTGAGCAAGCCGCTGCATCATTCCTGAAAGGCTTAACGGTTTATTATCTGCTACGCAAAACGTATGAAATCAAACCTGACGAACAGTTCCTGTTCCACGCGGCTGCTGGCGGCGTTGGCTTAATTGCCTGTCAGTGGGCAAAAGCCTTAGGGGCAAAACTTATTGGCACCGTGGGAACGGCGCAAAAAGCGCAAAGCGCCTTAAAAGCCGGGGCATGGCAGGTCATTAACTATCGCGAAGAGAATCTGGTCGAGCGGTTAAAAGAGATCACCGACGGCAAGAAAGTGCGCGTAGTGTACGATTCCGTGGGCAGAGATACCTGGGAACGGTCGCTGGATTGCCTGCAACGTCGCGGCTTAATGGTGAGTTTTGGCAACTCATCAGGCGCAGTGACGGGTGTGAACTTAGGCATTCTCAATCAGAAAGGCTCGCTGTATGTGACACGCCCTTCCCTCGCCAAGGCTATATCACCACGCGGGATGAGTTAACTGAAGCCAGTAATGAACTGTTTTCTTTGATTGCCAGCGGCGTAATTAAAGTGGATGTCGCAGAACATCAGAAGTACCCGCTGAAGGATGCGCGGCGTGCGCATGAGATTCTGGAAAGCCGGGCGACGCAGGGTTCCAGCTTACTGATTCCATAAAGAAATTGGGCTTCCACCTGGGAAGCCCTTTCTTTTATAGTTCGGCTGTATGTAGGGTACAGCTCGATGAATTTGTTTGACGCGCAATAGTGACAGATTTGATTATCAATTCCTATTTTGTTCTAAGGATAAAACCTGAGGTTGTGATCATCCGCACAATCCCTTAGTAACGCCAGCGGTCATAACGCTGATATTTCGGCACTTTTGGCGCTTTAATCGCCTTGATCACCCACACTACCGCAATCGCCAACAGCAGCCACGGCAGCAACTTAATCATCAATGCCAGCATCCCACCGAGGAACATAATGGCCGTCGCCACAACCAGCGCAGCGATAATGCCCAGCAATGAAACGCCGGTGACCATCAACATGACAAAAAAGCCAATCACAAAAAGTAGTTCCAGCATGATGTTCTCCCAAAAATGAAATCTCTTGCTGGCTTTACAAGAATCATGCCAGAAATAACATATTGATTTATAAACAAAACGCCCCGCGTCGAAGCGCAGGGCGTGGTGAATTTGACTACTTTGTGGTGAAAAATTAACGCTTATCCGCTACCAGTTTGAGCGCATGTTCCAGCACGTTAATGTCAGCGCCCGCTTTATGGGCATTTTCACTTAAATACCGCCGCCACTGCCGCGCACCAGGAATCCCCTGGAACAGCCCCAGCATATGCCGGGTGATATGACCGAGATACGTCCCCTGGCTGAGTTCACGCTCAATGTACGGATACATAGCTCGTACCACCGCCACCGGATCGGCATCGGTATCCGAGGAACCAAATATCTCTCGATCCACTGCCGCCAGAATGCCTGGGTTTTGATACGCTTCACGCCCGACCATCACGCCATCCATATGTTGCAGGTGTGCTTTAGCCTCTTCCAGCGACTTGATACCACCGTTAATTGACATAGCCAGATGCGGGAAATCACGCTTCAGTTGATAGACGCGCGGGTAATCGAGCGGCGGGATCTCACGGTTTTCTTTTGGGCTTAAACCGGAGAGCCAGGCTTTACGCGCGTGGATGATAAACATCTCGCATTCGCCTTTGCCGGAAACGGTGTCGATAAAATCACAGAGAAATTCATAGCTGTCCTGGTCGTCAATGCCAATACGCGTTTTCACCGTCACTGGAATCGACACTACATCGCGCATCGCTTTTACGCAGTCAGCCACCAGTTGCGCATTCCCCATCAGGCACGCGCCAAACATGCCGTTCTGTACCCGGTCTGACGGGCAGCCGACATTCAGGTTGATCTCATCATATCCGCGCGCTTCTGCCAGCTTCGCGCACTGCGCCAGCGCCGCCGGATCGCTACCGCCCAACTGTAACGCCACCGGATGCTCTTCTTCACTGTATGCCAGGTAATCACCTTTACCGTGAATAATCGCCCCTGTGGTCACCATTTCGGTATAGAGCAACGTATTACGGGAGAGCAGACGCAGGAAATAACGGCAGTGTCTGTCCGTCCAGTCGAGCATAGGAGCAATGCTAAACCGAGAATTCCAGTAAACACCAGTTTTTTCAGGCATCACGCTGGTTTGATTAATTTTTTGTGTTTCATGATTATCGTGCATTTTTGAACATTTCAGGCTATTTTTCTCGCGTTAGGTTCCCGCACAGGTTCCCACGTTTTATGGGAACCCGAAATAACGAGGTCGTGTAATGGCGTACTATAACATAGAGAAACGACTAAAATCCGATGGCACACCACGCTATCGCTGTAATGTGATTATCAAAGAAAAAGGGGTTATCACTTACAGGGAAAGCAAAACATTCCCTAAACATGCTCATGCCAAAACATGGGGCACACAGAAAGTGATGGAATTAGATCTACATGGCATTCCATCATCAAATGCTGTTGACGGGCTTACAGTCCGTGACTTACTACGCAAATATTTAAATGACCCAAATGCCGGAGGTAAAGCAGGCCGTACTAAAAGATATGTGCTGGAACTACTTATGGATAGTGACATTTCTGCGATCAGACTATCTGAATTAACAGAAAATGACGTAATAGAACATTGCAGGTTGAGAAACAACGCCGGTGCAGGTCCAGCTACTGTTAGCCACGATGTTAGTTATCTTGGCAGTGTTCTGGATGCAGCCAAACCTGTATACGGAATTAATTACACATCAAACCCAGCAAAAGCCGCTCGTCCATATCTACTTAAACTTGGTTTAATTGGTAAATCAAATCGTCGTAATCGTAGACCAGCATCTGATGAACTAGACATGCTCATTGAAGGCCTTCAACAACGATCTACTCATAAATGCTCAAAAATTCCGTTCGTTGATATCCTCAAATTTTCTGTGTGGTCCTGTATGCGAATCGGAGAAGTATGCCGGTTACGATGGGAAGATCTCGACCAGGAACAAAAATCTATACTAGTAAGAGACAGGAAAGATCCACGTAAAAAGGAAGGTAACCATATGAAAGTGGCCTTGCTTGGGGAAGCCTGGGATATCGTCCAACGACAACCCAAAAAATCTGAATTCATTTTTCCATACAACAGCACTTCTGTTACCGCAGGATTTCAGAGGGTAAGAAGCAAATTAGGTATTAAAGATCTGCGATACCATGATTTGCGTAGAGAAGGGGCAAGTCGCTTATTTGAGGCTGGTTTTAGTATTGAGGAAGTCGCCCAGGTTACAGGGCATCGTTCATTAAACGTGCTATGGCAGGTATATACCGAACTGTATCCAAAATCTTTACATAATCGTTTTGAAGAACTCCAAAGGAGCAGAAATAAGACCTCTTGACACTGTTTATTCATACAGTTAAAAATAATACTGTATACAAACACAGTATAGAGGGATTTTTATGCGTATTGAGATCTGCATAGCCAAAGAGAAAATGACTAAAATGCCAAACGGTGCTGTGGATGCGTTAAAGGAAGAATTAACTCGACGCATCAGTAAGCGTTATGACGATGTAGAGGTGATCGTAAAAGCCACCAGCAACGATGGCCTTTCTGTTACGCGCACCGCCGATAAAGATTCAGCTAAAACTTTTGTTCAGGAAACTCTGAAAGATACCTGGGAGTCTGCTGACGAGTGGTTTGTTCATTAATTAATACGTAAAATCGATAACGGCTGGAAATCATTCAATACTCGCACTATCGGAAGTTCACCAGCCAGCCGCAGTATTCTGCCATGACAAGTTGCTGCGGCTTTTTATGTTTAACGGATAAACAGCCAGACCAGCAGACACGCCACCACCGGCACAGCAAAATCCATCAGACTTGCCATATCCCACACGCGCGGATCAAAACCACCCCACCACGGCATATTCATACGCTTGCCATGCCCGAACATTTCAATCCAGCGATATTCTGCCTGGGTATGTTCACGCGCAATGAAGAACGTACAACCGGCTATCGCTCCGTAAGCCCAGTTCCCGGTAAAAAGACCAACCAGTACCTGCGCAGCCACAGCACAAAGTGCATGAAGGAAAGGTGTTATATCCATTACTCCTCCTTTATCCGATATCGCTTCGGGAAGTTGATAACAGCTTTAATTCTGACTCAAGTTCATCAACTCTTTCTGTCAGTTTCTGGATATGGTGAATCAGTGGAACAACCAGACGTTCGTACATCACACCTTCGGCAACAAGGCCATTGCTGGAAATAGCTTCCGGTGCATCATCTTCGTTAGCTGGTCGCCAGTGTACAAACTGAGGGGCAATTTCTCCTACTTCCTCGGCAATCAATCCGTAGAATCCCCAGTCACGCCTGTCATTTTCGCATTGCGACCTGTACCACACAGGGCGCATCTTGAAAATGAGATCGGCGTGCTCTGAATCTATCGTCTCTACTGAATGTTTATAGCGGATAGACGATGTTGACCGCAGCACAGACGAAATTGCGGGGTCAGGATTAAGATAAAGGTTTGCCGCCGCTGTAGTCGTGCCCAATCCCCACAAATAAAACGCTTCACGACCAGTCAGCGGGTAAAAATCTCCACCATAACGACCACTTTCCAGATCGTTCACTTCCACTTTGTTTTTCAGCTTATTATCAACTTCAGTTTTTGTGTATCTGGAGCTGATATCCTGCTTTGCACTGGTCATCTCAGTCTGAAGCGTTGATACTTTTCCGTTAATTGAGGAAATATCTCCCTTTAGCTTGGTGATATCTCCTGGAATTACTGTCGATATAGCCATTTATCTCCCTCACATCCAGCCACGAAGTTGATGTTCAACTACAACCGCGTATTCATCGAATAATGACGATATTTGCGTATCATTAATGATGCGCACGTTTACAAAATATCCGTCTTCCTTAACACATACCGGATCGCCATCTTCAGTAAGTTCTCCGGTTTCTTTGTACACGTTACCTATCACGTCAATGAGAATATCATCCTGCATCGACTCGTCATCATAATAGCCGATACTCTCCATAAAGGCCGAAAAGTCGGCTCTGTCGGCAAATTTGAGTGTTAAATCTTTCATTTAATACTCTCCCCGATTTGCGCATCAGTTAATTCTTTATGCCATATTCTGAAATTTCTAATATGACCGAATAAGTGACGTTCACCCGTTGAAGTTTGCCCACCAAAACGAATGCTTGTATTCTTAGTTACATATCTCCACGCGGTTTTTTTAGGAACACTAGGAGGAATATCACCATTCAAAACAATATGAACACCATAATCTTTAGTAATTCTAAATCCAGCAACGAACTTTCTCTCTTTCGTTACCAGGTAACTATTAACGCGTCCAGCATCTGCACCAACATCAATATAAGGGCTACCAGTATTTGCGGCAGTACCGCCACGGCAACCAAAAATAACGGCCTGGCCAGTTGGCACACCGGAAAAATCCATTATACGTGGTGCTGCATTAGGAGGAAGTTCCCATTCCCAATTTCGATGAACTTCGGCTAAAACTGTAATAGGTGCGTCATACATATTATTCTTAACAGGAATGTTAACCAAATCACTAGCGCGGGTAGCTGGTACGTCGTTAGTTATGATTAATGATGTTGCATGAGAACATTTCTCTACCTGAGCGGTTGCCGCCTTTATGTAATTTCCTGCGACCAATTCGCCGCCACTTTTAGCAAGCATTTCAGTACGAGCATAAACGCTCATATCTTCGGTGGCTTTAAATGTCGATTGGAAAAAATACCATCCACTAGCAGGATCATAATCAACGCGACTAGACAAAACATCACTAACTAGTTTAGCGGTATCAAGATCCAACATAGCATCAGCAATAAATGTGTTTCCGTTCCCGTCATCATTTAATTTTGAAATACGATGGCGAGCGCGACAACCAGCCCCCTTAACACGAATAGATATAGTAACATATTCACCACCAACAACTGGAATCACACGGGATGTCCCAGTAGAAATCAACGTAACTGGCCCAGTGTCGGATGATTCTTTATAAGTGAATGTTGCTTGAGTAAAACCAAATTCATCAATAGAGTTTTCACTAACAGATAAACGGTTTGTATTTCTGTTCCAGTTCGCTGGTGAGTTACTATTAATAAAGTTATTAGTCGTAGTACCTTCAATCAACAAACCATTTTTTTCGAAGCGTGGTTCGTCAATTGCAGCCTCCGTCAGTACACCAGATTTGTTAATGTAGGTTGCTTTCGATGCGCGTTTAAACTTTACAACCTTATCGCCAGGCATTGTTATTTCATCATCACCAATAACAATCTTTTTATATGATGGCGAAAAGCCCGTAATCATATCCAGTGAATCGTTAAACGGTATCCACACATCGGGAAGCGGCTGCAAAACTTGTTTATACGGCTCCGCAGCCTGGCTTGCATACTCTCTGGCTGCGTCTTCACTTGCTTTTGCAGCCGTCTGGCTTGCAGCGGATGCTTTCGCCGAGTTAGCCGCCGCAGTCTCGCTCGCCTTTGCGTTGGTTTCACTGGTTTTTGCAGCTTTTTGACTGTTGGCTGATGCAGTGGCAGAAGAAGCCGCCGCACTTGCAGAACCAGCTGCGGCACTCTCGCTTTGGGCTGCTGCATCCTGACTGTTTTTCGCCGCAGTTTCGCTGGCTTTGGCATTCGTTTCGCTGGTCTTCGCTGCCGTCTGGCTGGACTTTGCGTTAGTTTCACTCGTCTTCGCAGCTTTCTGGCTGTTAGCCGCAGCAGTTGCTGATCCAGCTGCTGAAGTCGCAGAACCGGCTGCAGCACTCTCGCTTTCGGCTGCTGCAGCCTGACTGCTTTTCGCCGCAGTTTCACTGGTTTTGGCATTCGTTTCGCTTGTTTTCGCTGCCGTCTGGCTGGACTTTGCGTTAGTTTCGCTCGTCTTTGCGGCTGTCTCGCTGTTTTTCGCATTGGTTTCTGATTTTTTGGCTGCTGTCGCGGAGTTTGCCGATGCAGTCTGTGAGGCCGCTGCCGCCTGTGCGCTGTTAGCTGCATTCGTTTCTGAGGTTTTCGCCGCGTTCTTCGATGATGCCGCTGCAGTTTCGGATTTCTTTGCCGCCGCTGCGCTCTGAGAGGCGGCTTCGGCGTTGCGTGCCGCTTCTTCCACCATTTCCTCAAAACGACGCAATGCCTCCGGCATGACGTCCTCTTCCGTCATGGCACCGAGAAAATCATTCAGCGTACCTGGTCTGGAACCTTCATAGACGGTAATGGTCCCGGCATGTGAAGGCGGAAAACCTTCAACCAGCAGGGTGACGCTGTACTGGCCATACTCAACATCCATACTGTAACGCCCGGCTTCATCCGGATTTTCAGATGCCACCGTGTTCACCAGTACCGTGGTGCTGTTACGCTTTGCCTTCAGTTGAATAGTGCAGTTCTGTATTGGTTTTCCCGCACCATCTTTCAGCACACCTGAAATCTGTACTGCCATACTCACTCCACAAATAAAAAAGGCGCCATTTCCGGCGCCCGTATTGGGGTTATAAATATTTCAACGGATACTGATACCGGAAGCAGCTTTTTTGGTCACAATCACTGTACAGTCTGTGATGTTACCTGCGCCCTGATTGCCTTTCTGGAAAATCTTAAACTCCAGAGTGACGCTACCACCACCACTCGGCATATCAATAACCGCACTGTAACTACCGGGAATGGCTCCTTTAGTTTCTCTGGTTGCGATTAATACGCCGTTTTTGCGAACTTCAAAACCATAACCCGTGTATCGCGTACCTCCCGGGTTATTACCGCTCCCCGGATCGTCATACGCCACACCATTAAAAATAATGGGCGGAATAATAATCTGACGGTCAAAGTTATGATCATCGTAAATGGTGACTGTAACCGTCCCGCCTGGTGTTTCCGTATCGCCCCACGAGCCAGTTTTTTTCGGGAATGGCTTAGATACAGCTTTGACGAAGTCACCTCTGACCTGAGTTGCCTCCAGCATTCCCTTAATCGTACAGTTCTCATTTATCGTGACGTTGTTGAGCGTCCCGGAGTTCGCGTTCACGTTACCGCTGATATCCGCATTTTTCGCCGTCAGC
Source organism: Escherichia sp. E2661 (assembly GCF_004745185.1). Classification (NCBI taxonomy): domain Bacteria; kingdom Pseudomonadati; phylum Pseudomonadota; class Gammaproteobacteria; order Enterobacterales; family Enterobacteriaceae; genus Escherichia; species Escherichia sp. E2661. Next base: position 34,725 of record NZ_PDIG01000015.1, read on the forward strand.
CGCCCGTCCGGTGTCAGGGAAAATGCCGGAGGATTACCGCCGCTGGTAATGGTGGGAGCCGTCAGATACTTCAGGAACACTTCGTTCATGAATATCTGGTTGCCCTGCGCCACAAACATCGGCGTTTCATTCCCGTTTGCCGGGTCAATAAACGCGATACGGTTAGCGGCAACCAGGAACTGGCTCAGTTTGCCTTCCTCCGTATCCTCCATACTAAGGCCAAGCCCCGCGACATAATGCCTGCCGTCTTCGGTCTGCTCAATTTTGACGCCCCACATGGCATTCCATTTATCGTTGGCGTCCTTCCACTCTTTCGAAAACTCCTCCAGTTTGCTGGCGTTATCCTCCGTCAGCTCGACTTTTTCCAGCAGCTCCTTGCCGAGATGGGATTCGGTTATCTGGCCTTTGAAAAAATCCAGGTAACCTTCCGCATCATCGCTCGCCCGACCGACAGCCTCCACGAATGTCGATTTGCCGACGGTGTTCACACTGCGAACGTAAAAATAATAATCATGGCCCGGTTTGATATTGATACTGGCGGCTATCCAGTACAGCGCCGTGCCAAGATAGCGGGCTGTGGTTTCAACCTGCCTGATATCCGCAATCCGCTTTTCCGAGAACCAGAACTCAAACTGTACAGTCGGATCATAAACCGCAAGATGCGGCGTGGCGGTTATCTGAAAATAGCCCGGCGTCAGCTCAATCCGCGATGGCGCTGCCGGTGCGGCAATCCGGAACGATACCGACGCCGGATCGCCCTGCTGCCCCCACGCATTTACCGCCCGGACTGTCAGACTGTAATTTCCCAGAGCCAGCTGCCTGAAGCGGTATGTGGTTTCCGTCGTCCGGGCCGTGCTGACCAGCCGCTCACTGCCGTCATCCGCTGCCACGGTCAGGCGAAGCATAAAGCTCACGCCCTTCACCACCTTCGGCGTATCCCAGCGCGCCAGCACCTGGTATTCCCCGCTGTCTGCGGTGACTTCTGCGGTCAGGTGTTGCACTGCTGGCGGAGTGACACCATTCACCGTGCCGCTCTGGTCGCCGTCAAAGTGCGCCCCGTTATCCACGATGGCTTCTTTCTCCGGCACATGCTGCACGGCGGTGATGGCATACGTACCGTCATCGTTCTCACGGATACTCACGCAGCGGAACAGGCGCTGGCGCAGCGTCGGCAGCTTCAGCCCCCACCACGCTGTATTCTGCAACGCCGTCAGGAACCCGTCTCACTTTCACCTTCACGCCGTCGGTGACGGACTGGACCTCCACGCTGACCGGATTCCCCTGTCCGTCAACCAGGCTTATCAGCGTGGTGCCGGAGGATGGCAGCGTGATTTCACGGTCGAGCGTCAGTGTCCGCGTCTGGCTGTTCACCGCCAGCACGCGCCCGCCGATGCTGATACCCGCATAGTCATCATCACAGATTTCAATGACATCGCCCGGTACATGGCGAAGCCCTTCTGCACCCACGCTGAAGTCCACGGTCTGCGTTTCCAGCAGCTCCGTTTTAATCAGCCACAGCCCGGCGCGGTGTGCCTGCCCCCGGCTGGTACAGCCAAAGGCATCCATCTTCGTGACGTTACGACCGTAACGGAGAATGGCCTGCGTATCTTCAACAAGCTCTGTCGCCGTCTCCCAGCCGTTATTCGGGTCAATCCAGTTCACCTCAACGGCATTATGGCGGTCCTTCAGGGCGCTGAAGCTGTAGCGGAACGGCGCGCCATCATCCGGCATCACCACATTACTGCGGTTATAGGTCCACACCTTATCCGACGGTCGGTCCTGCACGAACGTCAGCGTCTGCCCGTTCCATACCGGCATACAGCGCATCGCCGAGCAGAAATCACTGAGAACATCCCACGCCTTACGCTGTGTGGTCAGGTAGGCATTACGAGGTGATGCGCGGCTCCGTGCCACCAAAGCCATCCGGCACCGACTGGT
>NZ_PDIG01000016.1:0-5053 GCF_004745185.1 Escherichia sp. E2661
CGCTTTCAGAGCAGAACCACGAACGATCGGAGTGTCGTCGCCCGGGAAGTCGTACTGAGACAGAAGTTCACGAACTTCCATTTCAACCAGTTCCAGCAGCTCTTCGTCATCAACCATGTCGCATTTGTTCAGGAACACGATGATGTACGGAACGCCTACCTGACGACCCAGCAGGATGTGCTCACGAGTCTGCGGCATCGGGCCGTCAGTCGCAGCAACTACCAGGATTGCGCCGTCCATCTGAGCAGCACCGGTGATCATGTTTTTAACATAGTCGGCGTGCCCCGGGCAGTCTACGTGTGCGTAGTGACGGGTCGGGGTGTCATATTCAACGTGAGAAGTGTTGATGGTGATACCACGAGCTTTTTCTTCCGGCGCGTTATCGATCTGGTCGAATGCGCGAGCAGCACCGCCGTAGGTTTTAGCCAGTACGGTAGTGATTGCAGCGGTCAGCGTTGTTTTACCATGGTCAACGTGGCCGATAGTACCGACGTTAACGTGCGGTTTTGTACGTTCAAACTTTTCTTTAGACATCGATTGTCCCTCTAAGACACGGATAAATCGGTGATATCACCACATCAACCAGGCAACATGCCCGACTTGTTGAATGCAATAAACAGAAGGAAAAAACAGGGAGGAGAAAAGAAGTGGTGCTGATAGGCAGATTCGAACTGCCGACCTCACCCTTACCAAGGGTGCGCTCTACCAACTGAGCTATATCAGCACATCTTGGAGCGGGCAGCGGGAATCGAACCCGCATCATCAGCTTGGAAGGCTGAGGTAATAGCCATTATACGATGCCCGCATCCTGGAACTCGGCTACCTGATTTTCATTCTGCACTGAATATCGAGAGAAGCTCTCTTTATTCGAGCCGGTAAGCGAACTTATCGTCTCGGGCTACGCCATCGCGTGGCCGAAATTGGTGGTGGGGGAAGGATTCGAACCTTCGAAGTCTGTGACGGCAGATTTACAGTCTGCTCCCTTTGGCCGCTCGGGAACCCCACCGGACTTGATGGTGCCGACTACCGGAATCGAACTGGTGACCTACTGATTACAAGTCAGTTGCTCTACCTACTGAGCTAAGTCGGCATCAAGTAGCGCGCATTCTATGGAGACATGCGAGTTCATGCAACTAAAAAAATTGCATAATTTGTTTTGTTGGTCACATTTTGCGCGACGCGATGAATAAACAGCCGAATTGCGAGCAGATTAGCATACTTTTTCAGCATCACTCTGCATTAACAATGCGCGCCAGCTAAAACACAATTCTTTTTATCAGATGGAATATCTGTCACATTGCTTTTCAACGATAGCTTCCTGGAAGAGATTTTTTCTTATTATTCCTCCCCATCTGGTGTTACCCTCCTGCCCATTAACCCATTCAACAGAACTGTGACGCGCCATGGCAAATATCGCTTTGCCGATAGAGCTATGACCGCCAGAAACATGCTTATGAGTATAAAAGAGCAAACGTTAATGACGCCTTACCTACAGTTTGACCGCAACCAGTGGGCAGCTCTGCGTGATTCCGTACCTATGACGTTATCGGAAGATGAGATCGCCCGTCTCAAAGGTATAAATGAAGATCTCTCGTTAGAAGAAGTTGCCGAGATTTATTTGCCTTTATCGCGTTTGCTGAACTTCTATATAAGCTCGAACCTGCGCCGTCAGGCTGTTCTGGAACAGTTTCTTGGCACTAACGGACAACGCATTCCTTACATTATCAGTATTGCTGGTAGCGTCGCGGTAGGGAAAAGTACGACTGCTCGTGTGTTACAGGCACTATTAAGCCGTTGGCCGGAACACCGTCGTGTTGAACTGATCACCACCGATGGTTTTCTTCATCCCAACAAAGTGCTTAAAGAACGTGGCCTGATGAAGAAGAAAGGCTTCCCGGAATCGTATGATATGCATCGTCTGGTGAAGTTTGTTTCCGATCTCAAGTCCGGCGTGCCAAACGTTACAGCACCTGTTTACTCGCATCTTATTTATGATGTGATCCCGGATGGAGATAAAACTGTTGTTCAGCCTGATATTTTAATTCTTGAAGGGTTAAATGTCTTACAGAGCGGGATGGATTATCCACACGATCCACATCATGTATTTGTTTCTGATTTTGTCGATTTTTCGATATATGTTGATGCTCCGGAAGACTTACTTCAGACATGGTATATCAACCGTTTTCTGAAATTCCGCGAAGGGGCTTTTACAGACCCGGATTCCTATTTTCATAACTACGCGAAATTAACTAAAGAAGAAGCGATTAAGACTGCCATGACGTTGTGGAAAGAGATCAACTGGCTGAACTTAAAGCAAAATATTCTACCTACTCGCGAGCGCGCCAGTTTAATCCTGACGAAGAGTGCTAATCATGCGGTAGAAGAGGTCAGACTACGCAAATAATTTTCAGGGGAGCTAATGCTCCCCTTTCTTATTTTTCTGCACTACGCAGGGATATTTCACCGCCCATCCAGGGTTTTATTATTCCATTCTGCTCAAGCAATAAAGCGCCCTGTTTGTCTATTCCGCGTGAAATGCCAAATATTTCTTTATCACCAATGATAAGTTTCACTGGGCGATTAATAAAATTATCCAGCTTTTCCCAACGCGAAAGATAAGGTGCCAATCCTTCTTGCTCGAAGAGTTCCAGCGCCGCGCGTAATTCACGTATTAGCATGGCCGCCAACGTATTACGATCGAGATTGATCCCCGCTTCCTGCAGCGTGATCCACCCCTGATTAACGACACTCTCTTCAACACGACGCATTGCCATGTTGATCCCGGCGCCAATGACTATTTGCGCCGCATCGCCGGTTTTGCCAGTCAGCTCCACAAGAATGCCTGCCAGCTTGCGATCCTGCAGATAGAGGTCATTAGGCCATTTAACGCGGACTTTATCAGCTCCTAGCTTGCGTAATACTTCCGCCATCACGATACCGATAACCAGACTTAAACCAATCGCCGCCGCCGGGCCTTGTTCCAGACGCCAGAACATCGACAAATATAAGTTTGCGCCAAAAGGCGAAAACCATTTCCGACCACGACGACCACGGCCAGCCTGCTGGTATTCTGCAACGCAGGCATCGCCCGATTTAAGCTCTCCGATACGGTCAAGGAGATATTGATTCGTGGAGTCAATAACTGGCAGCACGGCTACACTACCGCCATCCAGCTGACTCAATATCTGTTCAGCATTAAGTAACTGGATGGGCTCAGGCAGGCTGTATCCTTTACCCGGAACGGTAAAGACATCAACACCCCAGTCACGCAGTGTCTGAATGTGTTTATTAATAGCCGCCCGGCTCATTCCTAACGTTTCACCCAGCTGCTCGCCAGAGTGAAATTCACCATTCGCTAACAGCGCGATTAATTTCAGTGGCACGGTATTATCCTTCATGAAATCGTCTCCACTGCGCTAACTTCACCTGATGCACCAATAAAGCGAACTTCTGGCTCAAGCCAGACATTAAATTTTTCACCCACTTTCTGTCTTACATGATGTGCCAGTTGCACGACATCTTCGCTTTTTGCATTGTCTTCATTAATGAGAACTAACGCCTGTTGACGGTGCACCGCAGCCCCCCCCCATTTGCATCCCTTTTAGCTGGCACTGATCGATAAGCCAACCTGCTGCCAGTTTTACTGAACCATCCGCCTGAGGGTAATTTGGTGCTGTTGGACATTGTGCCAGTAATGCTTTAGCCGTTTCGGCAGATACAACAGGGTTTTTGAAGAAACTACCGGCATTGCCATTCACTTTTGGGTCAGGGAGTTTGGTGGTGCGCATATGACACACCGCATCAAATACTTGCTGTGGCGTTACTGTTGTAGGATCCAGACGAGTTAAGTCACCATACGTTAGTACAGGTTGCCACTCTTTTGGTAGACGCAGACCTACGGCTACAATGGCGAAGCGGTCCTGGTATTCATGTTTAAAAATACTGTCGCGATAGCCAAAACGGCACTCTTTAGCTGTTAAATGCTCTTGCTTGCCTGTCGCCAGTTCAACACAGTCAACATAAGCGCAAACTCGCTGTAATTCTACGCCATAAGCCCCAATATTCTGGATAGGTGATGAACCAACACAACCAGGAATTAATGCCAGATTTTCCAGACCAGGCATACCTTCCTGCAAAGTGTATTTTACCAGGCGATGCCAGTTTTCTCCGGCTCCTACATGTAAATACCACGCATCAGGTTCATCATGAATTTCGATACCTTTGATCCGGTTGATGATCACCGTACCGCGATAGTCTTCCAGAAAAAGTACATTACTTCCTTCACCCAGAATAAGGACGGGTTGTCCTTCTGCGGTTGCATGCTGCCAGGCATTGAGTAATTGTTGTTCGTCTTCGGCACATACAATGTGCTGAGCATTATGATCAATGCCAAATGTGTTCCAGGGTTTTAAGGAGTGGTTCATAGCTGCTTTCCTGATGCAAAAACGAGGCTAGTTTACCGTATCTGCGGGGGGATGGCTTGTAGATATGACGACAGGAAGAGTTTGTAGAAACGCAAAAAGGCCCGGTCTTCTGACCGGGCCTTCTGCTTTATTTGATGCCTGGCAGTTCCCTACTCTCGCATGGGGAAACCCCACACTACCATCGGCGCTACGGCGTTTCACTTCTGAGTTCGGCATGGGGTCAGGTGGGACCACCGCGCTACGGCCGCCAGGCAAATTCTGTTTTATCAACACGTCCTGTTCTGACCTGTCGATTTAATCTGTATCAAGCTTACTTATTGATGTCTCTTCCGCCAAAACATCTTCGGCGTTGTAAGGTTAAGCCTCACGGTTCATTAGTACCGGTTAGCTCAACGCATCGCTGCGCTTACACACCCGGCCTATCAACGTCGTCGTCTTCAACGTTCCTTCAGGAGACTTAAAGTCTCAGGGAGAACTCATCGTCGGGGCAAGTTTCGTGCTTAGATGCTTTCAGCACTTATCTCTTCCGCATTTAGCTACCGGGCAGTGCCATTGGCATGACAACCCGAACACCAGTGATGCGTCCACTCCGGTCCTCTCGTACTAGGAGCAGCCCCCCTCAGTTCTCC
>NZ_PDIG01000017.1:0-189763 GCF_004745185.1 Escherichia sp. E2661
GTATTAGCTACCGTTTCCAGTAGTTATCCCCTCCATTCACGGCAGTTTCCCAGACATTCACTCACCCGTCCGCCACTCGTCAGCAAAGAAGCAAGCTTCTTCCTGTTACCGTTCGACTTGCATGTGTTAGGCCTGCCGCCAGCGTTCAATCTGAGCCATGATCAAACTCTTCAATTTAAAAGTTTGATGCTCAAAGAATTAAACTTCGTAATGAATTACGTGTTCACTCTTGAGACTTGGTATTCATTTTTCGTCTTGCGACGTTAAGAATCCGTATCTTCGAGTGCCCACACAGATTGTCTGATAAATTGTTAAAGAGCAGTGCCGCTTCGCTTTTTCTCAGCGGCGCGGGGTGTGCATAATACGCTTTCCCGCTACAGAGTCAAGCATTTTTTTTGCTTTTCTCTGCCGGAATTCTCAGGAGAATCCCGCTGACCCGGCGGCGTGTTTGCCGTTGTTCCGTGTCAGTGGTGGCGCATTATAGGGAGTTATTCTGAGCTGACAAGAGGAAATTTAAAATAATTTTCCGAATGCGCAACATTCAACCAAATCAGCCTGAAACTGCCAGTTTTTCGAGCGTTTTGAAGCCGTAACGCTGTAAAACGGGTAATAACTGTTCAGCTTCTGGCGTCATGGCCATGCAAAAGGCAATGTTCGCATCGGCAGATTTTGCCTCAGGAGCTTCATGTTCCAGCAGCCAGGCCGTTCGGCGGGCAATCGCTGCGCCAGAATCCACCAGCCGGGTTCCCTCTGGCAGCACCTTTAACAGTTCTTCTTGAAGTAGAGGAAAATGGGTGCAACCCAGAACAACGGTATCTGGCGGCTCTTTCATTCTTAACCACGGGCGCAGGATACGTTTTAGCGCATCCAGAGAGATTTCTTCGCCATGCAGCTTCGCTTCAGCCAGCTCAACCATTTCTGCCGAGCCCAGCATCTCTATCTGACATTCATTAGCGAAACGCGCGATTAGCTCGTGGGTATAAGAACGTTTTACCGTACCACGAGTTGCCAGCAATCCGACAATGCCATTAGCTGTCAGGCGTGCCGCTGGCTTAATTGCCGGAACGACACCGACAACCGGGAACGCAAACTTTTCGCGTAATGCAGGAAGTGAGACGGTACTGGCGGTGTTGCAAGCGACCACAGCCAGCGCAAGGGGATAACGCTCTTGCACTGCGGTGACAATTTCCACCACACGCTCAACAATAAACTCTTCGCTTTTTTCGCCATACGGGAAAGCGACGTTATCGAAAGCATAAATGTAATGGAGATCCGGTAAGAGATGCCGGATCTCGTCATAGACCGACAACCCACCGACGCCGGAGTCAAACACCAGCACGGTGGGACGTGGTTCAGAAGGTGTAGCTGCCAGACAAGGTGTATTCCCGTCCTGCAGTTTGGTAGCCATAGACTGTCTCATAATCTTTGTCGAACAGGTTGGCTATTTTACCACGAACTGTCAGGTGAGAGGTGACCGGATATGCAACCGCAAGATCCCACAAGCTCACACCGCCCATTTTAACGGTTTGATAAGGATAAGATGAGTAATCCTTATCATAGCGAGAGCCTAAATACTGATAAGTAATACCCCAGTCGAAGTCATACAGCTGCCAGTCGAGCTGGTATTTCACCTGCTGTTTAGCACGGCGTAACAACGGTGTGTCGGTAATTGCGTTACGGGCATCAACATAATCGTAACTCACAGTATGCGTCAGCGGTCCGGTATCAAAATTGGCGGTCGCCTCGACACCTTTAATCCGCGCTTTCCCTTCGTTGTAATATTTCAGGATATGGTCGTCATAATCGATTAAGTCACTAACATCGTTACGATATCCGGAAATACGCCAGTTCACTCCTGCTGTTAATCCTTCAAACGCGCCTTCCCACTGTTTGCTTTTCTCAGGGTCCAGATCCGGATTACCGTAGAAGCCGTACAGTTGTCCAAGATTTGGTGCCTTATAAGATGTCCCATAGGAAGCGATAAAACGATAACCTTCGATGAACTCCCATCCGGCGCTGGTTTGCCAGGTTCCATGACGACCAAACTGTGAGTTATCGTCGCTGCGTGCTGCACCTTCAAAGGTAAAATCGCCGACTTGTTGCAGCCCGGTCAGATAGATGCCGGTATTACGTTGATCATATCCATCCTCAACATAACCTGTACCCGGCGTCGTAGTCTGTTTCTGCCAGTCGACACCCGCACCAATACTACCGTGACCAACGATGACATTGTTTGCCCACTGGACGGTGTATTGCTTCATCTCATCGAGCGTCGCCGACGAATCATAACGACCATAATGCGGATCGTAGTTGTAATCTTTGCTATGGCTATAGCCAGTAATGAGTTGTGATTTAATCAGTTCGCCGTTATAGCGCAGCCCGGCGTCCCAACTTTGACTATAGAGTTTACGGGTATCGACCAATGGTGAACCCGGAGAATAATACGCGTCATAATTGGTCCGATTATCATAGCCATAGCCACGTACAAAGCCGCTCCAGGCATCGGTAAAATTATGTTCCAGCGCACCATAAAGCGTTTTACTTAAGAAACCATCGTTATCAGGCTGCGCTTGCATTCCTGTATTGCCGTAAGCGACAACATCATAACCATGGGTATAAGCGTAATCGCCCAACAGAGTTACCCGTGTCTTATCCCCCAGTTGTTGCTGCGTAGAGACATCGTAGTTCTGATAACTATGGCTTCCCCACCCTGCTGAAATTTCCGTTCCGGGTTCATCGCGCGTCGTGATGATATTCACCACCCCACCTATTGCATCGGAACCATAAACGGCGGAGCGTGGCCCACGGATATATTCAACACGCTGGACAAGCGCAATAGGGAACTGGCTAAGGTCGGCAGAACCACTCACCCCCGCCAGATTCAGGCGTACGCCATCAATTAACACCAACACATGACTGGCATTTGTACCGCGAATAAAAATAGATGAGAGCTGACCTGAACCGCCGTTTTGGGTGATATCGACGCCCGGAAGACGGCGCAGCACATCATTAACCGAGGTCGACTGCCAGCGGTCGATATCCTGACGCGTCACAACGGTGGTTGGTGCAAGTACAGTGCTGCGCGGCTGTTCAAAACGGTTAGCAGTAACGACGAGAGTATCCGGGCTGGTATCCTGTGCCCAAGCGGAAAAGGCTGTGACAGAACACGCCGTCAGCAGCGAAGCTTTTTTAATCATTGTAAAGCATCCACAATAGAAGAAGGATGCCGCAGGTTTCATCAATATTACGCGATGATGAGAACCAGATGCGACGTTGGCCGGCAGGTCTTCGGGCTTGGAGGGGTATCTAAGATACTAAGAGATGATGACTTCCCACCGGATGGCAGTGTCCGCATAACGCAATCATCGCACCTTTCCTTACCGCTGCGCGTCAGCTCCAGATTCGCACTGGATTCCCTATTAACTCACAGGACCGGCAAGTGGATGCTACAGGTTGTAACAAGTTACTGTCCAGACGTAGCTCACAAATAGGAATTCATCAAGATCTGGACATCTGATGAGCAATCCCTACAATCGCCGCGTACTTTAATTTTTCAGGATACATCATGACCCCCGAACACCTTCCAACAGAACAGTATGAAGCGCAGTTAGCCGAAAAAAGTGGTACGTTTGCAAAGTATGATGGCACCGTTTTCTGACCTGGTTCCGGAAGTGTTTCGCTCGCCGGTCAGTCATTATCGGATGCGTGCGGAGTTCCGCATCTGGCACGATGGCGATGACCTGTACCACATCATTTTCGATCAACAAACCAAAAGTCGTATCCGTGTGGATAGCTTCCCCGCCGCCAGTGAACTTATCAACCAGTTGATGACGGCGATGATTGCGGGTGTGCGTAATAATCCCATTCTGCGCCACAAGTTGTTCCAGATTGATTACCTCACTACGCTGAGTAATCAGGCAGTGGTTTCCCTGCTGTACCATAAAAAGCTGGATGATGAGTGGCGTCAGCAGGCGGAAGCCCTGCGCGATGCGTTGCGCGCGCAGAATCTGAATGTGCATCTGATTGGTCGGGCAACGAAAACCAAAATCGCGCTGGATCAGGATTACATCGATGAACGTCTGCCGGTCGCCGGGAAAGAGATGATCTACCGTCAGGTAGAAAACAGCTTTACCCAGCCGAACGCGGCGATGAATATTCAGATGCTGGAATGGGCGCTGGACGTAACCAAAGGCTCAAAAGGCGATTTACTGGAGCTGTACTGCGGCAACGGTAACTTTTCATTAGCGCTGGCGCGCAATTTTGATCGGGTATTAGCTACCGAAATCGCCAAGCCGTCGGTTGCTGCTGCGCAATACAACATCGCAGCTAACCATATTGATAACGTACAAATTATTCGTATGGCGGCAGAAGAATTTACTCAGGCGATGAATGGTGTGCGCGAGTTTAACCGCCTGCAAGGGATCGACTTAAAGAGTTATCAGTGCGAAACCATTTTTGTCGACCCGCCGCGCAGCGGTCTGGACAGTGAAACCGAGAAAATGGTGCAGGCGTATCCGCGTATTCTGTATATCTCCTGCAATCCGGAAACATTATGCAAGAATCTGGAAACATTAAGCCAGACGCACAAGGTTGAACGTCTGGCTCTATTTGATCAGTTCCCCTACACGCACCATATGGAGTGCGGCGTATTACTGACCGCGAAGTAAACCCCATGCCGGATGCGCCAGCATCCGGCATGATTCCGATTACTCAGCAACTTCCTGCTTACGGTTACGCATCTTCGCGCCAATCCAGAACACCATAATGACGGACAACACAGCCGGGAAGAAGTTAGAACCGATATCCGGATATTCCGCACGAACCACAGTGCTATACAGCAGAACACCGAGAATAAAACAGGCAGCTGCCAGACCCGGCAAGCCGACCGGCATAGTGCGATTAAGATAACGTTGATGCAGGCAGTAAACCGTCAGCACCAGGGAAATAATCGGGAATACAGAAAATGGCACAATGGAGCTAAACAGCGCTGCGAAAGTACCATTAATCGATAAGCCAGCAACTAACGCCAGCAGCAGCGTACCTCTATCTTGATTTGCTTGTTTCATTACTCGTCCTTCACATTTCCCGGAATAATTGCGGTTTTCTCTTGTTCACGGCGATACCAGTAATAAGCCCCTTTCGAAATCATTCGTAGTTGCAGTACCAGTCGCTCTTCTAATTGCCGACGTTGTTCGACGCCGACGTCCAACGCCTCGGCACCCGCACTGAAGACAATCGTCACCATGGCTTCGGCTTGCGCTTCAGTAAACGCGCGAGGCATATGGTTTTCGAGTTCAAGATAGTCCGCAAGTTCCGCAATGAAGTGCTGAATTTCACGCGCAACGGCGGCACGAAACGCGGCGGAGGTGCCGGAGCGTTCCCGCAATAATAACCGGAAGGCGTTAGGATTATTACCGATGAACTCCATAAATGTGGATACCGAGGTACGGATCACACTCCCGCCTTTAGCGATACGCTGACGCGCCTGGCGCATAAGCTGACGCAGCATCAAACCACTCTCGTCAACCATGGTCAGGCCAAGTTCGTCTACGTCGCGGAAATGCCGATAAAAAGAGGTGGGAGCAATGCCCGCTTCACGCGCCACTTCACGTAAACTCAGGCTGGCGAAGCTGCGTTCAGCACTTAATTGGCTAAATGCGGCTTCTACCAGCGAACGTCGGGTTTTTTCTTTTTGCTGCGCTCTTACGCCCATCACGATGTCTGAATCCTTGCCAAAAGTACTGCTGGCACTATACCAGAGAATGAACATACTGGATTGCTCCAGTGTTGTGAATGAACGGTAGCGCAATAAAACACATTTACTGCAACTCTTTAGCCGGTTCTTTTACAAACAGCAACGCCAGCATAGACAGCAATGTGCCCCCGCCCAGATACCACGCCGGAGCCGTCAGGCTATCCAGTAACACGATGGATTGCGTGGCGAAATATTGCGCAAAACCGCCGAAGATTGCTACGCCAATGCTATAAACCAACGCGAAGCCTAATGCCCGAATCCGTTTCGGCAATAGTTCGGAAATCAGCAACATTACCGGTACCCCACCAAGCGTGGTAAAGCTGACCATCACGAAAACGACCGTCAGCAACATGCCGGGACTGGGGTAATTCACCAACAGCCAGAACGAAGGCCAGCTACAGATCAGCACCATCACACGAGAGATTAAAATCAGTTTTTTACGCCCGACCGAATCACATAGCATCCCCACCAACAGCGCGCCCACAAACGTAATTACCCCCGCCAGTAACATCGCTGCATGAGAATAGTGTTGAGGCATTGCCAGATACTTCGCCGCCCAGGTGCCATAGTAAAAGAGGGAAATATAGGTTGCTACCGTGCTACCAATAGCGAGTAGAACGCCGTTAATGATAGTCGCTTTATGTTGCAGGAGCAGAGAGAACGCGCTTTCGCTGGCAGCAGCTTTTTTATTGTGTACAGGTTCAGGTACGTCATTTTCCAGGCTCAGACGCAACCAGCAACCGATCGGTGCTAATAACACGCCAATAAAAAATGGCACACGCCAGCCCCATTCTGCCATTACGGTTTCTGAACCTGTGGCGAACGGTAGCCAAGTGCTCAGACCTAAAGCGACAACACCACCAAAGGTCGTTGCCAGCCCCTGGGTCGCCAGCGACCAACTGCTGTAAAAACCGCGACGATTTGCCGGAGCTGATTCAACCAGTAAAGACATTGAGGCGCCGACTTCACCACCTGCTGCAACACCCTGAATCAGACGCGCCAGTACCAGCGTCGCCGTTCCCCAATAGCCCGCCGTTGCATAGGTCGGCGCAATGCCAATCATCAGCGTACCGAGGCTCATCAGGGCAATGGTGAACACCATCGCGGGTTTGCGTCCGAAACGATCGGCCCAGGCCCCGACGATAATTCCACCAAGCGGGCGCATAAAAAAACTCACGCCAAACGTTGCAAATGCCAGTAACAGCGCGACATTGTGATCGGCACTGGGCGGGAAGAAAAGCGTACTGATATAGACCACAAAAAAGTTGTAAACGCCAAAATCAAAAAATTCGAGCGCATTGCCAAACGCCGAAGCAAAAATCACCCGCTTACCGCTGGGCTTTTTCTTCACAATCACGCTTCCATTTACGATCGCCGTCATTCCATGTTCCTTGCCAGAAAGTGTTGTTGTGTGTTGTTTTATTTATTGCAGCCAGGCTTCTACCAGTGCGCCCCAGTAGCTGCACGCCGGGACCAGACTTGCATCGTTGAAGTCGTAGCCCGGGTTATGCACCATGCAGGAACCTTCCCCGACATCGCCATTACCGAACAGCAAAAAAGCGCCTTTCGGCTGGGCTTCCAGCATGAAAGAGAAATCCTCACTGCCCATCAGGGGCTTGATGCCAAACTCGGCCCGATCTTCACCAAACGTTTTTACACGCCACCTGCCAGGCGAAGCGCGCCATCTCCTCGTCATTCACTAATACCGGCGTACCGTTAACATGCGTAACCTCAGCCGTAGCGCCAAAGCTGACAGCCTGGGCTTGCGCCAGAGCCGGAATACGGGTCAGAAGAAGTTGTCGGGTATCGCGGCTAAGAGAGCGGACGCTGATTTTCATCTCAGCACTGTCAGGAATGACGTTAGCGGCCTCACCCGCAACAATGCTGCCGACGGTAATTACCGCCGCTTCCAGCGGATCGACATTGCGCGACACAATGCTTTGTAATGCAGTGGTGATATGTGCCGCGACCAGCACCGGATCGATGGCTTTGTGAGGAATTGCACCATGCCCTCCACAGCCACGAACTGTGATGTGGAACTGATCCATTGACGCCATTAGCGCCCCTGGCTGGAAGAAAAACTTGCCAACCGGCAAGCCAGGCATGTTGTGCATCCCGAAAATCACATCGCAGGGGAAGTGGTCAAAAAGACCTTCTTTGACCATAATCTCGCCACCGTTAATCATCTCTTCTGCGGGCTGGAAGATAAGACGTAACGTGCCGTTAAAACGACGAGTTTCGGCAAGATAACGCGCAGCACCTAGTAATATCGTGGTATGGCCGTCATGACCGCATGCGTGCATTAAACCGGGATGTTTACTGGCCCAGGGCTTGCCGCTATTTTCATAAATTGGCAGCGCATCCATATCCGCCCGCAGGCCAATACTTTTCTCTCCGTCGCCCACTTTTAACGTGGCTACCACGCCGGTTGTCGCCAGCCCTTGCTCAACCTCATAGCCCCACTGGCGCAGCTTTTCCGCCACCAAAGCACTGGTTTTAAATTCTTGTAATCCCAGCTCCGGGTTTTCGTGGATCTGATGGCGGATCTCACGCAGTTCTTCCTCAAACCCTCGAATATAGTGTTCGATCATCGGCTATTCCTTTATTCACTTATAAACAGGCTAATTAACGGATTTTATTGATGGTATAAATACAAATAACTCATCAATATAAAATATTTATATGTTTGTTTTATAAGAAGATTTAATAAAGACAATAACAAAAAAGCACGCTTCGGCAAGATAAAACTATCAGCCATAAGAAAAAGCGATTAATAGTGAATAAATGGGTTAAGAAGGAGGCAGACAAAGCAAAGGCCGCTCACGCTATAGCCAGATTAATGACGGGGATCAATTGGCTTACCCGCGATAAAATGTTACCATTCTGTTGCTTTTATGTATAAGAACAGGTAAGCCCTACCATGCCACATTCCTACGATTACGATGCCATAGTAATAGGTTCCGGCCCCGGCGGCGAAGGCGCTGCAATGGGCCTGGTTAAGCAAGGTGCGCGCGTCGCAGTTATCGAGCGTTATCAAAATGTTGGCGGCGGTTGCACCCACTGGGGCACCATCCCGTCGAAAGCTCTCCGTCACGCTGTCAGCCGCATTATAGAATTCAATCAAAACCCACTTTACAGCGACCATTCCCGACTGCTCCGCTCTTCTTTTGCCGATATCCTTAACCATGCCGATAACGTGATTAATCAACAAACGCGCATGCGTCAGGGATTTTACGAACGTAATCACTGTGAAATATTGCAGGGGAACGCTCGCTTTGTTGACGAGCATACGTTGGCGCTGGACTGCCCGGACGGCACGGTCGAAACATTAACCGCAGAAAAATTTGTCATAGCCTGCGGCTCACGCCCTTATCATCCAGCAGACGTCGATTTCACCCATCCACGCATTTACGACAGCGACTCAATTCTTAGCATGCACCACGAACCGCGCCATGTACTTATTTACGGTGCTGGAGTGATCGGCTGTGAATATGCGTCGATCTTCCGCGGTATGGATGTAAAAGTAGATCTGATCAATACCCGCGATCGCCTGTTGGCGTTTCTCGATCAAGAGATGTCAGATTCGCTCTCCTATCACTTCTGGAACAGTGGCGTAGTGATTCGTCACAACGAAGAGTACGAGAAGATCGAAGGCTGTGACGACGGTGTGATCATGCATCTGAAGTCGGGCAAAAAACTGAAAGCCGACTGTCTGCTCTATGCCAACGGTCGCACCGGTAATACCGATTCGCTGGCGTTACAGAACATTGGGCTGGAAACTGACAGTCGCGGACAGCTGAAGGTCAACAGCATGTATCAGACCGCGCAGCCGCACGTTTACGCGGTGGGCGACGTGATTGGTTATCCAAGCCTGGCTTCAGCGGCCTATGACCAGGGGCGCATTGCCGCGCAGGCGCTGGTAAAAGGTGAAGCCACCGCGCACTTGATTGAAGATATCCCTACCGGTATTTACACCATCCCGGAAATCAGCTCCGTGGGCAAAACTGAACAGCAGCTGACCGCGATGAAAGTACCGTATGAAGTAGGCCGCGCCCAGTTTAAACATCTGGCGCGTGCACAAATCGTTGGCATGAACGTGGGTACGCTGAAAATTTTGTTCCATCGGGAAACAAAAGAGATTCTGGGGATCCATTGCTTTGGTGAGCGCGCTGCCGAAATTATTCATATCGGTCAGGCGATTATGGAACAGAAAGGTGGCGGCAACACCATTGAGTACTTCGTCAACACCACCTTTAACTACCCGACCATGGCGGAAGCCTATCGGGTAGCGGCATTAAACGGCTTAAACCGCCTGTTTTAACGCTTTATCGAAATGGCCATCCATTTTTGCGCGGATGGCCTCTGCCAGCTGCTCATAGCGGCTGCGCAGCGGTGAGCCAGGACGATAAACCAGGCCAATGGTACGGCGTGGTTCCGGCTTAATGCACGGCAGATAAACCACGCCATCGCGTTTGCGTTCTGGCGGTACAGCCAGCGCAGGCAATAAAGTGATCCCGCTACCTGCGGCTACCATGTTGCGCAGCGTCTCCAGACTGGTCGCGCGGAAGTGTGTATCTTCATCCGCTCCAGCTTCAAAGCAGAAGCCCATTGCCTGATCGCGCAGACAGTGACCATCTTCCAGCATCAGCAGTTTTTCCCCTGCCAGATCGGCCATCGGCACGCATTCGCGATTAGACCACGGGTGATCTTCATAGACTGCCAACAACATGGGTTCATCAAACAACGGTACTTCAATGAATGCTTCGCTCTCTTTCACCAGCGCGAGGATCACGCAGTCGAGTTTGCCACTGTCCAGTTGCGCCAGTAACTGATGGGTCTGCGCTTCATGCAGATACATTTCCAGCTTCGGAAAGGTCTGGTGCAGCATCGGGATAATATGCGGCAACAGGTAAGGCCCAACCGTGGGAATCAAACCAATATGCAGCGGCCCGGACATCGTCTCCCCCTGCTGGCTTGCCATCTCTTTAAGGACTTTCACCTCGCGCAGCACGGTACGCGCCTGATCCACCAGCAGCATTCCCGCCTGGGTGAACAACACTTTACGGCTGGTCCGCTCCAGCAACATCACGCCCAGCTCATCTTCCAGCTTACGAATTTGCCCGCTAAGCGTCGGCTGGCTAACGTGGCAGGAGTCTGCCGCACGCCGAAAATGGCGGTGTTCAGCCAATGCCACCAGGTACTCAAGATCACGAATATTCATTATCCATCCTCCATCGCCACGATAGTTCATGGCGATAGGTAGCATAGCAACGAACGATTATCCCTATCAAGCATTGTGACTGATAATTGCGCACAGAAACGGAGCGGCACCTCTTTTAACCCTTGAAGTCACTGCCCGTTTCGAGAGTTTCTCAACTCGAATAACTAAAGCCAACGTGAACTTTTGCGGATCTCCAGGATCCGCTTTTTTTTGCCATAAAAAAGCCCGGCGATAAGCCAGGCTCAAATTTGTACATATAAATGTTCTTACCCCAACCGCGCCCTTGCAAAAGCAATCGCTTGGGCCACCTGCTGCGGTGAGACGCCGCCTTTTGCCGCACGCTTGTCGAGACACGATTGCAGCGACAGAATCGGATAGACATCTTCGCCAATCACCGGGCTGAATTTCTGCAACTCACTGAGCGGCAGCTCTTCCAGCGGTTTGCCCTGACGAATGGCTTCCACCACCGCTTCACCAACAATATGGTGCGCCTCGCGGAACGGTACGCCTTTCGCCACCAGGTAATCCGCCAGTTCAGTGGCGTTCGCGTAACCCTGCTGAGCCGCTTCCTGGCAACGCGGGCGTTTCACCTGAATGCCGTCCAGCACCAGCGCCGCCATATGCAGGCAGTCCAGCCAGGTATCGAGCGCGTCGAACAGACCTTCTTTGTCTTCCTGCATATCTTTGTTGTAAGCCAGCGGCAAACCTTTCAGCGTCATCATCATGCCAGTTAACGCACCCTGCACCCGACCGCATTTACCGCGAATCAGCTCCAGCGCATCCGGGTTTTTCTTCTGCGGCATTAATGATGAACCTGAAGTCACGCGGTCAGAAAGCTCCACAAATCCCGCTTCGCCGGTGTTAAAGAAAATCAGATCTTCAGCAAAACGCGACAGATGCACCATGCCGATAGCGGCAGCAGAAAGCAGTTCCAGCACATGATCACGGTCAGAAACGCTGTCGAGACTGTTACGGGTCGCCGAAGCAAAGCCCAGCCAGCCTGCTAACTGTTCACGGTCGATTTCATAGGCCGTTCCCGCCAGTGCGCCACAGCCTAACGGGCTGACATCCAGACGCTTAAGCGCGTCCTGCAAACGGCTTTCATCACGCGCCAGCATCTCAACGTAGGCCAGGCACCAGTGCGCGAAAGTCACCGGTTGAGCGCGTTGCAGGTGAGTGTAACCTGGCATCACCGCGTCCTGATTGTTTTGTGCGGTTTCCACCAGCGCCGATTGCAGCTGACGGTTAGCCGTCAGCAACTCGCTAACGGTATCTTTGCACCACAGTTTCAGGTCTGTCGCTACCTGATCATTACGGCTACGCCCGGTATGCAATTTTTTTGCCTAACTGGCCCACTTTGTCGATCAGTTTGCCTTCCACCCAGCTATGGATATCTTCGGCATCGCTTTCAAGGATTTGTTGTGGCCTGGCGCGAACATCTTCCAGCAGCACGTTCAGCGCCTCTTCCAGTTGCGCCTGCTCTTCTGCGGTTAACACGCCGACCGTTACCAGGGCTTTGGACCAGGCCACAGAGCCAACAATATCCTGCTCCGCCAGACGGTAATCAAAGCGCAGTGAGTCGTTGAATTGTTTGAACCGTTGATCTGCTGCCAGGGTAAAACGCCCGCCCCAAAGTGCCATAACTCTGTTTCCTTATTTTGAAATTCAATGCCGGAAAGCTGCGCCTCCGGCCAACAAAACTTAAGCTAAAATCCGCGTACCCATCGGCATACCGTTAAACAGTGCCGGAAGCTGTTCCGCATGACGCCAGGAGGCGATATCTACCGGACGGCCCAGCGTGCGCGCAGCATCCAGCGCCGCGTTCACTTTCACTATCATGCCGTCGGTAATAATGCCCTGCTCAATCAGTTGTTCTGCTTTCGCGGCGGTCATTTCGGCAATGCGTTGCCCTTTACCGTCGAGAATGCCGCTGACGTCGGAGAGCAAAATCAGATCCGCGCCCAGCGTTGCCGCCAGCGCCGTCGCCGCCTGGTCGGCATTGACGTTCATCAGTTGCCCTTCGTCCGTTACGCCAATGGAGCTGACCACTGGCAGATAACCGTTTTCCAGCAACGTATTGATAAGCTTAGGCGAACCTGGCTGCGCCAGTCCAACATGGCCTAACTCTTCATCAAGCTGGGTCACTTTGACGCTGTCGCCGTCACCGAGAAACAAACCTACGGCCGCAATCTGATGTTTCTTCGCCCATGCCAGCAGGGTTTTATTTGCCGTTCCCGCCAGCGCTCCGGTGATAATGTCTATCTGATCCGCAGGCGTCACCCGCAGGCCGTTTTTCTTTTTCACCGGCAGATTCAGCCCTTTCATCAGCTCATCCACCACGCAGCCGCCGCCGTGGACAATCACTAGCGGACGCTGATGTGACTCACGATATTTCACCAGTGCGCTGAACAGCCGTTCCAGCGCCTCTTCGCTATCCAGCAGTACGCCGCCCAGCTTGATAATTAATGGATTCATCATTGCACCCTTAAATAAGAGACTGCGTTTCCGCATAGCCGAAACGAATATTGGCACACTGGATTGCCTGTGCCGCCGCGCCTTTCAGTAAGTTATCTTCGGTCGCCACAATAATCAGATGCTCGCCCTGAACGGCAAATCCGATATCGCAAAACGGCAGCCCGACGACATTTTTTAGTGCCGGAACGCCTTTGTCATACAACCGCACCAACGGTTTATGGGCATACGCCTGCAGTAACGCTTGCGCGACTTGCACCTGGTTCACGCCAGGCTTCAGGCGGCAAGTAATGGTTTCAAGAATGCCGCGCGGGAAATTGCCCAGATGCGGGGTGAAGATGACGTCAGCACCGAGATGTGTAGCGATCTCCGGCTGGTGGCGATGGGTAAAGATGCCATACGGTTGCAGGCTCACTTCACAAAAGCTGTTTGAAATCGCTGCCTTACGTCCTGCACCGCTCACGCCGCTGGTGGCGTTAATCACCGGCCACTGATTAAGGTCGAGAAGATTGGCATCAATCAACGGTTTCAGCGCCAGCTGTGCCGCCGTCGGATAACAGCCTGGCACCGCAATCAAGTTCGCTTCTTTTAATTTATTACCGCACCACTCCGCCAGACCGTAGGCTGCCTGTTCCAGCAGTTCCGGGTATTGATGGGTAAAGCCGTAATATTTTTCATAGAAGGTGACGTCGTTAACACGAAACGCGCCGGAAAGGTCGAACACCACACAGCCAGCTTCAAGAAACTGCGGCGCTAAATCGTGGCTAACTTCATGGGCGGTGGCGAGAAACACCACATCTACCCCTGGGCTAAACTCGCTGATATCCGACATCGGCTGCAACGGCAGGTCAACGATGCCTTTGAGCTGCGGATGCAAATCGGAGATTAACTTTCCCGCATCATTGCTTTGCGCTGAGACAGTCAAAGCGGTTATGTTCATATGCGGATGGCGATTTACATAGGTCACTAGCTCTGCGCCAGCGTAGCCGCTGGCACCCACAATCAGCGTATTCAACATCGGGGCTATTCACCTTCTTATGTCTGGTTGCCAGGTTAAACGTAAAACATTCACCTTACGGCTGGTGGGTTTTATTACGCTCAACGTTAGTGTATTTTTATTCATAAATACTGCATGAATATTGATACTATCATGACCAGAGGTGTGTCAACAATGAAAAACAAATTACCGCCATTTATCGAGATTTACCGTGCTCTGATTGCCACACCTTCAATAAGCGCCACGGAAGAGGCACTCGATCAAAGCAATGCAGATTTAATCACTCTGCTGGCGGACTGGTTTAAAGATTTAGGCTTCAATGTGGAAGTGCAGCCTGTTCCAGGAACTCGCAACAAATTTAATATGCTGGCCAGTTGCGGACAGGGGGCTGGCGGCTTGTTGCTGGCGGGGCATACCGATACGGTACCATTTGATGACGGTCGCTGGACGCGCGATCCGTTTACACTGACGGAGCATGACGGCAAGCTTTACGGCTTAGGCACTGCCGACATGAAAGGCTTTTTTGCGTTTATCCTTGATGCGCTACGCGATGTCGACGTCACGAAACTGAAAAAACCGCTCTACATTCTGGCGACTGCCGATGAAGAAACCAGCATGGCGGGAGCGCGTTATTTTGCCGAAACTACCGCCCTGCGCCCGGATTGCGCCATCATTGGCGAACCGACGTCGCTGCAACCAGTACGCGCGCATAAAGGCCACATCTCAAATGCCATTCGCATTATGGGTCAGTCGGGCCACTCCAGCGATCCGGCGCGCGGAGTTAACGCTATCGAACTGATGCACGACGCCATCGGCCATATTTTGCAGTTACGCGATAACCTGAAAGAACGTTATCACTACGAAGCGTTTACCGTGCCATACCCCACGCTCAACCTCGGGCATATTCACGGCGGCGACGCCTCTAACCGAATTTGCGCCTGCTGTGAGTTGCATATGGATATTCGCCCGCTACCGGGTATGACACTTAATGAACTTAATGGCCTACTCAACGACGCGCTGGCTCCGGTGAGCGAACGCTGGCCGGGTCGTCTGACGGTCGAAGAGTTGCACCCACCGATCCCAGGCTATGAATGTCCGCCAAATCATCAACTGGTTGAAGTGGTTGAGAAATTGCTCGGTGCAAAGACCGAAGTGGTTAACTACTGTACCGAAGCGCCGTTTATTCAAACGTTATGCCCGACGCTGGTGCTCGGTCCGGGTTCCATCAATCAAGCTCATCAGCCTGATGAATATCTGGAGACGCGGTTTATTAAACCCACCCGTGAGTTGATTACCCAGGTAATTCACCACTTTTGCTGGCATTAAAACGTAGACCGGATAAGGCGCTTGCGCCGCAATAATGTCGGATGCGATGCTTGCGCATCTTATCCGACCTACACCTTTGGTGTTATGCATGGCGATTTTTTAACATTCCCATAAGTTACGCTTATTTAAAACCTTGTGAATTTAATGGCGTAAATTCCTGCTATTTATTCGTTTGCTGAAGCGATTTCGCAGCATTTGACGTCACCGCTTTTACGTGGCTTTATAAAAGACGACGAAAAGCAAAGCCCGAGCATATTCGCGCCAATGCGACGTGAAGGATACAGGGCTATCAAACGATAAGATGGGTGTCTGGGGTCATATGAACGAACAATATTCCGCATTGCGTAGTAATGTCAGTATGCTCGGCAAAGTGCTGGGAGAAACCATCAAGGATGCGTTGGGAGAACACATTCTTGAACGCGTAGAAACTATCCGTAAGTTGTCCAAATCTTCACGCGCTGGCAATGATGCTAACCGCCAGGAGTTACTCACCACTTTACAAAATTTGTCGAACGACGAGCTGCTGCCCGTTGCGCGTGCGTTTAGTCAGTTCCTGAACCTGGCCAACACCGCCGAGCAATACCACAGCATTTCGCCGAAAGGCGAGGCTGCCAGCAATCCGGAAGTGATCGCCCGCACCCTGCGTAAACTGAAAAACCAGCCGGAACTGAGCGAAGACACCATCAAAAAAGCAGTGGAATCTCTGTCGCTGGAACTGGTCCTCACGGCTCATCCAACCGAAATTACCCGTCGTACACTGATCCACAAAATGGTGGAAGTGAACGCCTGCTTAAAGCAGCTCGATAACAAAGATATCGCCGACTACGAACACCACCAGCTGATGCGCCGCCTGCGCCAGTTGATTGCTCAGTCCTGGCATACTGATGAAATCCGTAAGCTGCGTCCAAGCCCGGTAGATGAAGCCAAATGGGGCTTTGCCGTAGTGGAAAACAGCCTGTGGCAAGGCGTACCAAATTACCTGCGCGAACTGAACGAACAACTGGAAGAGAATCTCGGCTACAAACTGCCCGTCGAATTTGTTCCGGTCCGTTTTACTTCGTGGATGGGCGGCGACCGCGACGGCAACCCGAACGTCACTGCCGATATCACCCGCCACGTCCTGCTGCTCAGCCGCTGGAAAGCCACCGATTTGTTCCTGAAAGATATTCAGGTTCTGGTTTCTGAACTGTCGATGGTTGAGGCCACCTCAGAACTGCTGGCGCTGGTCGGCGAAGAAGGCGCCGCAGAACCGTATCGCTATCTGATGAAAAACCTGCGTTCTCGCCTGATGGCGACACAGGCATGGCTGGAGGCGCGCCTGAAAGGCGAAGAACTGCCAAAACCAGAAGGCCTGCTGACGCAGAACGAAGAACTGTGGGAGCCGCTCTACGCTTGCTACCAGTCACTTCAGGCGTGTGGCATGGGTATTATCGCCAACGGCGATCTGCTCGACACCCTGCGCCGCGTGAAATGTTTCGGCGTACCGCTGGTGCGTATTGATATCCGTCAGGAGAGCACCCGCCATACCGAAGCGCTGGGCGAGCTGACCCGCTATCTCGGTATCGGCGATTATGAAAGCTGGTCAGAGGCCGACAAACAGGCATTCCTGATCCGCGAACTGAACTCCAAACGTCCGCTTCTGCCGCGCAACTGGCAACCAAGCGCCGAAACGCGTGAAGTGCTTGATACCTGTCAGGTGATTGCCGAAGCGCCGCAAGGCTCTATTGCCGCCTACGTGATCTCGATGGCGAAAACGCCGTCCGACGTACTGGCCGTCCACCTGCTGCTGAAAGAAGCGGGTATCGGGTTTGCGATGCCAGTCGCACCGCTGTTTGAAACTCTCGATGACCTGAACAACGCCAACGATGTCATGACCCAACTGCTGAATATCGACTGGTATCGCGGTCTGATTCAGGGCAAACAGATGGTGATGATTGGCTATTCCGACTCAGCAAAAGATGCGGGCGTGATGGCGGCCTCCTGGGCGCAATATCAGGCACAGGACGCGTTAATCAAAACCTGCGAAAAAGCAGGTATTGAACTGACGCTGTTCCACGGTCGCGGCGGTTCCATTGGTCGCGGCGGCGCACCTGCCCATGCGGCGCTGCTGTCACAACCGCCAGGAAGCCTGAAAGGCGGCCTGCGCGTGACCGAACAGGGCGAGATGATCCGCTTCAAATACGGTCTGCCAGAAATCACCGTCAGCAGCCTGTCGCTGTACACCGGAGCGATTCTGGAAGCCAACCTGCTGCCACCGCCTGAGCCGAAAGAGAGCTGGCGTCACATTATGGATGAACTGTCGGTCATCTCCTGCGATGTCTACCGCGGATACGTGCGTGAAAACAAAGACTTTGTCCCTTACTTCCGCTCCGCTACGCCGGAACAAGAGCTGGGCAAACTGCCGTTAGGTTCACGCCCGGCGAAACGTCGCCCAACCGGCGGCGTCGAGTCTCTGCGCGCCATTCCGTGGATTTTTGCCTGGACACAAAACCGCCTGATGCTCCCCGCCTGGCTGGGTGCAGGTACGGCGCTGCAAAAAGTGGTGGAAGATGGCAAACAGAGCGAACTGGAAGCCATGTGCCGCGACTGGCCGTTCTTCTCAACGCGTCTGGGTATGCTGGAAATGGTATTCGCCAAAGCAGATCTGTGGCTGGCGGAATACTATGACCAACGCCTGGTCGACAAAGCACTGTGGCCGTTAGGTAAAGAGTTACGCAATCTGCAAGAAGAAGACATCAAAGTGGTTCTGGCGATTGCCAACGACTCCCATCTGATGGCCGATCTACCGTGGATTGCCGAGTCTATTCAGCTACGAAATATATACACTGACCCGCTGAACGTATTGCAGGCCGAGTTGCTGCACCGCTCCCGCCAGGCAGAAAAAGAAGGCCAGGAACCGGATCCTCGCGTCGAACAAGCGTTGATGGTCACTATTGCCGGAATTGCAGCTGGTATGCGTAATACTGGCTAACCCCCTCCTCTATCAACCCTCGTGCAATAGCGCGAGGGTTTTCTGAAATACTTCTGTTCTAACACCTTCGTTTTCAATATATTTCTGTCTGCATTTCACCCAGATTCTGGATATCCCTTCAGATATCCTTAAGGTTTTGTCCTTACATTCGGCGCTATTATCCAAAACGGGTTCTTACTATGCATTCCACTGAAGTCCAGACTAAACCCATTTTTAGCTGGAAAGCCCTGGGTTGGGCACTGCTCTACTTTTGGTTTTTCTCTACCCTGTTACAGGCCATTATTTACATCAGCGGCTACAGCGGCACCAACGGCATTCGCGACTCGCTGCTGTTCAGTTCGCTGTGGTTGATCCCGGTATTCCTCTTTCCGAAGCGGATTAAGATTATCGCAGCGGTAATCGGCGTAATGCTGTGGGCGGCTTCTCTGGCAGCGTTGTGCTACTACGTCATCTACGGTCAGGAGTTCTCGCAGAGCGTTCTGTTTGTGATGTTTGAGACCAACACCAACGAAGCCAGCGAGTATTTAAGCCAGTATTTCAGCCTGAAGATTGTGCTTATCGCGCTGGCCTATACGGCGGTGGCAGTTTTGCTGTGGACGCGCCTGCGCCCGGTCTATATTCCAAAACCGTGGCGTTATGTTGTCTCTTTTGCCCTGCTTTATGGCTTGATTCTGCACCCGATCGCCATGAATACGTTTATCAAGAACAAGCCATTTGAGAAAACGTTGGATAATCTGGCATCTCGCATGGAACCTGCCGCACCGTGGCAATTTCTGACCGGTTATTATCAGTATCGTCAACAACTTAACTCACTGACGAAGCTGCTGAATGAAAATAACGCATTACCGCCACTGGCTAATTTCAAAGACGAATCGGGTAACGAACCGCGCACCTTAGTGCTGGTGATTGGCGAATCGACCCAACGTGGACGCATGAGCCTGTACGGCTATCCGCGTGAAACCACGCCGGAACTGGATGCGCTGCATAAAACCGATCCGAACCTGACGGTGTTCAATAACGTGGTCACATCGCGTCCGTACACCATTGAAATCCTGCAACAGGCGCTGACCTTTGCCAATGAAAAGAACCCGGATCTGTATCTGACGCAGCCGTCGCTGATGAACATGATGAAACAGGCAGGTTATAAAACCTTCTGGATAACCAACCAGCAGACGATGACTGCCCGCAACACCATGCTGACGGTATTTTCGCGCCAGACCGACAAGCAGTACTACATGAACCAGCAACGTACGCAGAGTGCGCGTGAATACGACACCAACGTGCTGAAGCCGTTCCAGGAAGTGCTGAAGGACCCTGCGCCGAAGAAACTGATCATCGTTCATCTGCTGGGTACGCATATCAAATACAAATACCGTTACCCGGAAAATCAGGGCAAGTTTGATGGCAATACCGATCATGTTCCGCCGGGATTAAGCGCAGAAGAGCTGGAGTCATATAACGACTATGACAACGCTAACCTGTACAACGATCATGTGGTTGCCAGCCTGATTAAAGACTTTAAAGCAGCAGATCCGAACGGATTCCTGGTTTACTTCTCTGACCACGGTGAAGAGGTTTACGACACGCCGCCACACAAAACTCAGGGGCGTAACGAAGATAACCCGACGCGCCATATGTACACCATTCCGTTCCTGCTGTGGACGTCGGAAAAATGGCAGGCGACTCATCCGCGTGATTTCTCGCAGGATGTTGATCGTAAATACAGCCTGGCGGAACTGATCCACACCTGGTCAGATTTGGCGGGCTTATCTTACGACGGTTACGATCCAACCCGTTCAGTGGTAAATCCGCAGTTCAAAGAAACCACTCGCTGGATTGGTAATCCGTATAAGAAAAATGCGCTGATCGATTACGACACTCTGCCGTATGGCGATCAGGTGGGTAATCAGTAATTATCAGCCAGATGCTATTTGCCGGATGCGACGCTTGACGCGTCTTATCCGGCCTACAGATCGCGGCGGTAGGCCAGATAAAGCGTTTACGCCGCATCCGGCAATACAACTGCCGCAATGTTTACATCGAACGCCCCTCAGGCCACACTTTTCAGGTGGCCTTTTTTCATAATGCCAGTTACTGTTTTCCCGTCTACATACCTAAGGGAATAACATGTATCACGACGTCAGCTATCTGCTCTCCCGCCTGATCAACGGCCCGCTGTCGCTGCGCCAGATTTACTTTGCCAGCAGCAACGGTCCGGCGCCCGATCTTGCGTATCAGGTGGATTTTCCACGGCTGGAAATAGTGCTGGAAGGTGAGTTTGTTGATACCGGCGCTGGAGCAACGTTAGTTCCCGGCGATGTGCTGTACGTTCCCGCTGGCGGCTGGAATTTCCCACAATGGCAAGCCCCCGCCACCACCTTTAGCGTGCTGTTTGGCAAACAGCAACTCGGCTTCAGCGTCGTGCAATGGGATGGCAAACAGTATCAAAATCTGGCGAAGCAACACGTCGCCCGACGCGGCCCGCGCATTGGTTCTTTTCTGCTACAAACGCTCAATGAAATGCAAATGCAGCCGCAGGAGCAGCAAACGGCAAGGCTTATCGTCGCCAGCCTGCTTAGCCACTGCCGCGATTTGCTTGGCAGCCAAATACAGACCGCCTCACGCAGCCAGGCTCTATTCGAAGCTATTCGTGATTATATCGACGAACGCTATGCCTCCGCGCTTACCCGCGAATCTGTCGCACAGGCGTTCTATATTTCACCAAACTATCTCTCGCACCTGTTTCAAAAAACGGGGGCCATTGGTTTTAACGAATACCTGAATCACACGCGACTGGAGCACGCTAAGACGTTATTGAAAGGCTATGACCTGAAGGTAAAAGAAGTGGCGCACGCCTGCGGCTTTGTCGACAGCAACTACTTCTGCCGTCTGTTTCGTAAAAACACCGAACGCTCGCCGTCGGAATATCGTCGGCAGTACCACAGCCAACTGACAGAAAAACCGACTACTCCAGAATAAGATGGGTTTGCTGCGGCGCAGAAAGCACTTTACGCACCGCGCTCATCACCCGCTGCGGCTCACGCAGGAACGCGTAGATACTGCATTGCACGTAGCGACAATGTTCAAATCGCTCGGCACCAGCAAGCTCGATATCCGTAATCAACAGCGCAACATCCGCCCGGCGGATATCCTCGTCCGCTAAACGATTCTCCGTTCCCAGCGCGCCCTGGGTTTCAATGCTGACGCCCCATTTCTCTATCTGGCACAACTTTTCCAGCCGTTCCGCCGCCATATAAGTATGCGCCACGCCGCTCACGCAGGCGGTTACTGCCACCAGGTATGCCATTTTAACCTCCCACGGTAACCTGAAATCCGGCCCGTTCTGCCATTTCGCGCATTGTTGCCACATCGGCTGACGACGGCGCTGAAACCTCTTTCATCGACCATGTTTTCCCCAGCAAGCGGTATTTCGGCTCGCCGTACTGATGAAACGGTAACAGATGGATCTGCCTGATATTCAGCGGGATCAGCACGTCCAGCGCCTGCTGCATATTCTCCCGGCTGAGTGTGAAACCGGGGATCAGCGGCAAACGCGGGATCACGTTGACACCTTCACTCACCAGCAAACGCAAGTTCTCCAGCACGCGTGGCAGATTCATCTTCACCACATCCCGCGCCTGAGTCGCGTCCATAATTTTTAAATCGAACAACACTTCATCGCACAATTTCGCCAGCGGCAACAGTTTGCTGGCTGGCGCGTCTCCGGCAGTTTCGATAGCGCATGACACACCCCACAACCGCAGTCGCTGTAAAAAACGGGTAGCAAACTCCGCCTGCATTAATACTTCTCCGCCAGAAAGCGTGACGCCGCCGCCGGACGTGCGAAAGAAAACGTCATCTTTCATCACTTCCCGCTCCAGCGCGTCAAGGCTGATATCGCGACCAATCCGTTCAAACGCACCGGAGGGGCATTCATCCGCATCGCGCAAACATTTCGCGCAGTGCAGACATTTCGCCTCTCTGCGCACCGTCTGGATTTTGCCGGAGATCGACTCCGGGTTAGCACACCACGGGCAAAGATGCGGACAGCCTTTAAAAAAAGACCACCGTACGAATGCCCTCGCCGTCATTCAGCGAATAACGCTGAATGTTGAAAATGCGCGCCACATCATCGCGGCGCGTTTCCACAACGTTACAGCTGATGCGCTGTCCGGCGGATGATGTCATCCTGGATCTCCTTCGACAGTTCGACAAAGAAGGCGCTGTATCCGGCAACGCGTACCACCAGCCCCGCATAGTCCTGCGGGCGTAATTGGGCTTCACGTAACGTGTCGGCGTTCACCACGTTAAATTGAACATGCTGCAACTTAAGCTGGGTAAATGCCCGTAAGAAGTCGGCCAGTTTGCGTAATCCCGCTTCACCTTCCAGGGTTGCCGGAGTGAATTTCACGTTCAGCAACGTCCCGTTAGAAAGCAGCGTGTTATCGAGCTTACTGACTGACTTCAGTACCGCCGTTGGCCCTTGCCCGTCCTGACCCAGCATGGGTGACAAGCCGCCGTCTGCCAGCTGTTCCCCGGCAAAACGACCGTCTGGCGTCGCACCAACTACCGATCCCAACGGGACGTGAGCAGAAACGGTATACGATCCCGGCGTGAAGTAGCCGCCGCGCGGGTTCTGGTATTTTTCCACTTCTTTGCAGTAATGGCGTAACAGTTCGGCGCTAATGTTATCCACCTCGTCGATATCGTTACCGTATTTCTCGAAGCGGTTAATTAAGCGAGCGCGAACTTTTTTCGCCTTCTGGCGTTGCGAAGTTAGCTTTTAATACCGACAGCAATTCGTCAAAACTTAAACGCTGCTGATCAAAAATCATCCCTTTCAACGCATGGAGAGAATCGCTCAGGTTGGCGATACCGATCCCCTGTACGCCGGAGAAGTTATAACGCGCGCCGCCGTCGGTAATATCGCGGCCTTTCTCCAGACAATCACTGATAAACGATGAGAGCAGCGGTACAGGTGCCCAGTCACGGTGACCGATATCGCAAATATTGCTGCCTTCAACCATCAGGGTGATGTAGTGGCTGATCTTGGCGCGGATCTGTTCCAGTAAACCTTCATAACTCAGCGCAGCATTGCCTTCATTTTCATGCAGGCAGATTTCCATCACTTTCAGCAGGTTAAACATCGCGATGTCATGCAAGCCGTAGGTTCTGCCGGGAATAGATAATTCCACACAGCCCACCACTGAATAATCGCGCGCATCTTCCAGCGAAACGCCACGGTTGAGGAACGCTGGCACCACCACTTCATCGTTGAAGATTTGCGGAATACCCGTGCCGAGGCGAATGGTTTCTGCGGTTTTCATCAGGAACGGCGTGTCGATCAAGGCGTTAGTGCGCACACCGAGGTTCGGTTGCGGTAATTGCACGCTTTGATAGGCGTCGAGACAGAGGAACGAAAGCACGTTCACCGCGCTACGTCCATTCTCGGTTAACCCGCCGAGCAGTGCGGTATAGCCGGTCGGGAAACCTGCGAAATAACGCGCACTGCTGGTGGAACGCAACAGCACGATGTCGTTGCATTTCACCCATAAAGATTCGAGCAGTTCTTTCAGGAACGCCGGATCTTCGCCCTGGGTTAATGATGCCTGATAGAACGGCAACATATACTGGTCGAAGCGCCCTAAAGACAGCGAACTGGCGTTGGATTCGTATTGCAGAATGATGTTCATGTACCAGAATAACTGGCACGCCTGCCAGAACGTCTGCGGCTTATGTTCGGCGTTATGGCGGGAGATCTCCGCAATAGTCAGCAGTTCTTCGCGACGCTGGGCATCCGGGCAGTTTGCCGCCATCGTTTCCGCCAGTTCGGCGTAACGCAAAATGTGTTTCTGCGAGGCTTCGAGCAGTAACAATGCTGCCTGATAAAAGTGATTCTCCGGCTGTTGCTGGCAATGTTGCTGCATCTGCGCCACCAGCTCACCCAGCCCGTGATTCAGCAGGCGCGGGTAATCAATAATAATGTGTCCCTGGCCTTTATCCGTCTGGTTGATGCTGAAAATCTGCGTGCTGGTCGCGGCTTTTACTTCATCCGTCATCTGCCCGTTGATGAAATCTTTCATCGAACGTTTTTCCCAGTACGGGAACAGCTCTTCACGGTAGATACGTTTGTCTTCTTCGCTAATGGCGAAACGGTCTTGCGGGCGCGTCGGGAATTGATCCAGCTCTTTCAGCAACCAGTAAGGGTCCATTTCCGGCGACATAATCCCGGCGCGCGGTTTTACGGTGCGGTTACCGGCAATCAGTTCTTCATCACGAATCGAAATTTCAACATGTTCAAGGATATACGCTGTTGCTTTCGCCCGGCGCAATATCACCGGTTCGCCTTCGGTTTGCCGATGGCTGGCGGTATAAAGCAGCGCCCGCTCCAGCGAGATTTCACGGGTATTGGCAAACAGTGCAGTTTTGAGGCGAGAGATACGATTCGTCATGAGGAACTCCTGTGGGAAAGCGAACCCGCCCTTACGGGCGGGATAAGAACTTAAGCGGTTTGTGTCAGATGAGCTTCAATTTTGCTCATAATGGCGTCAGCGCGTTTAACCGCGTCGCTGATATTGACGCGCACGATGGTCTTGCCTGCAAAACGCTCTTCAAATTTGATGCCGATATCTTTGGTCAGAATCACCATATCGGCGCTCGCCACGTCTTCCGCAGTCAGTTCATTTTCCAGACCAATCGAACCCTGAGTTTCTACTTTTACTTCCCAGCCTTTCGCTTTCGCGGCACTTTCCAGCGCCTCTGCCGCCATATAGGTATGGGCAACACCTGAAGGACATGCGGTTACTGCAATAATTTTCGTCATGGCTCGTTCCTCAATTAATTAATTTCAAAATCCAGATCCAGGTCGTCTTCCTTCTCAGCAGTCGAAGACCCATTTTTACGCGCCAGACTTTTCAGCACGTTAACGCAGATAGCCGTTGCTACAGCCCCAACAGCCACTGCCGCGATGTAACCCAACTTGCCTTCAACCACCGGCAGCACAATCAGACCACCCCAGCCTGCATAGCACTGCGCACCTACCATTGCTGCGGTCACCGTGCCACAGACAGTCCCCACCATAATGGAAGGAATGACACGCAACGGATCGGCGGCAGCGAAAGGAATCGCCCCTTCAGTGACGCCAACACAGCCCATTACCAGCGCCGCTTTACCGGTTTCGCGCTCTTCTGCGGAGAAATTTTTACGACCAATCAGCGTTGCCAGCCCCATGCCCAGCGGCGGAACACAGATCCCCACGGCAGCAATGGCCACCACGGTATAAACACCCTGAGCAACGCAAATCAGCATGAACGCATAGGCCACTTTGTTAACCGGGCCGCCCATATCGAACGCCAGCATCAGCCCCATGATCACCGCCAGCATCACCACGCTGCCTTGCTGCATCCCCTGAAGCCACTGAGTCAGGCTGTTGGTTAACGCACCTACAGGTTCCCCCAGCCCCCACATCATGACGCCAGCGGTAATTAAGGTGCCGGCAATGGGAATAATGAAGATGGGCATCACCGAGCGCAGAACTTTATGCACCGGAATTTTCTTCAGGTAATGCACCACGATGCCGCCGATAATCCCGGCGATCAGCGCACCAAAGAAGCCTGCACCAAAGCTGTTGCCAACCCAGGCACCGATAGCGCACGGAGCCAGCGCAGAGCGTTCTGCAATGGAATAACCGATGTAAGCGGCGAGGAAAGGCACCATCAGCGTTAAACCTGCAACACCGATATCAAACAGTTTTTTCAGATTCGGATCGGCTACGGCATCCGGCACTGCGCCTTTGCCATACAACATGACGGAAACCGCCAGCAAAATACCGCCCGATACCACGAAGGGAATCATGTGTGAAACGCCCGTCATTAAGTGCTGACGAGTGTTTTTCAGGATCTGTACCAACTCATTCATAAGTCGCTCCCAGGCTTACCCAAGCCTATGTCCATATTTTTTGATGGGAGAAACAATAGGCAATCGCAAGCAGGTCAAACAGTGGATAAAAAGGCCATTTACTGGACTTTTGTAATGTCAGTACAAAAATGCGATCCGCCTCATAACTTGCGTTAACTCGGAATCATGCCGGAATGGCGCGTCTTGTGAGACGCGTCGCAAATTGGCGGTTACATTACATTTGTCCAGCTTTTGGCAGATTTGTCACATGGCAGGTCGTTGCCATGCGCTCTTATCCTGTAAACAGAAAACCGTACCGGGAGAGAGGCAATGGCCCTGATTGTGGAATTTATTTGTGAGCTGCCTAACGGCGTACATGCGCGTCCGGCAAGCCACGTTGAAACGCTGTGTAATACTTTTTCATCTCAAATTGAGTGGCATAACCTGCGTACTGACCGTAAAGGCAACGCCAAAAGCGCCCTGGCGCTGATTGGCACCGATACACTGGTGGGCGATAACTGCCAGTTACTGATTTCCGGGGCTGACGAACAAGCAGCACACCAGCGCTTGAGCCAGTGGTTACGTGATGAATTCCCCCACTGCGACGCGCCGCTGGCAGAAGTTAAATCTGACGAGCTGGAGCCGCTGCCGGTTTCACTCACTAATTTGAATCCGCACATTATTCGCGCCCGCACCGTATGTAGCGGTAGCGCAGGCGGCACGCTGACGCCAATTTCATCGTTAGATCTCAACGCACTGGGTAATCTTCCCGCCGCCAAAGGTGTGGACGCTGAGCAATCCGCGCTGGAAAACGGCCTGACGCTGGTGATGAAAAACATTGAGTTTCGTCTGCTGGATAGCGACGGTGCCACCAGCGCGATTCTGGAAGCGCACCGATCACTGGCTGGCGATACTTCCCTGCGCGAACATTTACTGGCAGGCGTCAGTGCCGGATTAAGCTGCGCCGAAGCGATTGTCGCCAGTGCGAATCACTTTTGCGAAGAGTTCGCCCGTTCCAGCAGTAGCTACCTGCAAGAACGTGCGCTGGACGTACGCGACGTCTGCTTCCAGCTGCTTCAGCAAATCTACGGTGAACAACGCTTCCCGGCACCGGGCAAGCTGACGCAGTCATCTATTTGTATGGCGGATGAGCTGACCCCCAGCCAGTTTCTCGAACTGGATAAAAATCACCTCAAAGGTCTGTTACTGAAAAGCGGCGGCACTACGTCACATACGGTAATTCTTGCTCGTTCGTTCAACATTCCGACGCTGGTTGGTGTGGATATCGATGCCCTTACCCCGTGGCAGCAACAAACGATTTATATCGACGGCAACGCCGGGGCAATTGTGGTTGAGCCAGGGGAAGCCGTGGCCCGTTATTATCAGCAAGAAGCCCGCGTACAGGACGCTCTGCGTGAGCAACAGCGTGTCTGGCTGACCCAGCAAGCGCGTACCGCTGACGGTATTCGTATCGAAGTCGCGGCGAACATCGCCCACTCAGTGGAAGCGCAGGCCGCATTTGGCAATGGCGCGGAAGGCGTTGGTTTGTTCCGTACTGAAATGCTCTATATGGATCGCACCAGCGCACCGGGCGAAAGCGAGCTGTACAACATTTTTTGTCAGGCGCTGGAGTCCGCCAACGGGCGCAGCATTATTGTGCGCACTATGGATATTGGCGGTGACAAACCCGTTGATTATCTGAACATTCCGGCAGAAGCTAACCCGTTCCTCGGTTATCGCGCGGTGCGTATTTATGAAGAATACGCCTCGCTGTTCACCACACAACTACGCTCGATCCTGCGCGCCTCTGCTCACGGCAGCCTGAAAATCATGATCCCGATGATCTCCTCAATGGAAGAGATCTTATGGGTGAAAGAAAAACTGGCAGAAGCCAAACAGCAACTACGTAACGAACACATTCCGTTTGATGAGAAGATCCAGCTCGGCATTATGCTGGAAGTGCCGTCGGTGATGTTCATCATCGATCAATGCTGCGAAGAGATTGATTTCTTTAGTATCGGCAGTAATGACCTGACGCAATATCTGCTGGCGGTGGATCGCGATAACGCTAAGGTTACTCGTCACTACAACAGCCTGAATCCGGCATTCTTGCGGGCGCTCGATTACGCCGTGCAGGCGGTGCATCGCCAGGGAAAATGGATTGGTCTGTGCGGTGAACTGGGGGCGAAAGGTTCCGTGCTGCCGTTGCTGATCGGTTTAGGGCTGGATGAGCTGAGCATGAGCGCACCGTCAATTCCGGCGGCGAAAGCGCGGATGGCGCAACTTGATAGCGTGAGTGTCGCCAGTTGCTCAACCAGGCAATGGCCTGCCGGACTTCGCTGGAAGTGGAACATCTGCTGGCGCAATTCCGCATGACCCAACAGGACGCACCGCTGGTCACTGCCGAGTGCATCACGCTGGAAAGCGACTGGCGCAGCAAAGAAGAAGTGCTCAAAGGCATGACCGATAACCTGCTGCTGGCTGGCCGCTGCCGCTATCCGCGTAAACTGGAAGCCGACTTGTGGGCGCGCGAGGCCGTTTTCTCTACCGGTCTGGGCTTTAGTTTTGCCATTCCACACAGCAAATCAGAACACATTGAGCAATCCACCATCAGCGTGGCGCGTCTGCAAGCACCGGTGCGCTGGGGCGATGATGAAGCGCAATTCATCATTATGTTAACCCTGAACAAACACGCTGCGGGCGATCAGCATATGCGCATTTTCTCGCGCCTCGCTCGTCGCATCATGCACGAAGAATTCCGTAACGCGCTGGTTAACGCCGCCTCTGCCGACGCTATCGCCAGCCTGCTGCAACATGAACTGGAACTGTAAAAGGAAACATCATGGAACTGTATCTGGACACCGCTAACGTCGCAGAAGTCGAACGTCTGGCACGCATATTCCCGATTGCTGGGGTAACAACTAACCCGAGCATTATCGCTGCCAGCAAGGAGTCCATCTGGGAAGTGCTGCCGCGTCTGCAAAAAGCGATTGGTGATGAAGGCATTCTGTTTGCTCAGACCATGAGCCGCGACGCGCAGGGGATGGTGGAGGAAGCGAAGCGCCTGCGCGACGCCATTCCGGGCATTGTGGTGAAAATCCCGGTGACTTCCGAAGGTCTGGCCGCCATTAAGATGCTGAAAAAAGAGGGTATTACTACACTTGGCACCGCTGTATATAGCGCCGCACAAGGGTTACTGGCCGCACTGGCAGGGGCAAAATACGTTGCTCCGTATGTTAACCGCGTAGACGCCCAGGGCGGAGACGGCATTCGTACCGTACAGGAGCTGCAAGCGTTACTGGAAATGCACGCGCCAGAAAGCATGGTGCTGGCAGCCAGCTTTAAAACGCCGCGTCAGGCGCTGGACTGTTTACTGGCAGGATGTGAATCCATCACACTGCCCTTAGATGTAGCGCAACAAATGCTCAACACCCCTGCGGTAGAGTCAGCTATAGAGAAGTTCGAACACGACTGGAATGCCGCATTTGGCACTACTCATCTCTAAAGGAGCAATTATGGACCGCATTATTCAATCACCGGGTAAATACATCCAGGGCGCTGATGTCATTAATCGCCTGGGCGAATACCTGAAGCCGCTGGCAGAACGTTGGTTGGTTGTTGGCGATAAATTTGTATTAGGTTTTGCTCAGGCAACCGTCGAGCAAAGCTTTAAAGATGCCGGGCTGGTAGTAGAAATTGCGCCGTTTGGCGGTGAATGTTCGCAAAATGAGATCGACCGTCTGCGTGGCATCGCGGAGACTGCGCAGTGTGGCGCAATTCTCGGTATCGGTGGCGGAAAAACCCTCGATACTGCCAAAGCGCTGGCACATTTCATGGGTGTTCCGGTAGCGATCGCACCGACTATCGCCTCTACCGACGCACCGTGCAGCGCATTGTCTGTTATCTACACCGATGATGGTGAGTTTGACCGCTATCTGCTGCTGCCAAATAACCCGAATATGGTCATTGTCGATACTAAAATCGTCGCGGGCGCACCTGCGCGTCTGTTAGCAGCGGGTATCGGTGATGCGCTGGCGACCTGGTTTGAAGCGCGTGCCTGCTCTCGTAGCGGCGCAACCACGATGGCGGGCGGTAAGTGTACTCAGGCGGCGCTGGCGCTGGCTGAACTGTGCTACAACACCCTGCTGGAAGAAAGCGAAAAAGCGATGCTTGCCGCCGAACAGCATGTAGTGACTCCGGCGCTGGAGCGCGTGATTGAAGCGAACACCTATTTGAGCGGCGTTGGTTTTGAAAGCGGTGGTCTGGCGGCGGCTCATGCGGTGCATAACGGCCTGACCGCTATCCCGGATGCGCATCACTATTATCACGGTGAAAAAGTGGCATTCGGTACGCTGACGCAGCTGGTTCTGGAAAACGCGCCGGTTGAGGAAATCGAAACCGTAGCTGCACTTAGCCATGCGGTAGGTTTGCCAATAACTCTCGCTCAACTGGATATTAAAGAAGATGTCCCGGCGAAAATGCGAATTGTGGCAGAAGCGGCATGTGCAGAAGGTGAAACCATTCACAACATGCCTGGCGGCGCGACGCCAGATCAGGTTTACGCCGCACTGCTGGTAGCCGACCAGTACGGTCAGCGTTTCCTGCAAGAGTGGGAATAACCTACTCCAAACTCCCGGCTTGTCCGGGAGTTTGAACGCAAAATTGCCTGATGCGCTACGCTTATCAGGCCTACGTAATCTCTACAATATATTGAATTTGCGTGCTTTTGTAGGCCGAATAAGGCGTTCACGCCGCATCCGGCACTCTGTGCCAGTAAACTAAAACTCCCACGTTGATTGGGAGTTTTTTTATCCGCTTCTGGACATTTTCTCCACAGAACAATCGTTAGCCCGGAAGGTCGAATCTGTGACTCTTATTTTCACGGATGAAACAGATGAAAGCTTCACTGGCGCTGGTCAGCCTGCTAACAGCATTTACCAGCCACTCCTTAAAATCTCCCGCCGTTCCACCAACCGTGGTACAAATCCAGGCCAACACCAACCTTGCCATCGCAGACAGTGCCAGACAGCAAATCGGCAGCACGCTATTTTACGATCCGGCGTATGTGCAGCTTACCTATCCTGGCGGTGATGTCCCGCAAGAACGCGGCGTATGTTCCGATGTGGTGATCCGCGCCTTGCGCAGCCAGAAGGTCGATTTGCAGAAACTGGTGCACGAAGATATGGCGAAGAATTTTGCCGAGTACCCACAAAATGGAAGTTAAAGCGCCCGGACAGCAACATCGATCACCGTCGGGTGCCTAATCTGGAAACCTGGTTTACCCGCCACGATAAAACACGCCCCACCAGCAAAAACGCCGGTGACTATCAAGCGGGTGATATTGTCTCCTGGCAACTGGACAACGGGCTGGCACATATTGGGGTGGTGTCAGATGGCTTCGCCCGCGACAGTACGCCGCTGGTGATACATAACATTGGCGCAGGCGCGCAGGAAGAAGATGTACTGTTTAGCTGGCGGATGGTGGGGCATTATCGGTATTTTGTTAAATAAGCGATCGCCCCACATGAAGAAAAAATTCAGATCCTTTTTACACTGACGGCTTCTTTTTTCTTACGGCTCACCAGCGCCAGTGCCAGTACAATCAGCACAATACCGCTACCTTCAACCGCACCAGGATTTTCACCGAGCAGCCACCAGGAAAAGAGTACGCCGCAAACGGGAACGGCCAGTGTGCTTAAGCTGGCAATACTGGCAGGCAAGTTTTTCAATACAAACAACCATAAGCTCCACGCCAGCGCCGTCGCCAGAATCGCACTGTAGGCCAGCGCCCAGAACACGGTGGGCTGCAAGTCAATTTCACGTTGCGGTACCAGTAAAGCGACCACACTCATCACCAGCGCCGCATACAGCATCTGCCAGGATGTTAACGACAATAAATCCACGCGCGGATGACGGGCATACAGACGTTTAGCAACAATGGCGCTCGCCCCCCAACTGACGCCGGAGAGGATCGCCAGCATGGCGCTTTTCATCGAAGAGAAATCGAGTTGCCACGGCTGCAACACCAAAAATAAACCGAAAGCGGCAATCAGAATCGCGAAATATTGCCCACGTCGCAGGCGTTCACCGAGAAACAACGCGGCGAAAATCACCACCCAGAACGGCATGGTATAGCTCAGGATCGCCACTTTCCCCGCTCCGCCGCTGACCAGCGCCCACTGTGCCAGGCCAACCATCCCGCAGGTTTGTAACAGGGCAATGGCTAAGGTGTATTTAAACGGCGTCGGGCGCATTCCGCGACCACGTAACAAAAGAACGATGAATAAAACGAGAGCGCCGAAAATGCAGCGTAAGGCGGTGAAGTCGAAGGCACCGATGTAGCTGGTGACTTGCTTCATGAAAATCCAGCTATAACTCCAGATAAGTGTGAGCACAACCAGGCCACTGATTGCCAGTGGGTTGCTCTTTCCTGCGGCAGACATGAGAGATCCAGTGTGTAGTTTTCCTGTGGACACTATACGCCGGTAAAGAAACTTCAGCGACTGCCTGAAAGGCAGTCGCTGAAGAAGGTCAGATTACAGCAGGTCGAAACGGTCGAGGTTCATCACTTTCACCCATGCCGCCACGAAGTCTTTTACAAATTTCTCGTGGGCATCGCTGCTGGCGTAAACTTCTGCCAGCGCACGCAGGACGGAGTTAGAACCAAATACCAGATCCGCACGGCTGGCAGTGTATTTCACTTCACCCGTTTCACGGTCACGGCCTTCGAACAGTTCTTTCGATTCGTCGGTCGCTTTCCACTCGTAACGCATATCCAGCAAGTTCACGAAGAAGTCATTGCTCAATACGCCCACACGGTCAGTGAAGACACCGTTTTTGCTGCCATCGAAGTTGGCGCCCAGCACACGCATCCCGCCC
Source organism: Escherichia sp. E2661 (assembly GCF_004745185.1). Lineage (NCBI taxonomy): Bacteria > Pseudomonadati > Pseudomonadota > Gammaproteobacteria > Enterobacterales > Enterobacteriaceae > Escherichia > Escherichia sp. E2661. Next base: position 33,518 of record NZ_PDIG01000017.1, read on the forward strand.
ACCAGCACAGTCATTTCTGGTGCAGTCAGCGTCAGTTGCTGCGCTTTATCGATCAGCAGTGATTCAGTGGTAGCCTCGCCCGACGCAGCGCGATAGTTACGGAAACCATCAGCAACAGGTTTGAGCAGCTCGAACATCTCGATATCCGTCTGATCCTGACGTGCATCTACGCGGCCTGGTGTGAACGGAACACTGATGCTGATACCCGCAGCACTCGCCGCTTTTTCGACACCAACAACACCGGCGAGAACAATAATGTCAGCGAGTGAAGCCGTGTGTGAGGATTTATAGATCCCCTCCAGCACCGGCAATGCGCGTGCTGCTGCGGCATTAACCTCCCAGTCGCGCTGCGGAGCTAATGCCAGACGCGCACCGTTGGCACCGCCACGTTTATCCCCACCGCGGAAGGTGGAGGCAGAAGCCCAGGCAACAGAAACCAGCTCGCTCACAGAGAGACCAGACTCAGCAATCGCCGTCTTCAGGTTAAGGATATCTTCCTCGCTCGGGTTGAAGAACGCATGTGGCAGCGGATCTTGCCAGATCAGATCTTCTTTCGGCACTTCCGGTCCGATGTAACGAGATTTCGGCCCCATATCCCTGTGCGTCAGTTTGAACCACGCACGGGCAAAGGCTTCGTTGAACGCTTGCGGATCGTCAAGGAAGCGACGTGAAATCTTCTCAAACTCTGGATCAAAACGCAGCGTCAGGTCAGTGACCAGCATCGTCGGCTTACGTTTCTTCGACGGATCGAACGGATCCGGGATAATTTCCGGTGCATCTACGGCTTCAAACTGGATGGCGCCTGCCGGGCTACGAGTCTGTACCCACTCATACTTGAACAGGTTTTCGAAGAAATAGTTGCTCCACTGGGTCGGCGTCTGGGTCCAGACCACTTCCAGACCTGACGTAATGGCATCGGCACCGACACCGGAACCAAAATCACTTTTCCAGCCTAAGCCCTGGTTTTCGATCGGGGCCGCTTCTGGATCAGGACCTACGTGCGTTGCCGGGCCTGCGCCGTGAGTTTTACCTAACGTATGACCACCCGCGATCAGCGCAACGGTTTCTTCGTCGTTCATCCCCATATTGCCAAATGTCGCGCGAATAGCTGCAGCCGCAGAAAGCGGTTCGCCGCTGGCATTTGGTCCTTCCGGGTTAACGTAAATCAGCCCCATTTCGGTTGCTGCTAATGGGCGTTTTGCCAGTTCTTCCGGGTTACGGTGGGCAAGCCAGGTTTTTTCATCACCCCAGTTTACGTCGAGATCCGGTTCCCAGACGTCTTCACGACCGGCACCAAAACCGAAGGTACGGAAACCGGAGTTTTCCAGCGCCACGTTACCCGCGAGGATAAACAGGTCGGCCCAGGAGATTTTCTGACCATATTTTTGTTTGATTGGCCACAACAGACGACGCGCTTTATCCAGGCTGACGTTATCCGGCCAGGAGTTGAGCGGTGCAAAACGTTGCTGACCACGACCCGCGCCGCCGCGACCATCGATTGAACGGTAAGTCCCCGCGCCGTGCCAGGCCATACGAATAAACAGACCAGCGTAGCTGCCCCAGTCTGCTGGCCACCACGGTTGAGACTCTGTCAGCAGATCTTTCAGATCTTTTTTCAGGCCGTAGTAATCTAGCTTGCTAAATTCTTTGCGGTAGTCGAAGTCCTCACCCAGTGGGTTAGAACGGTTAGAATGTTGGTTTAACAGGTCAACACGGAGTTGTTTTGGCCACCAGTCATGAGTGGTTGTTCCCGCACCGGCGCTCTGGTCATGACCGCCATGATGGAACGGGCATTTTCCGGCTGCTGTTGTGTTATGGATATCGTCTGACGTGCTCATCAATATACTCCCTCTACAGTGTTACCCTTACGATACACAGCGTTAGAGAGAAGTTATAATTGAATTAATCCACGGATGCGATAGTTGGGATCTTACATATCATTAGTTAAAGAGATGTAGATCAAATTGATCTTAAATAAGCCTTTTTGATTATGTCCGATTACGGACAAATACCTTATAAAAAAGGGTTTTATCCCTGTTTTCTCTCTGTTCTTTTAAGGAATGAAGGAGAAAAAGCGAGTCAATAGTTTTACTTGTCTGCCCCCTCGCTTCGAGGAGGCATTTTGTGCTTTGTTTTAATTTTGTGATCACCGTGTGATTTTTACAGAAACCAAAGCACTTATAAACCAGGTCGAACACCCAGCGTATGGCAAATCGCGTAACTCATTTCAGCGCGGTTAAGCGTATAGAAGTGGAAATCTTTCACCCCTTCACGGCTTAAAATCTTCACCATATCCATCGCAATATTCGCACCCACCAGCTTGCGGGTTTCGGCGTCATCATCCAGACCATCAAACATTTGCGCCATCCACGCCGGAATACGCACGTTGGTCATGTCAGCAAATTTCTTCGCCTGTTTAAAGTTAGAGACGGGCAAAATGCCCGGAATGATTTCCACATCAATACCCGCCGAAACACAACGATCGCGAAAACGCAGGTAGCTTTCGACATCGAAGAAGAACTGAGTAATCGCGCGATTGGCTCCGGCGTCCACTTTGCGTTTCAGGTTAAGCAAATCCGCCTGGGCGCTTTTCGCTTCCGGATGCACTTCCGGATACGCCGCCACGGAGATATCGAAATCCGCGACCTCTTTTAACAGCGTCACCAGGTCAGAGGCATACATTTCCGGCTTACCGCTTCCCGGCGGCAGGTCGCCACGCAGCGCCACGATATGGCGAATACCGTTATTCCAGTAGTCGCGGGCGATGGTCCGCAGCTCGGCAGGCGTCGCATCAATGCAGGTAAGATGCGGCGCCGCTTCCAGACCGGTGCGATCTTTAATGCCTTTAATAATGCTGTGCGTGCGGTCGCGCTCACCGGAGTTTGCGCCATAGGTCACCGATACAAACTTCGGTTTCAGACTGCTGAGGCGATCGATGGAGTTCCACAGGGTCTGCTCCATTTCACTGGTACGCGGCGGGAAAAATTCGAACGAAACATTAATCTGCCCCTGGACTTCGGCCAGGCTCTGATTCAGGGCATCCCGCTGGCTGGCGTGAAAAAAGCTCATACCTTACCTCATCAATCGCTTGTAGTTATATGTTGTGTTGTGAATATCTATCCATTTAGACGTCCAGATGTAAAGATGAAGGAAAAGCCGAGGGGCGTCAACCGAAAAATGCCCCATGATGGTGAGGAATAATCAGTGAAGATGAATTTTCTTCATTTGAATGTGGGAGTAAATGGGTTCTCTCGCATTATCGCGCGCGAAGTAATGAATAAACGGATAAGCCATCGGCTTCAAATTTATTTAAATAAGAGTTAATTAATATGCTCGTCAGTGTTAGCTGGACACTTATTTAAATAAAACAAATAGATACCATAATTTGCATTCAATACTGCATGTTTATTATTTGAACTACTTCAAACTATTAACAATTCCTCCAAAATTATGTTGCAGAGCAATTATGCATCCCCCACGATAAGTAGAACGTTCTACTAGAACGTTCTACTTATACAAAAAAAGACTAATTCGCGCAGATTTATGCGCTATTCGGGGGAAATCAGCATGAATCTGATGTCGAGTTTCGTGAAGTCACTTTCTAAATTGTCGATGATTGGTCGCGCCCTAATGCTGCCAATTTCGCTTCTGCCTGCCGCTGGGTTGTTACTGGCGTTCGGCGATAAATTCCATTTGCCGTTGATGATGAATGCAGGCGGCATTATTTTTGATAACTTGCCGATGCTTTTTGCTATCGGTTCCGCCGTAGGGCTGGCTTCTGAATCAGGAATTGCGGCGTTATCCGCAGCCGTTTCCGTTTTTGTCACCAATATCACCATCAGCACCGTACTTAGCATCACGCCAGAAATGGCCGGGCAAGGCGGCAAATACGCGATGGTGGTGGGGATCCCCACACTGCAAATGGGCGTTTTTTGGCGGCCTGATATGCGGGATTCTGGCAGCGTGGTGTTACAACCGTTTTCATACCATGCAATTGCCAGAATTCCTTGGTTTTTTCTCCGGAAAACGCTTTGTCGCTATCGCGACGGCTTTTCTTTCCTTCATCCTTGGCTTGTTACTGCCCTATGTCTGGCAACATATTCAGTCGGGAATCGATGCACTATCAGTTATCGTCAATGGTGATAACCAAGCGGCATCGACCTTTATTTTTGGTGTGACAGAACGTGCGCTCATTCCGCTTGGGCTGCACCACATCTGGTATCCGTCGTTCTGGTACTCTTTTGGTGATTACACCACCCAGGCAGGGCAAACAATCCACGGTGACCAAACAATTTGGTTCAAAATGCTGGAAGAAGGTGTGAAATCGTTCAGTAGCGACAGCTACCATAACGCAGGTAAGTTTTTACAGGGCGAGTTCCCGCTCATGCTGTTCGCGCTGCCTGCGGCGTGTCTGGCGATGTACCATGAAGCACACACCAAAAATAAGAAAATTGCCGCCGGAATTCTGTTCTCTGCCGCATTAACCTGTTTCCTGACAGGTATTACAGAACCCGTTGAATTTACCTTTATTTTCGTGGCACCGGTACTGTACGTATTCAACGCGATAATGGCTGGCCTCTCCTATATGGCGATGTATCTGCTCCATGCCCACATTGCAAAATCCTTCTCGGCAGGGCTTATCGATTATATTTCGTTTGGCATCCTGCCATCATTTAACGGCTACGAAACCAACTTCCTGAGCGCCATTATCGTCGGCGTGCCAATGGCGGTGATCTACTACTTCACCTTCCGCTTTGTTATTCGTCGTTTTGATGTAAAAACGCCTGGTCGTACCGAAACTACGGTTAGCGCTAATGATAAAACCGATGACGAGCTGGCAACAGAAATCATTACGCTGCTTGGCGGTCAACAAAACATTAAATCGGTAGGCTCCTGCATCACGCGTTTACGTCTGGAAGTCTCTGATAAAGAAGCGGTGGATCAGGATGGTCTGAATAATATTGGTGCCCGTGGCGTGGTTTTTGTCGGCAATAACGGCATTCAGGTCATTTTTGGCGCGCGAGCGCAATTTATCGCGCAAACCATGTCGACGATGATCGGTAAATAGCCTTAAGATTACTCGATGTCAGAGGTTCTGGTCCCTGACCAGAACCCTCTTGCTATTTAAAAAATCAACGTTGTTCAGGGAGTGAGTTTGAAGAAAGTCAGCATAATTGATGTTGCCAAAAGAGCCGGAGTTTCCGTCTCTACTGTGTCGCTAGTGTTGCGCCAGAAAGGGAAAATCTCGGAGGCGACCATCGGGAAAGTTCATGCTGCTATTGACGAACTGGGCTACGTGCATAATGTTGCCGCCGCCAATTTACGTTCCCACACTTCAAATCTTATCGGACTGATTTTACGTGATTTTAGCGATAGCTTTTCCATCAAAGTGATGGCCAGCATTGTTCAGGAACTGGAAGCCAGGGGCTATATGGTATTCCTTGGGCAACCACAGAACGAACATGAACATCTTGAACGTTGTTTACTTTCCTTCAAGCAACAAGGTGTTGCCGGAGTGATTTATCTGGCTTCCGATGCGCATCGTGAAACCCTCCCCACACTAATCCGCCAGTGTTCGCTTCCCCTTGTTGTCGCGTCACAAACGCCTATCAAAGATGAGTGCAACCTGGTGTTGCGTGACAACCAGCAGGCAGCAAGTCTTGCCACACGTTATTTAATTGAGCGCGGCCATCGTTACATTGCCTATCTCGGTGGCAGAGAAAGTGATCTTATTCGTCAGCAGCGACTGGTTGGTTTTCGCCAGACCCTGGCAAAATTTGGCATTGCTGGTCGTGACGAGTTCACGCCAGCCTGTGACGGTGACACCTGGGCTGCCAGCATGGCAACGCGCCAGCTGCTGGAAAATAACAACGCCATTACCGCCCTGCTCTGCCATTCGCCCGACGCTATGATTGGCGGCATCAACGGCATACATCAGGTGGGGCGCACCGTCGGGAAAGACGTCTTTCTGACCCAGCAGGTAGCGCTAATTGGTTTTGAAGATATGCTGCATATCAACCTGACCTCTCCTGTTTTCACCTATGTATCTTCCGCCAGTGAAGAAACCGGACGCCAGGCAGCGACCCTGATGATTCGCAAATTAAAAGACCCGGATTTGCAAACCCAAAGAATTGCGCTTTCCGGGCAACTGGTGGTGCGGGAATCGGCGTAATACAAATGCCGAATGAGATATACGTCGATATCATCATCCGGCAATAAGGTGTAAACCAACTCAATGCGTATGTTTACTTGATATCTTTCACACGCATACCATTGAGCTGTTCATCCGTGATGGTGTTACCCGCTTTGAAGTAATCAACCACGGCGTGATAAACGTAATAACCGCCCGTTGTGTTACGCGCTTTCCCTTCGGTAAAGGCGGTGAAACCATCCCCACCATCAGCAAGGAAACTTTGAGTAGCAATAGGGTAAACCGTCGCATCTTCAATAGGTTTGCCATTCAGAGTCAGTGAGATAACCCGCTGACCAACCGGCTTACTGCTGTCGTACTTCATTTCCAGGCCTTTCGATACCTGTAAAACGCCATTACTTAAACTTGCGCCGTGTTCCATCAAACTGCGTAATTGTTTACCCGTGAGATCCATCGTCACCAGTTCGTTGGGGAACGGGAAGGTACTGATGACGCCGCCCATCGTAATCGCCCCTGCGGGGATCTCATTGCGGATACCACCAGAGTTGGTTAAAGCCAATTGGGTGTTTTTACCCGCCGCTACCAGTAAAGCGTCAGCCGCCAGGTTCCCGAGGGATGCCGATTCACCATAGGCACGTTTTAATTCAACCGGCGATTGCGCCACCGTTTGTTGCACCACTTCATCAAGCTTTTTATTCCAGCCGTCAATCACCTGTTTCGTTTGTGGATCGGGCTTCCACTCGTCGGCGTAAATGGTTTTAAGCTCGAAGCTTTTCACCGTAAATTTATGCGGCTTCTCTTTGTAGTCCAGCACCAGTTTACCCACATCAATCCCGCCGCTGTCCGTCGAGAGGATGAGCGTATTGCCGACTTTAATCGGTTCCGGTGTACCCACATGCGCATGTCCGGTGATCAAAATATCCAGCCCTTTCACCTGACTTGCCGTCTGAATATCTTTATCCAACGCGCGACGCACATCCGTGCCTCCCATACTGGACTGGCGGGCCGGAACACCTTCGTGGATCAGGGCGACGGTCAAATCAACCTTGCCTTTGAGTTCATCGATATAACGTTGTAGCCATTTAATTTCATCGCGCGCCTCAATACCCACTCGCGTGGCAGCGGATACCGTGTCATTAAAGGCAAATACTCCGTGCAAACCTATAACGCCAATTTTCACGCCGTCTTTTTCGATGATGGTATAGGGCTTATCCCAGAAGGATTTACTGCTGTTCTGATAAAAAATATTGCCCTGCACAATAGGGAATTTTGCCTGACTCAACTGTAATAATGTGTTGTCCCAGCCGTGGTCAAATTCATGGTTGCCTATTGTGGCGACATCAAACGGCATGGTATTCATAATATCGATAATAGCTTTGCCTTTGGTCAGGCTGCTGATATAGGGCCCGGTAAAATAGTCACCCGCATCAAAAAACCATGTCGCTTTATTTTTTGCTTTTTCTTGTTTAACCAGCGTAGTGATATTTGCCCAGCCGCCAATATCTCGTTTACCGTCAGCAATCCACGGCACTTTATAAGGCTCTACATGTGCATGGAGATCGTTGGTATAAATGATAGTGACATCTTTGGCGCAAGCCCAGAACGGCAGTGTTAATGCGATACCCGCAGCAAGTATTTTAATTTTCATAAATAGTCCCTTTCAGTGATTTAAAGGATTGCTACATTACGTTCTGAAAGAGTTATTTATGTGAGAGTAATCACATCCACAAGGGAGCGTTGCCGGACAAAATCAACGACCTTGTGAAATCGTTGGTGATATATGTCGACTCTGTTTACGATTAATGCCTGCAAGTCGTTTGGTTGCCGTAATTTAGGACGGTCAACATCGACAGATTACAGCTGGCCTGACTATCGACTGGGTTATGCAGCATTGCACTGCCGGGCATGTGGAAGCTACCCACCGTTGTTTGACGAACAACAATTTCGTGACTGGTTGTCAGTTCACTTATCTACGTGGGCCTCTGAAAAGGGCCATTTCTGCCCGGTATGTTATGGCACAGAGACGATTTGTTATGGTCACAATCCACAGGGTTCGCAACGCATTCAATGCCGTAACTGCAAAAAGGTCTGGACGCCCAAACAATATCAGAAAGAAATAACGCCTCCCGAAATAATCGAAACGGTTGCTCTTCTGGTGCCATTTCAGGGAGCCAGCGGCGGGCAGAAACTGTATGTTTTAATGAGTTTCGATGCTATTCACGGAAATATTCTTCATCTCTCTACTAATTACACGCAGCATCAAGCGGGAGAAAGCCTGCATTACCGATTTAAAGGAAAAGCAGAATCAGAGCTATACGATAGCAATATCGTACACCGCGTTGATATGCGCGAAGCACAATTTCTACGCCGCAGTCAGTTTGATGAAATTCAGTATGGCAGCGCAGCGCTCAAGCGCAATGCCAAAGGCGTTATTCTGCGTCCGGTTATCACTGCACACGGGCATTTCAGAGTACTGAATATTTTATTCCCGACAGTTAAAACTCATGTTATTTCACACGAGTGTTTTTTAAGAGGCGCAATTATTACGGTCTGGGCTGATCTGTTTCGCCAACAGCAAGGTGAAATTTGGTTCATTGAAGAGGAAATAACTGACTGTACCGATAATACGTCCTGGAGTTTTCAGGGAACAACTTATCACGGCTGGTGGAAAAATCAGTGGCAACTCTGGGAGCAGGGAAAAAATCGTAAAATGGTATGTGCATTAACGGGCGGAAAGAGTAGCAAAGCTGAAATGCTCTCTTTGGCAACCAGCAGACATTTTATCCACTGGCTACATAAACAGGCAGAATTTACTCACAGCGCCCCGCTTTCCGCAGGGCGCGTTACGCAAATACTGCTTTCTCTGGCTCAGGATTACAACAACTGCGCCAGACGGTTGATATCCGACTGAATCGCCCCGGCGGTGACATCACGCCCTGCGCCTGGCCCGCGGATCACCAGCGGATTATCGCGATACCAGCGGCTTTCGATGGCAAAGACGTTATCGCACGGCAGCAGTGATGCCAGCGGATGATCTTCACGCACCGCTTCCACGCCCACACGCGCTTTGCCATTGGCATCGAAACGCGCCACGTAGCGCAGCACCAGCCCCATTTCGCGGGCCGCTTCCAGCCGTTGCACCATCTGCTCGTTAAGTTCATCGCCATTTTCAAAGAAATGGTCGATGCTGCCGCCTTCGCAATGGGCAGGCACCAGCGACTCCACGCGTACCTGGTCCGGTTCAATGTTGTAACCCGCTTCACGCGCCAGAATCACCAGCTTGCGCATCACGTCTTTGCCAGAGAGATCGTCACGCGGGTCAGGTTCGGTTAAGCCCTGCTGCCAGGCCTGATCCACCAGCTCGGTAAACGGCACGCTACCGTCGAATTGCAGGAACAGCCAGGAGAGCGTGCCGGAGAAGATCCCGCTGATCGACAAAATGGTATCGCCGCTGTCGATCAGATCGCGCACGGTATGGTTGATCGGCAAGCCCGCACCAACGGTGGCGTTGTATAGCCAGTGACGCCCGGTTTTTTCGAAGGCGTCGTGGATCTGGCGATATTTGTTGCTATCGCTTGCTCCCGCCAGTTTGTTGGCACTGATGACGTGGAAACCGTGGCTGGCGAAATCGAGATACTGATCAGCAAGCTGCTGGCTGGCGGTAACGTCCAGCACCACTAAATCATCATACGGATGGGCGCGCATCCACAGGAACAGCGACTCTTCATCCTGCTCGACGGCTTCGTCGTTGAAGAAGGCTAACGCGCGGCTGGCGTCCAGGCCTTCGTAGCTCAACAGGCTGCGGCGGCTGTCCACCACACCTGCCAGCACAAATTCAAAGCCGGTGCGTGCCGAGAGCGTACTCTGCTCACGGGCGAACAGTTCCAGCCAGCGGGAACCGATATTGCCCTTACCGAACAAGACCAGGCCGATGCGTTTTTCTGCGCGGAAGACGGACTGATGCAGGCCCTGAATCAGGCTTTCGGTCGGTCCGGTGCGCAGTACTGCCACCAGGCTGATGCCGTCATCAGACTGCCAGGTAAATTCGACCGGCTGGCCTTTCAGTTGCTGCCAGAAGCGGTGGCAATGCAGCGGGTTACGGGTGACGCCTGCCCCGACCATCGCCACCAGCGCCAGCCCCTGACGCAGGCGCAGTTCACCAGGTAATCCCGCTTCGTCGAGGATTTTCAGCGCACTGTCAGCGACTTCTGAGGTGTAGCAAAATTGCAGCAACTGGCGATCGTTATGCACGCCAACCGCCAGTGGACGCACTTGCGCGCGTTTCAGGATTTGGTCGATCTCTTTATGCGCCAGTTTGAAATCCTGACTGGTAGGCACCTGAAACTCAATTAAACAGACATCATCGTGGCTGGTGACAATACGCGCACCAGTACCGGAGGCCAGCACGCGTTCAATGCGCGTGGAGCCTTGATCCGGCGTGTAGCTACAGCGCAGTTGCAGGTCGATTTCGCTGCCAGAAACTGGCTGTAAAGTACGGGCATGAAGAACGGGAGCCGCCAGACGCGCCAGTTCGCTGGCTTCATCCAGACGCAGCAACGGCAGCAGGCAGGCATCTTTCACTTTACGCGGGTCGGCACTGTATACCCCGGCGACGTCGCTCCAGATGGTTACGCGAGAAACACCCGCCAGCGCACCGATTTGTGTCGCGGAATAGTCGGAACCGTTACGCCCCAGCAGCACCGTTTCACCGGCGTTGTTACGGCTGATAAACCCGGTCACTACCAGGCGTTTGCCCGGATGTTGCACCAGCAGTTGTTGCAGCAGCGGGTAAGAAAGTCCTTCATCAACCTGCGGTTGCGCAGCGCGTTCAGCGCGTAAAAACTCGCGGGCATCAAGCCAGGCTGCTGGCAATCCTTGTTGATTAAGTACCGCAGACATCAGGCGCGCCGACCACACTTCACCGTGGCCCACCACTTCCGCATACACCGCATCGGTGATACCGCTGTCGAGCAACGCCGCCAGGCGCTCAAGATCGCTGACAAAAGCGCTAATGAGGCTATCGGCTTCTTCGGCGGGTAACAAGCCGCTAATCAGATCGCACTGATAGCGACGCAGCGTTTGTTGAACCTGATGCGCAGAGAGACGATCGGTCTGGCTTAGTTTCAACCAGTTAATCAACTGGTTAGTGGTGCTACCGGCGGCGGAAACCACCATCATATCGTCAGGCTGAGAGTACTCCGCCATAATGCCCGCGACACGCAAATAACACTTCACATCAGCCAGACTACTGCCACCAAATTTATGCAGTTGACGACCTTTCGCCCCTGCCTGCGCAATCACACTCATTTTTACCCCTTGTTTGCAGCCCGGAAGCCATTTTCCAGGTCGGCAATTAAATCTTCGCCATCTTCAATACCAGTGGAGATACGCAGCAGCGTCTCGGAGATCCCGGCGGCAGCACGCGCTTCTGGCGCCATGCCTGCATGTGTCATGGTTGCGGCGTGAGAGATTAAACTTTCCACTCCCCCTAATGATTCCGCCAGCGTAAACAACGACAGCCCGCCCAGGAAACGACGCAGCGTCTGCTCATCGCCATCCAGTTCAAAACTCAACATTGCGCCAAAGCCTTTTTGCTGGCGCGCGGCAATTTCATGCCCCTGATTTTCCGGCAGCGACGGGTGATACAGTTTTTTCACCAATGGCTGGGTTTGCAGATATTTCACAATCGCCTGCGCGTTGCGCTGGGCCAGCTCCATACGCGGCACCAGAGTACGCAAACCGCGCAGCAGCAGATAGCTGTCAAACGCGCCGCCCGTCACGCCAATATTGTTTGCCCACCAGGCAAGTTCGGTGACAACGTCCGGGTCTTTAGCAATCACCACGCCGGCCACCACGTCTGAGTGACCGTTCAGATATTTCGTACATGAATGCAACACCAGATCGGCACCCAATGCCAGCGGATTTTGCAATGCCGGGCTTAAGAAGGTGTTATCCACCACGCTCACCGCCCCGACTTCCCTTGCCAGATGGCAGATTTTCGCAATATCCACGACGCGTAACAATGGATTACTTGGGCTTTCTACCAGCACCAGTTTAGGTTTTTCTGCCAGTGCCGCCTGCAATGCCTGCTCATCACCTTGATCAACAAACAACACGCGATAGCAACCGCGTTTCGCCAGGCTGTCGAACAGGCGATAGCTGCCGCCGTAGCAGTCGTGCGGCGCAACCAGCAGATCGCCGGGTTTCAAAAAGACGGTAGTCACCAGGTGGATCGCGGACATGCCGGTATTAGTAAGCACTGCACCAGCACCACCTTCCAGTTCTGCCAGTGCCCGCTGAACCACATCGCGCGTTGGGTTGCCGCGACGCGAGTAATCATGCGCGCGCGGCTCGTTAAATCCGGTAAAGTTATAGGTGCTGGAAAGATGGATCGGAGGGACAACGCAACCATACTGTTCGTCGTCATTTAACCCGCTACGCACTGCGATGGTGGCCTGTTTACGCGTCATGTGATGAAGTTCCCTGGGCTTTGTCGGTGAAAAGTCAGGCACCAGAGTAAACATTGTGTTAATGGACGTCAATACATCTGGACATCTAAACTTCTTTGCGTATAGATTGAGCAATTCCCCAATAACCGTTAAAATTACATGCATTATCACGCCGACAGGTGCATTACACGATGTCACGGTAGCGCCTGTACGGTAAACTATGCGGGTTTATGGCCATTACCCACATTAATTGTGTGGTCTGGTTTCAATTTATTGACGAAGAGGATTAAGTATCTCATGGCTGAATGGAGCGGCGAATATATCAGCCCATACGCTGAGCACGGCAAGAAGAGTGAACAAGTCAAAAAGATTACGGTTTCCATTCCTCTTAAGGTGTTAAAAATCCTCACCGATGAACGCACGCGTCGTCAGGTGAACAACCTGCGTCACGCTACCAACAGCGAACTGCTGTGCGAAGCGTTTCTGCATGCCTTTACCGGGCAACCTCTGCCGGATGATGCCGACCTGCGTAAAGAGCGCAGCGACGAAATTCCGGAAGCGGCAAAAGAGATCATGCGTGAGATGGGGATTAACCCGGAGACGTGGGAATACTAATGCGGAAAAGAGCGGCGCGGAGTGGAATCGCCTGATGCGCTACGCTTATCAGGCCTACGTCATATTGCAATTTATTGAATTTGCACGAACTTGTAGGCCGGATAAGGCGTTCACGCCGCATCCGGCATAAACAACGAGCACGTTGTCTGCGACCCACCGCTTTTTATACATGGACGTTTAACTATGAAAAACAGGCTGCTGATCCTCAGCCTGCTGGTTTCTGTACCTGCCTTTGCCTGGCAGCCACAAACCGGCGACATCATCTTTCAGATCTCTCGCTCATCGCAAAGTAAAGCGATCCAACTGGCAACTCATTCCGATTACAGCCACACCGGTATGCTGGTGATACGCAACAAAAAGCCCTACGTTTTTGAAGCGGTCGGCCCGGTGAAATACACCCCACTCAAACAATGGATAGCCCACGGTGAAGATGGCAAATACATTGTTCGCCGCGTTGAAGGCGGACTGAATACCGAACAACAGCAAAAACTGGTGCAAACGGCAAAACGTTATCTCGGCAAACCGTATGACTTTAGTTTCTCGTGGAGCGATGATCGTCAGTACTGCTCGGAAGTCGTTTGGAAGGTTTATCAGAACGCGCTGGGAATGCGCATGGGTGAACAGCAAAAGCTGAAAGAATTCGATCTTAGCAACCCGCTGGTCCAGGGAAAGCTTAAAGAACGGTACGGTAAAAATATCCCGCTTGAGGAAACGGTGGTTTCGCCACAAGCCCTTTTCGATGCGCCACAACTCACTACCGTCGCCAAAGAGTGGCCGCTGTTTTCATGGTAATGGATTACTTGTCGTTCCCGCCGCAAACGTTAATCGCGTTTTGCCATAACTCGAAATGCGCTTTACGCAACCAAACTGGTACAAAATCGGTGATGAAAGTAAGCGAGTAGGCCAATCACATCGTGACTGGCCCTAAAACCTAGCTTTTTTGGGTCTGAAGCTCTGGTTGATACGTCTCAGCATCATTTTGACGTTGTTTTTCCATAGCGATCGCACCAAAGTGCGTTAACGTACAGAAAATGATGCAACAGATAACACCAGCAAGCAGAAGATAAAAACCACCATCCCAACCAACCTCATCGACCATAATACCAAACAGGCTTGTACCAAGCGTCGCGCCAAGAATATAGCTCATGAAACCACGCAAACCGACAGCGGAGCCCACGGCAAAACTGGGAACAATTTCCATGGTCTGAACAGAGGCCAGGAACTGCGGAACATAGATAAGGCAGCCCACGCAAGCAGCGAAAATAGTAATAGAGAGTAGAGAATCGCTTTTCCAGTAGCCCAACAGGCAGAAGAAAATCAATACCATACTGATAATCGCTGGCGGCATACGGCGACCATGAAATAATTTATCACTCAACCAGCCAGCAAATAATGTCGTTGGAATAGCCGCCCATTCGAAGATTAAAAATGCCGTACTCATTTCGGTCTTCGTAAAATGCTTCACGCTTAACAGATAAATAGGTAACCAGCTGATAATTCCGAAACGCACCATATAGACAAAAACATCAACGAAAGAGACAAACCAGGCATTCTTATTTTTAAGCACATAGGTACAAAAAAATTTGCCAGGCAGTCATATCTTCCGGCGCACGATCATCTTTTGCTTTAATGCTGACGTCGTCCGGAACGATTTCGTTTAATGGCGGCAAACCTTCACTTACCGGTGAACCTTTACCTGACATCAGTACCACGATAGCAATGACAACAGAGACAATCGCTGGAATAACATATGTTGCTATTTTCCAGTGTTCAGTCCCCAGCACAGCAAATGCACCGCCAACAATCGGAGCAACAATACCGCCACCCACGTTGTGCGAAATATTCCAGACCGCACCGACGATGCCCCGTTCTTTACGAGGAAACCAGTTGGCGATCGTAATAAATGACGGGCCAACACCCATTCCCTGAAAGAAACCATTCAGAATGACAAGTCCTGCAAACATCCAGAATGCAAAACTAAAACCAAGCGCCACGTTAACGAGAGCACAAAGTATTAAACCCACTGCCATATATACTTTGGGATTAGCTTTATCCGCCAGACTACTCATTATCCCTTTACTAATACCGTAGGCGATCAGCATACAACTGCTTAACAGCCCTATTTGCGTCGCAGAAAGATTAAGCTCTTGTTTTAAATACGGTGTAGAGAGAACAAAGTTATTCCTGACAATGTAATACGAAAGATAACCGATAAATACGCTGAATAACGCCTGCATACGGTAACGATTATAGATACTTTTCACTTCACTTTCAGGAACCTTATGTGTTGCCACTTTAGGTTTCAATAAAGAAAGCATATATCACCTTCCAGTTCATAGTGTTGTTTAAACAAATAATAATATTCATAGCAATGCTCATTACTACTCTCTGAAGAGTATTTAAAAAGCCTTTGCTTAGTGAGTTTTGAAGATAGTGAAGCAAGAGAGTTTAAGTTACAATACAGGGCAAGTGAGTCAAAACTGACTCAAAAAAACAAATTCAATGTTCCATTTCTTTCCCATATTTGATTTTGGAAAATGCAACATGGTTATTATTTAAACCTTAACGTGTTACAACAGGCCCAATTTAAAAAAAAATTAGTTTTATTAAAATTTTCATTTTTTGAGTTCAATCACATATTTTGCTTCTATAATCGGGATCATTGAAGATACTTGTTCTTGTTATGCCAGAGAACCATGCTGCACAACATGAAAACCTTCATCACCGCACAACAAAAAGCAGAGTCTGAACACCTTCAGGATATCCGTCGTAACACGCTGATTTGCGCTCAAATTTAGGGCCTTTTTTATGGTTTCTGAAGACTGGAACTCCGTCATGATTACTGAGGCGCTAAGTCTGCATCAGGCCACCGCAGATGACCCTATTCACGATAGTGCTTGTTATAACCATCCTCAACGGGTAAAAAAATGGGCTGAAGCCGCCAATAACAAATTTCATTTTTTACTGCTATACAGTCAGAACCTGAATCTGAGAGCGAAAATGTGGAAATTAATTAATGAGCATTTCCGTAGCAGTCACTTGCGGATATAGTAATGCTGGTTGCTTGCCAAATTAATGATAATTTACAAATACAAAAACACATGGCTTGAAGTTCGTTGCTTATGTTAACTAATGGATAACAACATGGATTACAGCCCAGGAATTTATCTCTTATTAATGGGATTTTTGACATGATTCGCATTATACAAAGAGCGCTAATCTGTTGGATTTTATATATCAGCGTTGCCTCAGCGCATGAATTAGTGATTGCTACAACGCTTTCTTCGGAAGCGACAGAGCACATTATCAGTCAATGGCAAAAGCAACCACAGGCAACCAAAATCCGTACGCTCAACCGAACCAGTGCATCTATTGAGCGCCTGCTGGAAAATCCATTGGGTGAAAATATTGATCTGGTACTGAGTTCATCCCCTATGTTGCTACAGCGGTTACAAAGTAAAAATCTGCTCCAGCCATTTAATAATCAAATAGAAACAAGTAGAAAGTTAGTACCGGAATCCATTCGTTCAACCACCGTTGCTGTTGCCATATCGGGCTATGGCATTCTTATCAATGTGGCGCATCTGGAAGACAAAAAAGAGCCTGTGCCAACGTCATGGCAGGAATTAAGTAAGTCGCGTTATCAAGGAACGCTATTAATGAGCAGTCCTTCTCGTTCGGATACTACTCATCTGATGATTGAAGATCTTCTGCAACAACAAGGATGGAGTAGCGGTTGGAGTACACTACTGAAAATAGGCGGTAATCTCGCCACCATTTCATCACGTAGCTTCGGCGTAGCAAATAAGATCAGCACAGGATTGGGGGACGCTGGTCCGGTAATCGACAATTACGCTAACGTACTGCTTAATAATTCAACTTTACGTTTCAGCTATTTCCCCAACTCGCGCGCAGCGCCTATGTTTATTGCCATTACAGAAGGCAGTAATCATCCACAAGAGGCAGGACGTTTTATTGATTTTTTGTTGAGTCCGGAAGGCCAGCAAGCACTGAGCGATTCTGATTCAGGGAAGTATCCGGTATATCCTCTGCCCTCCGGCACTCCACTCGCTGATCAACAAATGCGGTTATTTGCATCTCCTTCGCTTGATTACCCGTTGATAATGCAACGCCAAAAGCTCGTGCAATTGTTATTTGATTATGCGATTACTTTTCGCCTTACCGAGCTTCAGAAAAGTTGGAAAGCATTATATGCCGCAGAACATCGGCTTAAGCGGACATTGCCAGAGGTGCGCGCACTATTAACCGCGGTTCCCATTACCCCGCAACAGTCTGTTAATCCTACATATCTACAGCAATTCGAGCTGCAATCAGGTTTTCGTGAAGCCCAGATTATGGCATGGCAGCAGTTTTTCCTGCAGCAGCAGCAATTAGTGAATTCACAACTTGAGTCATTAAAGTGAAACAACTACATACTATCGGGACGAGCTTGCGTCTCGCCTTTGTTTTTTAGTGCCGTTCTTACACTATTCGTTAGTGTAGTTAGCCTTTATTCCTGGCATGAACAAAATTCCCAGGTTCGCTACGCACTTGACGATTATTTCCCACGAATTCAGGCGTCATTTCTTTTTGAAGAAAACCTTACGGCATTGGTAAATGAATTCAATGAGCTACAACAGACAACCAACACAGATAGCCGCCTTCAGGTAAGAGAGCAAATTGAACAACGGCTACAAAAAAATTCAGTCAATTAATCCCCATCTTGATTCAGTACATCAAAGTGCGCTTAACCAACAGGTCGCCAGTAGTCGCAAATTGCTTGGCAATCTCGATAAGGCATTGAATGAACACAATAAGGAAAACGGAAAACTCGACGTTATATCGTCAAGAGTTAACTGGTTGCATGACGATTTCAATAATGAACTCAACTCCCTGACTCAGGATTTAAGTTGGCAACAATCATCATTGCTCAATCAACTCAGCCAACGGAAAGATCTTCACGAAAACCAGGGGTTGCAAAATGCACTGCAATCTATTCAAAACGAGTTACAGCTTGTTTTCGAACTCTCACATATAGAAACTGAAATCGTCAGTACCTTAAAGGAGATGCTTAACAATGATACTGAGTCGTTAAGACAACATATTCAATACCTGGATTTTTTGAAGCATAGCATTGACGAAAATGTGCGGTCGTTAGCTTCTTATTCCAGCACTATTACATTACACCAGACAGTTTATTCCCTGTGGGAACTGGGTACACAGCAAAATTATCTACCCGGAACTCTGTCCGCCTGGCAGCAAGCTCAACAGACCCTTATGAATACCATCAGGGATAAAGAGCGTGTATTTATGCAAATACGCGGCCAATTAGAAACGCAACTGGGTAATAGCCATCAACAGCTACAAACATTCAATCTGCGATTAGAAAAAATAATGCAAATCAGTGGACTACTGATTTTTGCCGCTATGGTGACGGCCTTACTGTTCGTTATTCTGGTGAATTATTTCTACATTCGACCAAGGATGATCCGCCGTTTTCGCTTACTGAATGATGCCGTCGTCAAATTAAGTAACGGTGAACTCGATGCAGATATTCCAGTCTCCGGCAATGATGAGCTTGGTAGAATTGCCAACCTACTCCGCCAGACGATAGAGAAAATTAATCAGCAGCAACGTCAACTGGGGCAGGAAATCTGTGATCGAATCGCGACAGAAAAAAAATCTGCGAACCGCACAAAGTGAATTGATCCAAACCGCCAAACTGGCCGTAGTTGGGCAGACAATGACAACACTGGCGCATGAAATCAATCAACCACTTAATGCATTATCTATGTACCTGTTCAGCGCCAATCGCGCTATAGAGCAACAAGACACTGGTTTGGCGAAAAACTATATCGTTACGATGCGATCGCTGGTTGAGCGCATGGATAATATCGTTAAACGACTGCGAAACTTCGCCCGCCGCCGCGATAGTGAACTCGTGGGTGGAGCAATTAATTTACAGCAGGTAATTTATTCATCCTGGGAGCTTCTGGCATTAAAACATCGACCACTGAAAGCATCTCTTCACTACCCGGATAATTTTCCTGCCGTTTATGGCGACGATGTTTTGATTCAACAAGTTTTAGTTAATTTATTTACGAATGCCCTGGAAGCCAGTCAGGAAAAACCGCCCACAATAACCATTAACTTTGAAGAAGAAGACACCACGTTAACGCTCTATATTGCTGATAATGGAAAAGGCTGGCCAGTGCTTCTGGCTGATCGACTATTAACACCGTTTACGACTGACAAAGCTGTAGGTTTAGGTATTGGTCTTTCGATTAGTCATTCTATTATGCGTCAGTGCCAGGGAGAGCTATATATTGCGTCTACCCTCGACCGCCATGCGTTGGTTATTCTATGTTTCAGGAAACTTTAAGCATGACAGATACAACTCCAACAATACTGCTCATTGATGACGACAATGATGTTCTGCAAGCCTACAGTTCTCTCTTACAGCAAGAGGGTTATGCCGTATGTACCTGTAGCAATCCTTCAGAAGCGCTGCAATTGCTGCAAGATACCTGGGAAGGAATCGTGGTATGCGACGTTTGTATGCCGGATATTTCAGGCATTATGCTGCTGGAAAAAATAATGCTGATTGATCCTAATCTTCCCATTCTGATGATCACCGGCCACGGCGATGTCCCAATGGCCGTTGAAGCGGTAAAAAAAGGAGCGTGGGATTTCCTGCAAAAACCGATTAATCCGGAACAATTTTTATCGCTTATCGAAAAAGCGCTGGCAGAGCGTGAAGATTATCTGGAACAAAAAAAATGGCGACGAGCGCAATTTAATCGGCACTTAATCGGCAACAGTGGCTGGGTTCGTCAGACGCGTCAGCAGCTTGAAACTCTGGCAGAAACCGATCTTCCCGTCTGTTTTTACGGCGAACCTGGAACCGGCAGAACATTAGCCGCCCATTATCTTCACCAATTTAGTTCTCGCAAGGAAAGGCCTTTAATTGAACGCACACTCAGCGCTAATAGTCAGCAACCGCTGGAAGAATGGGTGGAAGAAGCAAAAGGTGGCACGCTGTTATTAAAAGAACTTGAATATTTAACGCAAGAAAATCAGCGTCTCTTGATTCAACTCCAGGAACGCCCACAGGATCGATCGTTTCGTCTGATTGTTGTTAATCAAAGCCCTCTGGCTGCACTTGCCGCCACACAAAAAATTATTCCCGCATTGTATTTTCTTTTTTCACTTACCCACATCGAATGCCCACCGCTAAGTCAACGCCCGGGGGATATTGAGCCTATTTTTCACCATTATCTGACTCTCACCTGTAAACGATTAAATCGCCAACAACCGCTGCTGGGAAAAACGTTTTATAAACGACTGATGGCGCGAACCTGGCCCGGTAATATCATTGAATTAATAAATGCAGCAGAATTGGTGGCTGTGGGTGTTTTAATGCTGGACGATTCAGTCAGTTTGCAGATGATGGATGCTGATCCAACACCACTTGATGAACGTGTAGAAAGCTATGAAAGACAAATAATTATTGATGCACTCAACTTCTACCAGGGACGTATCAACGACGTTGCCGATTACTTTCAGATCCCCAGAAAAAAGCTGTATTTGCGCATGAAAAAATACGGTATTGATAAAATGGATTTTCGCGATGTAAAGGAAAGATAACAATCCAATACGTTATCCTGCTAATAAAAGTTTTCAGGCACAAAAAAAGCGCCGTTCGGCGCTTTTTTCGGAAATCCGGTCTTATTTGCTGCCCGGGATGTTGAAACGCTTGTTGAAGCGGTCAACACGGCCACCGGTAGCAACATCACGCTGTTTGCCAGTGAAGAACGGGTGGCACTTGCTGCACACGTCGAGGTTCAGGTCATGACCAACGGTGGAGCGGATTTTCATTACGTTACCGCAAGAGCAGCTAGCAGTAATTTCTTCGTATTTCGGGTGAATATCTTTTTTCATGGGAAAACCTCGGTTTAAGGCCGCGTCGCTCTTCCAGCCCTAACGCCAGACACCACGCGATGTTTAAAGTATAGTTTCAATACGATCATTTCGTATCAAAGGCGCCGAATCATACAGAAATTAACCAGCGTATGCAAACTGATCCGCACTCCTCTACCGCAATGTGTATACTGTTCCACCGAATTTCAAGTCAGGATGATGCTATGCCCGTTGCCCACGTTGCCTTGCCCGTTCCGCTTCCCCGCACCTTTGACTATCTCCTGCCAGAAGGCATGACGGTTAAAGCCGGGTGTCGCGTGCGCGTGCCGTTTGGCAAACAGCAGGAGCGCATCGGGATTGTCGTGTCAGTTAGCGACGTCAGCGAGTTGCCGCTCAACGAACTGAAAACCGTAGTAGAAGTGCTGGACAGTGAACCCGTTTTTTCCAGTTCCGTCTGGCGCTTACTGCTTTGGGCGGCGGATTACTATCATCATCCAATTGGCGATGTATTGTTTCATGCCTTGCCGATTTTATTGCGCCAGGGGCGGCCTGCGGCGAACGCGCCCATGTGGTACTGGTTTGCTACCGAACAAGGCCAGGCGGTGGATATCAACAGCCTGAAACGTTCGCCTAAGCAACAACAGGCGCTGGCGGCGTTGCGACAAGGGAAAATCTGGCGTGACCAGGTAGCGGAACTTGAATTCAACGATGCCGCACTACAGGCGCTGCGCAAAAAAGGTCTTTGCGAGCTGGCAAGCGAAACGCCGGAATTTAGCGACTGGCGAACGAACTATGCTGTTACTGGCGAACGTCTACGGCTGAATACCGAACAAGCCACCGCCGTTGGCGCAATTCATAGCGCGGCGGATACTTTTTCTGCCTGGCTGCTGGCGGGCGTTACCGGTTCCGGTAAAACAGAGGTTTATTTGAGCGTGCTGGAAAACGTGCTCGCTCAGGGCAAGCAGGCGCTGGTGATGGTGCCGGAAATCGGCCTGACACCCCAGACGATCGCCCGTTTTCGTGAACGGTTTAATGCGCCAGTGGAAGTTCTGCATTCCGGCCTGAATGACAGTGAGCGCCTTTCGGCCTGGCTGAAAGCGAAAAATGGCGAGGCGGCGATTGTAATTGGCACCCGTTCCGCACTGTTTACACCGTTTAAAAATCTCGGTGTGATTGTTATCGATGAAGAGCACGACAGTTCCTACAAGCAGCAGGAAGGCTGGCGCTATCATGCCCGCGACCTGGCGGTATATCGCGCGCACAGCGAGCAAATACCGATAATTCTCGGCTCGGCAACGCCCGCACTCGAAACGCTATGCAACGTGCAGCAGAAAAAATACCGCCTGCTGCGCCTGACACGTCGGGCGGGTAATGCGCGTCCGGCAATTCAACATGTACTGGATTTAAAAGGTCAGAAGGTGCAGGCGGGGCTGGCTCCGGCGTTAATCACCCGTATGCGCCAGCATTTGCAGGCCGATAACCAGGTCATTCTCTTTCTTAACCGCCGTGGTTTTGCGCCTGCACTGCTGTGCCACGACTGCGGCTGGATTGCCGAATGTCCACGTTGCGATCACTACTACACGTTGCATCAGGCGCAGCAGCATTTGCGCTGCCATCATTGCGACAGTCAGCGTCCAGTACCGCGCCAGTGTCCGTCCTGCGGCTCTACCCATCTGGTGCCGGTGGGTCTGGGAACAGAACAACTTGAACAGACGTTAGCGCCGCTTTTCCCTGGTGTAGCCATTTCACGTATCGACCGCGATACCACCAGCCGTAAAGGCGCGCTGGAGCAGCAACTGGCAGAAGTGCATCGCGGCGGCGCGCGAATTTTGATTGGCACGCAAATGCTGGCGAAAGGCCACCACTTTCCGGATGTCACACTTGTGGCGTTACTGGACGTGGACGGCGCGCTGTTTTCTGCCGATTTTCGCTCGGCGGAGCGTTTTGCCCAGCTATACACCCAGGTGGCAGGCCGTGCCGGACGCGCAGGTAAACAAGGCGAAGTGGTGCTGCAAACGCACCATCCGGAACATCCTCTCTTACAAACCTTGCTGTATAAAGGTTATGACGCTTTTGCGGAACAGGCGTTGGCCGAGCGGCGAATGATGCAACTACCACCGTGGACCAGCCACGTGATTGTGCGCGCGGAAGATCATAACAATCAGCACGCGCCGCTGTTCCTGCAACAGTTGCGTAATCTGCTTCTCTCCAGCCCACTGGCGGATGACAAATTGTGGGTTCTCGGCCCGGTTCCGGCTCTGGCGCCTAAACGCGGCGGTCGCTGGCGCTGGCAAATCTTGTTGCAGCACCCTTCCCGCGTGCGTTTACAACACATCATCAATGGCACACTGGCGCTTATCAATACCATACCGGATTCACGCAAAGTGAAATGGGTGCTGGATGTCGATCCTATTGAGGGTTAAACCGCTAACGATGCGAGGCGGATCGAAAAATTAAATATTCATCACACTTTTCATGAAAATTCTGTAACCGTTTTCACGCGCTATCTGCTAAAAATGTTGCCGATATGAAGTAAACACGGATGTAGTACGCCTGACGTGCCAGGCGAGGAGTGAGTGTGAAAGTGAAGAAGCAGGAAACTGCCGCAACCATGAAAGACGTTGCCCTGAAGGCAAAAGTCTCTACAGCGACCGTCTCCCGAGCATTAATGAATCCAGATAAAGTCTCCCAGGCCACCCGTAATCGGGTTGAAAAAGCGGCCCGGGAAGTGGGTTATTTTCCGCAGCCACTGGGGCGTAACGCTAAGCGTAATGAATCCCGAACGATTCTGGTGATTGTCCCGGATATCTGCGACCCCTTCTTTAGCGAAATTATTCGCGGTATCGAAGTCACGGCGGCAAGTCATGGATATCTGGTACTGATTGGCGACTGCGCACACCAAAATCAGCAGGAAAAGACCTTTATCGACTTGATCATCACCAAGCAAATTGATGGCATGTTGCTGCTGGGTTCAAGGCTGCCGTTTGATGCAAGCATAGAGGAACAACGTAATCTGCCGCCGATGGTGATGGCGAACGAATTCGCACCAGAGCTGGAACTGCCTACGGTTCATATCGACAACCTGACCGCTGCCTTTGATGCCGTAAATTATCTGTATGAACAAGGGCATAAACTGATTGGCTGTATTGCCGGTCCCGAAGAGATGCCATTGTGTCATTACCGTCTACAAGGCTACGTTCAGGCACTGCGTCGCTGCGGCATTATGGTTGATCCGCAATATATCGCCCGGGGCGACTTCACCTTCGAAGCCGGAAGTAAAGCCATGCAACAGCTGCTCGACCTTCCGCAACCGCCAACTGCCGTCTTCTGTCATAGTGATGTAATGGCGCTCGGCGCACTTTCTCAGGCGAAACGCCAGGGGCTGAAAGTCCCTGACGACCTTTCCATAATCGGTTTTGACAACATCGACCTGACGCAATTTTGCGATCCGCCGCTGACAACCATTGCACAGCCGCGCTACGAAATTGGTCGGGAAGCTATGCTGTTACTGCTTGATCAAATGCAGGGGCAAACGGTCGGAAGCGGCTCACGTTTAATGGACTGCGAGCTTATTATCCGGGGATCGACGCGCACGTTATCTTAAAGTAAACCTTTAAGGCTTCCGTGACTGGTCAAAGGCCCGCCGCTTAAGTAACATGGCGGGCTGACGAACGAATAAATACAGCGAAACGATAGTGGCACAACGAGATTATGTACGCCGCAGCCAACCGGCACCTTCGCGGCGAAAAAAGAGCACCTCACGGAAAAAGCAACGAAATATGCCTGCGGTTTCTCCCGCAATGGTCGCTATTGCTGCAGCCGTTCTTGTGACCTTTATCGGGGGTCTGTACTTCATTACGCACCACAAGAAAGAAGAGTCTGAGACGCTGCAAAGCCAGAAAGTGACCGGAAACGGACTACCTCCGAAACCGGAAGAACGTTGGCGCTACATTAAAGAGCTGGAAAGTCGCCAGCCGGGCGTGCGTGCGCCAACAGAACCGTCTGCTGGCGGCGAAGTGAAAACGCCGGATCAGCTGACTCCGGAGCAGCGCCAGCTTCTTGAACAAATGCAGGCTGATATGCGTCAGCAACCAACGCAGCTTGCCGAAGTCCCGTGGAATGAGCAGACGCCGGAACAGCGCCAGCAAACGCTGCAACGCCAGCGTCAGGCGCAGCAGTTAGCGGAACAGCAACGTCTGGCTCAGCAGTCGCGTACGACCGAGCAAAGCTGGCAGCAACAGACACGTACGTCGCAAGCCGCGCCGGTACAGGCGCAACCGCGCCAGTCTAAACCGGCTTCTACCCAGCAACCGTACCAGGATCTGCTGCAAACGCCTGCGCATACAACCTCGCAGCCGAAGCCACAGCAGGCCGCACCAGTAGCACGCGCGGCTGAAGCGCCGAAACCAACAGCGGAGAAGAAAGATGAACGTCGCTGGATGGTTCAGTGCGGTTCATTTAAAGGTGCTGAACAGGCTGAGACTGTACGTGCGCAGTTGGCTTTCGAAGGCTTTGACTCGAAAATTACCACCAACAATGGCTGGAATCGTGTGGTCATCGGGCCGGTGAAAGGCAAAGAGAACGCTGACAACACCCTCAATCGTTTGAAGATGGCAGGCCATACAAACTGCATTCGGCTCGCCACCGGGGGTTGAAACCCTCAAAATCTCCCCCATCTATACTTGCATTATGCCCCGCACAATTGTGCGGGGCTTGAATTCTGTATTCCTAACCAAGGGGTCTGCTCGTGACAACTATAGTAAGCGTACGCCGTAATGGCCACGTAGTAATCGCCGGTGATGGTCAGGCCACACTGGGTAACACCGTAATGAAAGGCAACGTTAAAAAAGTTCGCCGCCTGTATAACGATAAAGTGATCGCAGGCTTTGCCGGCGGCACGGCGGATGCCTTCACGTTGTTCGAACTGTTTGAACGTAAACTGGAAATGCATCAGGGCCATCTGGTTAAAGCGGCAGTTGAGCTGGCAAAAGACTGGCGTACCGATCGCATGTTGCGCAAACTTGAAGCATTGTTGGCGGTCGCGGACGAAACTGCATCGCTGATCATCACCGGTAACGGTGACGTGGTACAGCCAGAAAACGATCTTATTGCTATCGGCTCCGGCGGCCCTTACGCCCAGGCTGCGGCACGCGCTCTGTTAGAAAACACAGAACTTAGCGCCCGTGAAATTGCTGAAAAGGCGTTGGATATTGCAGGCGATATTTGCATCTATACCAACCATTTCCATACCATCGAAGAATTAAGCTACAAAGCGTAAGGATCTCCCATGTCTGAAATGACCCCACGCGAAATCGTCAGCGAACTTGATAAGCACATTATCGGCCAAGATAACGCTAAGCGTTCCGTGGCGATTGCACTGCGTAACCGCTGGCGCCGCATGCAGCTCAACGAAGAGTTGCGCCATGAAGTGACCCCGAAAAACATTCTGATGATCGGCCCGACCGGCGTCGGTAAAACTGAAATCGCCCGTCGTCTGGCTAAGCTGGCGAATGCGCCGTTCATCAAAGTTGAAGCAACCAAATTCACCGAAGTCGGTTATGTAGGTAAAGAAGTCGATTCTATTATCCGCGACCTGACCGATGCCGCAGTGAAAATGGTGCGTGTACAAGCTATCGAGAAAAACCGTTATCGCGCTGAAGAACTGGCAGAAGAACGTATTCTCGACGTGCTGATCCCACCGGCTAAAAACAACTGGGGACAGACCGAGCAGCAGCAGGAACCTTCCGCTGCCCGTCAGGCATTCCGCAAAAAACTGCGTGAAGGCCAACTCGATGACAAAGAAATCGAGATCGATCTTGCCGCAGCACCGATGGGCGTTGAAATTATGGCGCCTCCGGGAATGGAAGAGATGA
Organism: Escherichia sp. E2661; assembly: GCF_004745185.1. Lineage (NCBI taxonomy): Bacteria > Pseudomonadati > Pseudomonadota > Gammaproteobacteria > Enterobacterales > Enterobacteriaceae > Escherichia > Escherichia sp. E2661. The sequence continues at coordinate 60,526 of NZ_PDIG01000017.1, forward strand.
CCAGTCAGCTGCAGTCTATGTTCCAGAACCTGGGCGGTCAGAAGCAAAAAGCGCGTAAGCTGAAAATCAAAGACGCCATGAAGCTGCTGATTGAAGAAGAAGCGGCGAAACTGGTCAATCCGGAAGAATTGAAGCAAGACGCTATCGACGCCGTAGAACAGCACGGGATCGTGTTCATCGACGAAATCGACAAAATCTGTAAGCGCGGCGAATCCTCCGGTCCGGACGTTTCCCGTGAAGGTGTTCAGCGTGACCTGCTGCCGCTGGTAGAAGGTTGCACCGTTTCCACCAAACACGGGATGGTCAAAACTGACCACATTCTGTTCATCGCTTCTGGCGCATTCCAGGTTGCGAAACCGTCTGACCTGATCCCAGAACTGCAAGGTCGTCTGCCGATCCGCGTTGAGCTGCAGGCCCTGACCACCAGCGACTTTGAGCGTATTCTGACCGAGCCGAATGCCTCTATCACCGTGCAGTACAAAGCACTGATGGCGACCGAAGGCGTGAGTATTGAGTTCACCGACTCCGGTATCAAACGCATTGCAGAAGCGGCATGGCAGGTAAACGAATCTACCGAAAACATCGGTGCGCGTCGTTTACATACCGTTCTGGAGCGTTTGATGGAAGAGATTTCCTACGACGCCAGCGATTTAAGCGGTCAAACCATCACTATTGACGCAGATTATGTGAGCAAACATCTGGATGCGTTGGTGGCAGATGAAGATCTGAGCCGTTTTATCCTATAATCGCGTTCAATCATTTTCATCATTGTTTGATGGGGCTGAAAGGCCCCATTTTTATTGGCGCGTATTATGACTGAACAACAAATTAGCCGAACTCAGGCGTGGCTGGAAAGTTTACGACCTAAAACCCTCCCCCTCGCCTTTGCTGCAATTATCGTCGGGACGGCGCTGGCATGGTGGCAAGGTCACTTCGATCCGCTGGTCGCTCTGCTGGCACTCATTACCGCCGGGCTATTACAGATCCTCTCTAACCTCGCCAATGACTACGGTGATGCTGTCAAAGGTAGCGACAAACCTGACCGTATTGGACCGCTGCGCGGCATGCAAAAAGGGGTCATTACCCAGCAAGAGATGAAACGGGCGCTCATTATTACCGTCGTGCTCATCTGCCTCTCTGGACTGGCGCTGGTCGCGGTGGCGTGTCATAACCTGGCGGATTTTGTCGGCTTCCTGATTCTTGGTGGGTTATCAATTATCGCCGCTATCACCTATACCGTGGGCAATCGTCCTTATGGTTATATCGGCCTGGGTGATATTTCCGTACTGGTTTTCTTTGGCTGGTTGAGCGTGATGGGCAGCTGGTATTTGCAGGCGCATACGCTGATTCCGGCGCTGATCCTTCCGGCAACGGCCTGTGGTCTGCTGGCAACGGCGGTGCTCAACATTAACAATCTGCGCGATATCAATAGCGACCGCGAAAATGGCAAAAACACACTGGTAGTGCGCTTAGGTGAAGTGAACGCCCGTCGTTACCATGCTTGCCTGCTGATGGGCTCGCTGGTGTGTCTGGCGCTGTTTAATCTCTTTTCACTGCATAGCCTGTGGGGTTGGCTGTTCCTGCTGGCAGCACCGTTGCTGGTGAAGCAAGCCCGTTATGTGATGCGTGAAATGGACCCGGTGGCGATGCGTCCGATGCTGGAACGCACCGTCAAAGGAGCATTACTAACTAACCTGCTGTTTGTTTTGGGAATATTCTTAAGCCAGTGGGCTACATAACTGACAAATATCAATTAACAATTGATGATTTTGCCAACAACCCACATAGCGCGATATACTGAAAATTCTCGCAGCAACTGAATGTTAAGCCTATGAAATACGATACTTCCGAGCTTTGTGACATCTATCAAGAAGATGTCAACGTCGTGGAACCGCTGTTCTCCAACTTTGGTGGACGGGCGTCGTTTGGCGGACAAATCATCACGGTAAAATGTTTCGAGGACAACGGGTTGCTGTACGATCTGCTCGAACAGAATGGCCGGGGTCGTGTCCTTGTCGTCGATGGCGGTGGTTCTGTTCGTCGCGCACTGGTCGATGCTGAACTGGCGCGTCTGGCAGTACAAAATGAATGGGAAGGCCTGGTCATTTACGGCGCGGTGCGTCAGGTAGATGATCTGGAAGAACTGGACATCGGCATCCAGGCGATGGCGGCAATTCCGGTTGGTGCCGCTGGCGAAGGCATTGGCGAAAGCGATGTCCGCGTCAATTTTGGCGGCGTCACCTTCTTCTCCGGCGACCATCTCTATGCCGACAATACCGGGATTATTCTTTCTGAAGATCCGCTGGATATTGAATAACTCTCTGCCATGCGTTAAAAGGGGAATTAAATTCCCCTTTTTTATACATGGACGTATTCATGCAAAATATTATTCTTTTAATTTTATATTTATTTCTTATAGCCGTTAACCATTTCCGCTACAAATTCCTTTTATCTGGCAACACCGGTGAAATGATTTTATATTTTGCTAACGTATTTTTTAACCCACTTGCCCTATCATTTATTATCGCCACAATCATCTGTATAACGATAAAAAAAAGAAGCGGCCGCAGCTTTATTCGCGGCACTTGTTGGTTAATGGGATTATTTCTTATCTATAGCAGCTATACGGTGTGGGAACGACACAGCACATGGGATTATACTTTCTCGGGGCCAGGTATCACCGTCACGGTTCCGAGCAAACAGTGGGTTGCCAATATAGTAAAACAAGGACCAACCCTGGTGACTCGGGATGCCCATGCTATTTTAGCTATTGTTGCCTTCTCACAAAATGAAGTCGGTGTGCATTCAATCGAGGAACTTACCGCGACTCAAAACGGAACTGCAGAAATGCATGTTTGTGATGTTCAGGGATTTGCCTGCGCTTATCAGGAAGGAGTGCAAACAATGAGTGATGGCAAAGTTAGACATGCTATTTTCATGACTCTACTGGATAACACTAATTTGATACAACTGGTCGCAGCCATCGACCCAGATTATTTGGACGAATATCAAGAAGAAGTAATGAAAATGATGCTTTCTGCCCGTCAATGATCTGATTGATATATTATTGATACGAGATGCATTATCTTATTAATACTATAGATATTACTTGTTTTTCTTAGCCATCTTCAGCACAGCAATCTGTGGTACGGGGTCCCTGGCATGGCTGGAAAATATATCAGTTCAGTCTTTCTGGGGTCACTATTACGTCCCGTGCTTGTGTCAGGTCTTTTATGCGCATTCGCTCAAAAACACTGAAGTAAAAAATAAGGCGCCTTGCGGCGCCTCTGCGTGGAAGAGATTAAACCTCTTCCATACGACCCAGCAGGGCCTGCAGACGTTCCTGCCAGCCGTTCTGCTGTTCTTTCAGATGGTTGTTCTCACGCTCCAGCTCTTCGCGCTGATGCTGGGCATTTTGAACTTCCTGCGACAGTGAGTTGTTTTTTTCTTTCAGCTCTTCGATTTCCATCTGCAACAGAGTGATGGTATCAATCGCCTGCTGTACTTTTGCTTCCAGTTTCTCAAACACTTCTAATGACATTGTCATACCTCTCCTGAATTGCAAGGCGTTGATGGATAAAAATCCTCGTCCCGATTACCGGTGACGCCTTAATAAATACGAGCGCATTTTAGTTAGCTCCGATTGTATGAAGCCGCGCCATCGCTGTCCAGCGGCACGCCTTGTAGATTACGGTTTGCCACACTTTTCATCCTTCTCCTGGTGACATAATCCACACCAATCGAAAATGTTAACAAAATTGTTGCGCGAATGATCTAACAAACATGCATCATGTATAAACAGATGAAATAAATAGCGCGATAACGCTCATTTTATGACGAAGCACACACATTTTAAGTTCGATATTTCTCGTTTTCGCTCGTTAACGATAAGTTTACAGCATGCCTACAAGCATCGTGGAGGTCCGTGACTTTCACGCATACAACAAACATTAACTCTTCAGGATCCGATTATGAGTCAAACATCAACCTTGAAAGGCCAGTGCATTGCTGAATTCCTCGGTACCGGGTTGTTGATTTTTTTCGGTGTCGGTTGCGTTGCTGCACTTAAAGTCGCTGGCGCGTCTTTTGGTCAGTGGGAAATCAGTGTTATTTGGGGGCTGGGGGTGGCGATGGCCATCTATCTAACCGCAGGGGTTTCCGGCGCACATCTTAATCCAGCTGTCACCATTGCGCTGTGGCTGTTTGCCTGTTTCGACAAGCGCAAGGTTATTCCTTATATCGTTTCACAAGTCGCCGGAGCTTTCTGCGCTGCGGCATTAGTTTACGGGCTTTACTACAATTTATTCTTCGACTTCGAGCAGACCCATCATATTGTTCGCGGAAGCGTCGAAAGTGTTGATCTGGCGGGTACTTTCTCTACTTATCCTAATCCTCATATCAATTTTGTGCAGGCCTTCGCAGTTGAGATGGTGATTACCGCTATTCTGATGGGGCTGATCCTGGCGTTAACGGACGATGGTAACGGCGTACCGCGCGGCCCTTTGGCTCCCTTGCTGATTGGTCTACTGATTGCGGTCATTGGCGCATCTATGGGTCCATTAACGGGCTTTGCCATGAACCCAGCACGTGATATCGGTCCGAAAGCCTTTGCCTGGCTGGCGGGCTGGGGCAATGTCGCCTTTACCGGCGGCAGAGACATTCCTTACTTCCTGGTGCCGCTTTTTGGCCCTATCGTTGGCGCGATTGTAGGTGCATTCGCCTACCGCAAACTGATTGGCCGCCATTTGCCTTGCGATATCTGTGTTGTGGAAGAAAAGGAGATCACAACTCCTTCAGAACAAAAAGCTTCGCTGTAATGTGACTACGGGACAATTAAACATGACTGAAAAAAAATATATCGTTGCGCTCGACCAGGGCACCACCAGCTCCCGCGCGGTCGTGATGGATCACGATGCCAATATCATTAGCGTGTCACAGCGCGAATTTGAGCAAATTTACCCAAAACCAGGCTGGGTAGAACACGACCCAATGGAAATCTGGGCCACCCAAAGCTCCACACTGGTAGAAGTGCTGGCGAAAGCAGATATTAATTCCGATCAAATTGCAGCTATCGGTATTACGAACCAGCGTGAAACCACCATCGTCTGGGAAAAAGAAACCGGCAAGCCTATCTATAACGCTATTGTCTGGCAGTGCCGTCGTACCGCCGAGATTTGCGAGCATCTCAAGCGTGACGGCATGGAAGAGTACATTCGTAACAACACCGGTCTGGTGATTGACCCGTACTTCTCTGGCACCAAAGTGAAGTGGATCCTCGACCATGTGGAAGGCTCCCGCGAGCGTGCACGCCGTGGTGAACTGCTGTTTGGTACGGTTGATACCTGGCTTATCTGGAAAATGACTCAGGGCCGCGTTCACGTCACTGATTACACTAATGCGTCTCGTACCATGTTGTTCAACATCCATACTCTGGACTGGGACGACAAAATGCTCGACGCGCTGGATATCCCGCGTGAGATGCTGCCAGAAGTACGTCGTTCTTCCGAAGTGTACGGTCAGACCAACATTGGCGGCAAAGGCGGCACGCGTATTCCGATCGCCGGGATTGCGGGCGACCAGCAGGCGGCACTCTTCGGCCAGTTGTGCGTGAAAGAAGGGATGGCGAAGAATACCTACGGTACCGGCTGCTTTATGCTGATGAACACCGGCGAGAAAGCGGTGAAATCAGAAAACGGTCTGCTGACCACCATCGCCTGCGGCCCGAGCGGAGAAGTAAACTATGCGCTGGAAGGTGCGGTGTTTATGGCGGGCGCCTCCATTCAGTGGCTGCGCGATGAAATGAAGCTGATTAACGACGCCTACGATTCCGAATACTTTGCCACTAAAGTACAAAACACCAACGGTGTGTATGTCGTTCCGGCGTTTACCGGACTGGGTGCGCCCTACTGGGATCCGTATGCGCGCGGGGCCATTTTCGGCTTAACGCGTGGGGTGAACGCCAACCACATCATCCGTGCGACGCTGGAGTCTATTGCTTATCAGACGCGTGACGTACTGGAAGCGATGCAGGCCGACTCCGGTATTCGTCTGCACGCACTGCGCGTGGACGGCGGCGCGGTGGCGAATAACTTCCTGATGCAGTTCCAGTCCGATATTCTTGGTACCCGTGTTGAGCGCCCGGAAGTTCGCGAAGTGACTGCGTTGGGTGCGGCCTATCTTGCTGGTCTGGCGGTTGGCTTCTGGCAAAATCTCGACGAACTGCAAGAGAAAGCAGTGATTGAACGCGAGTTCCGTCCTGGCATCGAAACCACCGAGCGTAATTACCGTTACGCTGGCTGGAAAAAAGCGGTCAAACGCGCGATGGCCTGGGAAGAACACGACGAGTAATGTCAGGCACCTGAACCGATTGCCTGATGCTGATCGCCTGATGCGACGCTTACGCGTCTTATCAGGCCTACGAGCCGATGCCATCTTGTGTAGATCGGATAAGGCGTTCACGCCGCATCCGGCATGTCGCAGACTCTGAAATCGTGCGGGGGCAACCCCCGCACACATCAATAATCCGCTCCCTCCCCTGTGCTACACTTCGCGCCATTCCTTACTGCTTAGAGTTTGCTATGAGACGAGAACTTGCCATCGAATTTTCCCGCGTCACCGAATCTGCGGCGCTGGCTGGCTACAAATGGTTAGGACGCGGCGATAAAAATACCGCTGACGGCGCAGCGGTTAACGCCATGCGCATAATGCTCAACCAGGTCAACATTGACGGCACCATCGTCATTGGTGAAGGTGAAATCGACGAAGCACCGATGCTCTACATTGGTGAAAAAGTCGGTACTGGTCGCGGTGATGCAGTGGATATTGCTGTTGATCCGATTGAAGGCACGCGCATGACGGCGATGGGCCAGGCTAACGCGCTGGCGGTGCTGGCAGTAGGCGATAAAGGCTGCTTCCTCAACGCGCCAGATATGTATATGGAAAAGCTGATCGTCGGACCGGGAGCCAAGGGCGCCATTGATCTGAATCTGCCGTTGGCGGATAACCTGCGCAATGTTGCCGCTGCGCTCGGCAAACCATTGAGCGAACTGACGGTAACGATTCTGGCGAAACCGCGCCACGATGCCGTTATCGCAGAAATGCAGCAACTCGGCGTACGCGTATTTGCTATTCCAGACGGCGACGTTGCGGCCTCAATTCTCACCTGTATGCCAGACAGCGAAGTTGACGTGCTGTACGGCATTGGCGGCGCGCCGGAAGGCGTAGTTTCTGCGGCGGTGATTCGGGCGTTAGATGGCGATATGAATGGCCGTCTGCTGGCGCGTCATGACGTTAAAGGCGACAACGCAGAAAATCGCCGCATTGGTGAACAGGAACTGGCACGCTGCAAAGCAATGGGCATCGAAGCGGGTAAAGTGTTGCGTCTGGGCGATATGGCGCGCAGCGATAACGTCATCTTTTCCGCAACCGGTATCACCAAGGGCGATCTACTGGAAGGTATTAGCCGCAAAGGCAATATCGCCACCACCGAAACGCTGCTGATCCGTGGTAAGTCACGCACTATTCGTCGCATTCAGTCGATTCACTATCTGGATCGTAAAGACCCGGATATGCAGGTGCACATTCTCTGAGTTATTTGATCGATTGAGCCTTCCAGTCCTTCGGGACTGGAATTTTTTTGTTCGGAGAACGAAGATAAGGCAAGTCAATCAAAACAGGAGAAAAACATGGCTGATTGGGTAACAGGCAAAGTCACTAAAGTGCAGAACTGGACCGACGCCCTGTTTAGTCTCACCGTTCACGCTCCCGTGCTTCCGTTTACCGCCGGGCAATTCACTAAACTTGGCCTTGAAATTGACGGCGAACGCGTCCAGCGCGCTTACTCCTACGTTAACTCGCCCGATAATCCCGATCTGGAGTTTTACCTGGTCACCGTTCCCGATGGCAAATTAAGCCCGCGACTGGCGGCGCTAAAACCGGGTGATGAAGTGCAAGTGGTTAGTGAGGCGGCAGGCTTCTTTGTGCTGGATGAAGTGCCGGACTGCGAAACACTGTGGATGCTGGCGACTGGCACGGCGATTGGCCCTTATTTATCAATTCTGCAATTGGGCAAAGATTTAGATCGCTTCAAAAACCTGGTGCTGGTTCACGCCGCACGATATGCCGCCGACTTAAGCTATCTGCCGCTGATGCAAGAACTGGAAAAACGCTACGAAGGGAAACTGCGCATTCAGACGGTGGTCAGTCGGGAAACGGCTGCGGGTTCGCTCACCGGGCGAATACCGGCGTTAATTGAAAGCGGTGAACTGGAAAACGCGGTTGGCCTGGCAATGGATAAAGAAACCAGTCATGTGATGCTGTGTGGTAATCCGCAAATGGTGCGCGATACGCAACAGCTGCTAAAAGAAACCCGGCAGATGACGAAACATTTACGTCGTCGACCGGGCCACATGACAGCGGAGCATTACTGGTAAGCGGTTACTTATCGATAAACGGCACGATGAGCAGGTCCGCATTCAACTTATTGATCATCCCGCGGTATGCCGGCATCAAACGGTTGATAAATGAGTGGTGATGACCACAGACAAGGAGGTCGCACTGCTCTTGTTGCATAATTTCCAGCAGTGTTTCCGGCATTTCTCCGCGTTCAATACGCAGTTTGGTCTTCGGCCACTGAATATTTTTCGTCAGTTTATACAGCTTGTTATCTGACTTATCTTTCAATAGTTGAAGAATATCTTCTGTTGCAGGGAAGTAAATGCCCGGATACAACTCGCTTAAGCCATCATCAATATGAATCAATGTCAGGTGAGCGTCATTATGTCTGGCGAGATCCAGGGCTTTGTTCACCAGTAAGGCATCTTCTTCATTTCCGGAAATTGCCACGCCAATGTGTTTATAAGCCATGTTTAACTCCTTCTAAAGCGACTCCATCAAGCTAACGAACGCAGGGATAACTCAAAAATAATCATCTCGGCCTGGCATGAGAAGGTGAAGGCCGCATCAAGCTCAACTTGCCCCTCCAGATCCTTAATCTTATAGGCCACACTGGCCCCTTCATCCGCAGAGGATGCAGTGGCGGCAAGCTCTTTCAGTTTGGTCATAAAGGACTCTGCTTCTTCGCGGGTGGCAAAAAAGCGCGAAAACTTACTGGTACAGTTGTCGTTATCAATCACCGTACCGATATCAATCGCACATCCTTTAGTACTGCATTTATCTACGACATCTTTCATAGGGCACCTCTGTATATTCGCCTCTCTGTCGATTACGACTTAAGAATAATGCGCCGTTAAGAGAAGAACAAACAAGTAATGATCTTATGGATTACCATTTTTTTTGATATTGCTTAAGGTGAGGAAATGAGGAGGATTTTCCGGGCATTGTCATTTCCAGCGTGGAAATAACAATCCCGGAAAAAAATAGCAATAAGAGATATATTAAAGGTTAATTACTTGATTTATTGTCGGCTTTATACTTCACATCCAGAGTATCTTTGCCAAATTTATTTTCGCCCTGCGTACCGACAAATGCGCCAAGATCAATAAGCATCATCACCAGAATCAACGTCGGGACAAAACGCCCCACCGTCCATTGCCAGACGCCCGGTAAAATCGCCCAATTACCCGCCAGCAGCATCCACGCTACAATCATTAAAAATGCCCATGCGCCGGAACGCCCGCGATCGTGCAGTCGTTTGACCGTTACTGCTGCGGTCGGCCAAAGTAAGCACACCAGGCAAAACGCGGCGGTCTGGATATCGAGTAAGTTTTTACCTGCCAGTGAGAAAAGCACCAGCATGCCAACGAACCAGAGGCCAATCCAAATCCAGAAATCACGGCGCCCAATACGCCCTTTAAACGAGAATAACCATTGCTGTATGGTCATGTAAGTTCCTTGATGGTTGTCTTTTCCAGGATTCTACCCTTTTGACAAGGGAGACAGATATCGTTTTAATCGGAGCCAGTCATAACAAAAGGTACTGTCGATGAAGCCAGGGTTTACGCTGTTTTTTCTCTTATGTTCTGCATCAGCCGTTAGCACAACGGTGCATGCACAAACACCAGGTACGGCGACCACTGCGCCCTATCTGCTTGCTGGCGCCCCTACCTTCGATCTCTCCATCAGCCAGTTTCGAGAAAACTTTAACAGCCAGAACCCCAACCTGCCACTGAACGAGTTTCGCGCCATCGACAGCAGCCCCGACAAAGCCAATCTGACTCGCGCCGCCAGTAAAATTAACGAGAACTTGTATGCCTCTACGGCGCTGGAGCGTGGCACTTTAAAAATCAAAAGCATTCAAATTACCTGGCTACCAATCCAGGGACCAGAGCAAAAAGCCGCCAAAGCAAAAGCTCATGAATACATGGCGGCGGTGATCCGCACACTCACCCCGCTGATGACCAAAACACAAAGCCAGAAAAAGCTACAGTCGCTCCTTACTGCGGGGAAAAACAAACGTTATTACACAGAGACAGAAGGCGCACTGCGCTATGTTGTCGCGGACAACGGCGAAAAGGGACTGACCTTCGCTGTTGAACCGATTAAGCTTGCGCTATCTGAATCGCTTGAAGGGTTGAATAAATGACAAAAAGCAAAGCCTTTCCAGTGATGAATCTCTATACTGTTTCACAGACCTGCTGCCCCGCGGGGCGGCCATCTTCCTTTATTCGCTTATAAGCGTGGAGAATTAAAATGCGACATCCTTTAGTGATGGGTAACTGGAAACTGAACGGCAGCCGCCACATGGTTCACGAGCTGGTTTCTAACCTGCGTAAAGAGCTGGCAGGCGTTGATGGCTGTGGCGTTGCAATCGCGCCACCAGAAATGTACATCGATATGGCGAAGCGTGAAGCTGAAGGCAGCCACATCATGCTGGGTGCGCAGAACGTGGACCTGAACCTGTCCGGCGCATTCACTGGTGAAACCTCTGCTGCTATGCTGAAAGACATCGGCGCACAGTACATCATCATCGGTCACTCTGAACGTCGTACTTACCACAAAGAGTCTGACGAACTGATCGCGAAAAAATTCGCGGTGCTGAAAGAGCAGGGTCTGACTCCGGTTCTGTGCATCGGTGAAACCGAAGCTGAAAACGAAGCGGGCAAAACTGAAGAAGTTTGCGCACGTCAGATCGACGCGGTACTGAAAACTCAGGGTGCTGCGGCATTCGAAGGTGCGGTAATCGCTTACGAACCAGTATGGGCAATCGGTACTGGCAAATCTGCAACTCCGGCGCAGGCACAGGCTGTTCACAAATTTATCCGTGACCACATCGCTAAAGTTGACGCTAACATCGCTGAACAAGTGATCATCCAGTACGGCGGTTCTGTAAACGCGTCTAACGCCGCAGAACTGTTCGCTCAGCCGGACATCGACGGCGCGCTGGTTGGCGGTGCTTCTCTGAAAGCTGACGCCTTTGCAGTGATCGTTAAAGCTGCTGAAGCGGCTAAACAGGCTTAAGTCTGACTGGTGCCGGATATCGCATCCGGCACTTAGCTTTCCTTAACAACTCCTCGCTTTAACGCAAAATCTCACACTGATGATCCTGAAGTTCCTCGGCTGAAGCACGATTCAGCGTCAGCAGATTGCGCTGCGTCGCCAGCAATACAAACGAGTTATCACTCTGTCGCACCATTGCCAGCGCGTAACTGCCCATATGTTCCCGTGCCTCTGGTACTTCTTCTGCCAGCATCATAAACGGACTCCGTTTTACCAGCTCGCTTTCAGTTACCCTACGTGCCAGGTATTCATGCCCACGCAGCCCACCGGGCAGCGGTAACCAACGGGTGCTGATATTCGCCAGATTATTATCCAGTTGTTCGCGCACATCAGGACGAATACAAGAGATATGGATATGAAAATGGTTTTGCGTGCGCCCAGTACGGGAGTTAATCGCCAGAGATACCGCGCGATCGGGGACTGGCTGGCCGTATTTTTTGCTCATAAAATCACGCGCCTGCCAGGCTAACCAGAAGAAATTAGGCGTTGAAGGATCGGTTAACAATGGACTTTCAGTGCCGTTAATACGATACGTTGGCATCAACAAATATTGCAGAGGACCGTTAAGGTCTTTTAAAACCACATATCCGGCATTGGGTTTGACTTCCGCACATGGCGAAGGGTTTTGGTTTTGCTGCTGGTTGGGTAAACATTGCTCAAGGGCAATCTGGCGCAACGTGTCCGACTCTTCACCGGTCAATTTCCAGTAACCAATGCCTGCGGCAGCAACAGCGATAACCATCATCGCTAAAAAAAGAAGACCTGCTTTTTTCATCTTTTTTTCCCTGTACCTCAAAGAGATGCAAGGGTAACGCAAAATCGTGACAAATAAAAAACCCGGTCGCGAGATGCCACCGGGTCTGATTGCCTTCAACAAATTAACGTTTGCTGATTTGGTCAAACGTACCGCCGTTAGAGAAATGCTCTTTTTGCGCTTTCGTCCAGCCACCGAACTCTTCATCAATGGTGAATAACTTCAGCTTCGGAAAGGCATTTTCATATTTTTTCGCTACCTGAGGATCGCGCGGACGATAGTAGTTTTTAGCCGCAATCTCCTGGCCTTCTGGCGAGTAGAGATAGTTCAGGTAAGCTTCCGCCACCTCTTTAGTGCCTTTTTTCTCTACCACTTTATCGACAACTGACACCGTAGGCTCTGCGAGAATAGACTCGCTCGGCGTGACGATTTCGAATTTATCTTTCCCCAGTTCATTCGCCGCCAGCAGAGCTTCGTTTTCCCAGGCAATCAGCACGTCGCCAATGCCGCGCTCAACAAAGGTATTCGTTGAACCGCGCGCGCCGGAATCCAGTACTTCGACGTTTTTATACAACGACTGCACGAATTCCTGCGCTTTTGCCTGATCGTTGTTGTTGTGATGCAGGGCGTATCCCCAGGCTGCCAGGTAGTTCCAGCGTGCACCACCAGAACTTTTCGGGTTCGGGGTGATCACCGAAACACCTGGCTTAATCAAATCGTTCCAGTCGTGAATCTGCTTCGGATTCCCCTTACGCACCAGGAAGACAATGGTAGAAGTATAAGGTGCGGAGTTATCCGGCAGACGCTTGATCCACTCTTTATCGATACGACCACGTTCAGCAATGGCATCCACGTCATAGGCTAGCGCCAGCGTGACGACATCAGCTTCTATGCCATTGATTACCGACGTCGCCTGTTTACCCGAACCGCCGTGCGACTGGCGAATCACCACGTTATCGCCGGTTTGCTGTTTCCAGTGGGCGCTGAAGGCTTTGTTGTACTGCTCGTACAGTTCGCGTGTTGGATCATACGAAACGTTAAGAAGCTGAATATCCTTTGCCATAACGCTGGTCGCTGCCAGTAATAAAGTTAACCCTACGCCCCACTTGTTCATCGCCCGGCTCTCTTATGTTGTGTTGTGATGAACAAAGCGTGCCAGAAAGGGATTCAAACATTAAAGAATAAAAAAAGATTGGCTATAACTTGCGGGTATATATGGGGGAGTTAAAAAGGCGGAAGAAATCCGCCTCATATTGTTGACAAAGTGCGCTTTGTTCATGCCGGATGCAGCTTATCCGACCTACAAAAGCTTGCAAACTCAATAGATTGCAGAATTCATGTAGGCCTGATAAGCGAAGCGCATCAGGCATTTTTGCCTCTGTCATCGGTTTCAGGCTAAAGAAATCTGCCTTTTTCCGAAATCATTAATACAGTTTTTTCGCGCAGTCCAGCCAGTCACCTTTGAACGGACGCTTCATGTTTTCGATAGCATCGATGATGTCGTGGTGAACCAGCTGTTCGTTCTGGATACCTACGCAACGACCGCCGTAACCTGCCAGCAGCAGATCGATAGCGTAAGCGCCCATACGGGAAGCCAGAATACGATCGTAAGGCACCGGAGAACCACCGCGCTGGATGTGGCCCAGCACAGTTGCGCGGGTTTCACGGCCAGTTTCTTTTTCGATGAAGTGTGCCAGCTCGTCGACGTCACACATATGTTCAGTGATCGCCACAATCGCGTGTTTTTTACCTTTCGCGATACCGGCTTTGATTTCGTTTACCAGATCGTCACGGCTGAATTCAACTTCCGGAACCACAACGAATTCACAGCCACCAGCAATAGCCGCAGCCAGAGTCAGATCGCCACAGTAGCGGCCCATCACTTCCACCACGGAAATACGTTGGTGAGAAGAAGAGGTGTCACGCAGACGGTCGATAGCTTCAACAACGGTGCTCAATGCCGTGAAGAAACCAATGGTGTAGTCAGTACCTTTGATGTCGTTGTCGATGGTGCCCGGCAGGCCGATGCACGGGAAGCCCATTTCGGTCAGACGCATTGCCCCCATGTAGGAACCGTCACCGCCGATAACCACCAGCGCGTCGATACCACGTTTTTTCAGGTTCTCGATAGCCACGGCGCGGATGTTCTCGTCGCGGAATTCCGGGAAGCGCGCAGAACCGAGGAATGTACCACCACGGTTGATCATGTCAGACACGCTGTAACGGTCTAGCTGTACCATACGGTCTTCATACAGACCCAGATAGCCGTCATAAATACCCATTACTTCCAGACCTTCTGTCAGCGCAGAACGAACAACCCCGCGAATTGCGGCGTTCATGCCTGGCGCATCACCGCCGCTTGTCAACACACCGATTTTCTTAATCATGACTACCTCTGAACTTTGGAATGCAAAATGAAATCTGTTGCCGGAAGTCTTCTTGCACATCGAAGTGATCCAACGAATGTACAAATAGTATAACAATCACTTCCTGCTGAATTGATTCAGGTCAGGCCAAATGGCGGTATTTTATACACAAAATGCGGGTCTGGCTCTCTTTTGTACGGATTATGAAAGCGTAGACCGTTTACTCTCCCTGGGTACGACGGAACAAGGATCTTGATGGATAATCACATCTGAACCTGGAAAACGCCGTAAAATAGCCTGCTCTACCTGATCCGCCACCATATGTGCCTGAACCAAAGGCAGAGAGTCTTCCATTTCCAAATGAATCTGAATAAAGCGGGTCGGCCCTGACTGCCGCGTGCGAAGATCGTGAGCGCCGCTAACTCCCGGCCAGGAAGTCACGATATCAATAATTTCCTGTCGTTCGCCATCGGGCAGCGCGCGATCCAATAATGACTGGACCGCCTCATACCCCATGCGTAACGCGCTATATAAAATATAGATGCCGATTCCCAAAGCAAACAGGGCATCAGCACGATGCCAGCCGTACCAGGACAATCCCAGCGCCAGCAAAATCGCGCCGTTCATCATAACATCAGACTGATAATGTAGCATATCTGCCCGCACTGCCTGGCTTTGCGTCCGGCGAACGACCCAACGCTGAAACGAGACAAGAATAATCGTACAAATTAGCGCCACAATAGTCACGATAACCCCAACACCCGGGTCTTTCATCGGTGTCGGAGAAACCAAATGCTGGATACCGGTCAAAAACAGGAACAGCGCGGAGCCGGAGATAAACATACTTTGCGCCAGCGCGGCGAGCGACTCAGCTTTGCCGTGACCAAAGGAGTGATTATCGTCGGCAGGTTGTAGTGAGTAACGCACGACCAATAAGTTAGTTAATGACGCACCGATATCCACCAGCGAATCCACCAGCGCAGCGAGAATACTCACTGATCCGGTATACCACCATGCAAAAATTTTAATCAGTAATAACAGCGAAGCCATCGCCGTTGCAGCAATCGCCGCCCGACTAACCAGCTGCCCATAAGATTGATTCATAAATACTCCCGCTATCAACTGACGGTAGTATAACGGATGCAAATCATCTGCAATGCATCAAGTAACAGGCAAATTGCGGATAAAAAAAAACCCCCACATCATGTGGGGGAAGACAGGGATGGTGTCTATGGCAAGGAAAACAGGGTTTACTACTGGGAACGTGAGTTGCTACTACTCAATAGCTTCAACGATGAACTTTTTTGCCATTGCGTCACGTCGCGCAACTGTTCCATTCGTTGTTGATGTTTCTTGTTTAAAACCGCTTGCTGCTCCGGCGTTAACAGGCGATACATTTGGTTGCGGACTTTTGCCATCTCAACCTGACGAGCTATTTGCTCGTTCGCCATTTTTTCTGCCTGTGCGCGCACAGCGTTTTCATCAAAATTTTCTGCGGTGACAAGGCGATGCATTGTCTCCAGTTCGCTAACATTAACAGGTGGCTGTTCGTGCCGGGCCTGTTGCATAAGATCTCGCATCTGCTGACGCTGATGTTCGGTTAAACTTATGCCGTCGAACATATGGCTCTGCGTACTGCGCTGCGTAAGTTCTTCTCCCGGATGCCAGTTATCGCCTGAACCGACTTCAGCAGCGTGGCTTAATGAACTGACTGCCAGCGTTGAGGCCATGACGGCAGCGGTAACTATGCGCATCATTTGCTCCCAAATCTTTCTGTCGCGATTCAACGATAGAGAGTTTACGATTCAGGCTGCAAACATGCGTCAGGGGGTGTAAAACAACGTAAAGTCATGGATTAGCGACGTCTGATGACGTAATTTCTGCCTCGGAGGTATTTAAACAATGAATAAAATCCTGTTAGTTGATGATGACCGAGAGCTGACATCCCTGTTAAAGGAGCTGCTCGAGATGGAAGGCTTCAACGTGATTGTTGCCCACGACGGGGAACAAGCGCTTGCTCTTCTGGACGACAGCATTGATTTACTTTTGCTTGATGTGATGATGCCGAAGAAAAATGGTATCGACACATTAAAAGCACTTCGCCAGACACACCAGACGCCAGTCATTATGTTGACGGCTCGCGGCAGTGAACTTGATCGCGTCCTCGGCCTTGAGCTGGGTGCGGATGACTATCTCCCGAAACCGTTTAACGATCGTGAACTGGTTGCGCGTATTCGCGCGATCCTGCGCCGTTCGCACTGGAGCGAGCAACAGCAGAACAGCGATAATGGTTCGCCGACGCTGGAAGTTGACGCCTTAGTGCTGAATCCAGGCCGTCAGGAAGCCAGCTTCGACGGGCAAACACTGGAGCTAACCGGTACTGAATTTACCCTGCTCTACCTACTGGCGCAGCATCTGGGTCAGGTGGTTTCTCGCGAGCATTTAAGCCAGGAAGTACTGGGCAAACGCCTGACGCCTTTCGACCGTGCTATCGATATGCATATTTCCAACCTGCGTCGTAAGCTGCCGGATCGTAAAGACGGCCATCCGTGGTTTAAAACATTGCGTGGTCGCGGCTATCTGATGGTTTCCGCTTCATGATAGGCAGCTTAACCGCGCGCATCTTCGCCATCTTCTGGCTGACGCTGGCGCTGGTGTTGATGCTGGTTTTGATGTTACCCAAGCTCGACTCTCGCCAGATGACCGAGCTTCTGGATAGCGAACAGCGTCAGGGGCTGATGATTGAGCAGCATGTCGAAGCGGAACTGGCGAACGATCCACCCAACGATTTAATGTGGTGGCGTCGCCTGTTCCGGGCCATTGATAAGTGGGCGCCACCAGGCCAGCGTTTATTACTGGTGACCACTGAAGGCCGCGTGATCGGCGCTGAACGCAGCGAAATGCAGATCATTCGCAACTTTATTGGTCAGGCCGATAACGCCGATCATCCGCAGAAGAAAAAGTATGGTCGCGTGGAACTGGTGGGTCCGTTCTCCGTGCGTGATGGCGAAGATAATTACCAGCTTTATCTGATTCGTCCGGCCAGCAGTTCTCAATCCGATTTCATAAACTTACTGTTTGACCGCCCGCTATTGCTGCTGATTGTCACTATGTTGGTCAGTACACCACTGCTGTTGTGGTTGGCCTGGAGTCTGGCAAAACCGGCACGTAAGCTGAAAAACGCTGCCGATGAAGTTGCCCAGGGGAACTTACGCCAACACCCGGAACTGGAAGCGGGGCCACAAGAATTTCTTGCCGCAGGTGCCAGTTTTAACCAGATGGTGACCGCGCTGGAGCGCATGATGACCTCTCAGCAGCGTCTGCTTTCTGATATCTCTCACGAGCTGCGCACCCCGCTGACGCGTCTGCAACTGGGTACGGCGTTACTGCGCCGTCGTAGTGGTGAAAGCAAGGAACTGGAGCGTATTGAAACCGAAGCCCAGCGTCTGGACAGCATGATCAACGACCTGTTGGTAATGTCACGTAATCAGCAGAAAAACGCGCTGGTGAGCGAGACAATCAAAGCCAACCAGTTGTGGAACGAAGTGCTGGATAACGCGGCATTCGAAGCGGAACAGATGGGCAAGTCGTTTACGGTTAACTTCCCGCCAGGGCCGTGGCCGCTGTACGGCAACCCGAACGCCCTGGAAAGTGCGCTGGAAAACATTGTTCGTAATGCTCTGCGTTATTCCCATACGAAGATTGAAGTGGGCTTTGCGGTAGATAAAGACGGTATCACCATTACGGTGGACGACGATGGTCCTGGCGTTAGCCCGGAAGATCGCGAACAGATTTTCCGCCCGTTCTATCGTACAGATGAAGCGCGCGATCGTGAATCTGGCGGTACAGGTTTGGGGCTGGCGATTGTCGAAACCGCCATTCAGCAGCACCGTGGTTGGGTGAAAGCGGAAGACAGCCCGCTGGGCGGTTTACGTCTGGTGATTTGGCTGCCGCTGTATAAGCGGAGTTAAACTCCGCATTTGTAGGCAGGATAAGGCGTTTACACCGCATCCAGCATTTGAGCATGATGCCTGATGCGACGCTAGTCACGTCTTATCAGGCCTACTCTCCGGGGGGTTATTTCCCCCACAACCGCCGTGAATTATCTTCAATCTTGCCGCTAAGTCGGCGTTTCTGCATCGTCCGCGTCCAGCTTTTCGATAGCCCGGCTGCGGAAAGCAAACGGTGATACTGCTCATCATCAAACGGCATATGCCATGCGATAGCGGCAGCCTCCTGCACGGTCACATCGCTGACACGGGAAACCAACTCCAGCGGCGCATCCGCAGACACTTTCCCCGGCGCAATCACGCTATACAGCCAGCCCACTTTACCCGTGTTTTGCATCAACTGCGCTATATCACTGATATCAAAGTGGTAATTGAGTTTGTAGCACGGAGAGCGCGGCTGGGTGACCTGAATCAACGCCTCTCCCCAGCGGAAAATATCGCCAATATAAACATTGCTTTCCGTCAGACCGTCGGTTGAGAGGTTTTCACCAAACGCAGGTGCAACAAACAACTCTGCCTGTTCCGGAAATTCCCGCGCCCAGTAGAGATAATGCTCGCGAGGATAATGACACAGCGCCCTGTCTGGCCCGCCGTGAATCTTTTTCTCTGCCTGTTCGTCGCCTTCCAGCCCCAGTTCTGTCAGCATCAACTCACCATCGACCTGCATTTTCGCAATTGCACTTGGACGGCTTTCCGGATAATCCCGAATTTTGCCTGTGTATACATCAACCGGATATCGCATCTGTTCCCTCTCCACCGAGAAATTTCCCCATTAGACCATATTTATTTTATGTCAGGCGCGCAAAATGAGAGCACGGTTCACATGACAAAACTGTAGACATGTTATCAATGAGATGTTTTTGAAACACCATTTCATTATGAGGAGTTTACCGCGTGGCTGATAAATTACAGTTTTCTGGCGTCTGGTGTCCTTCCATCACGCCGATGGATAAAGACGGGAATGTAGACCTTAACGGACTGAAGCAGCATCTGCAGCGACTCACTGACGCTAACATCGATGTGATATTGCTAATGGGAAGCATTGGTGAGTTTGCTTCCTTCACACTGGAAGAGAGGCTCATGCTTATTCGTGAAGCACGAGCCATGAGCACGCTAAAAATGGTGGCCAACGTCTCGTCCACATGCACGCATGATGTACTGATTATGGCGCAAGAAGCGTATCGCACGGGCTATGATGCAGTGATGATCCTCCCGCCTTATTACTACGGCCAGACGGCGAAGCAATTATTAAGCTATTTCCGCCATCTGGGTCGCGAATTACAGGGCAAATGGTTCGCATATAACTTCCCGGCGCGGACCGGTTGTGATTTAACCCCAGACCTGGTCGCCACACTGGCGAGTGAGTTTCCTGAGTTTGCCGGAATTAAAGATACCGTCGATTGTCAGTCACACACCCGCAGCATGATTCAGGCAACTCAGGCTGTGCGTCCTGATTTTGCGGTGCTTTCGGGCTATGACGAGTATTACATTCCTAATTTGCTGGCTGGCGGCGCGGGGATAATCTCTGGCTTAAATAACGTTATGCCAGAGCTGTTTGTCGAAGCCCGCGAAGCCTTCAAACGCGGCGACCTGGCAGCTTTACAAGATATTCAGCAACAGATTGGTACTTATATGTCCATCTACGCCATCGGTGAAGATTTTGTCACTACCATCAAGACGGTGGTATCACGTAAGTTTGGTTACTGCACAGGAGTGTCGCGCAATGCCGGTGGGGAGTTAACAGAAAGCGAATGTCGGACGATTGATGAGGTATTTGTTATTTAAGGTAAAACGCCGGATGAACGTCAATTCATCCGGCGATGATATGGAAAAAGAGAGATTATTTCACCGTACCCAGAATTTCGATCTTCGCCGCTCTGGCTTTGGCTTTACGTGACCAGACAGAGGTAAGAATTGGCACCAGAATCGAAGTCACAATTACCGCCGTCGCCACCAACGAAGTTGCCGCAGGCGCCATCGGTTTAAAGGCCGGGATCATTTCCGCAATCAGTACCGGCGTTGCCACCGCGGCCCCGGCAGAACTGGAGGCGGCAATTCCGGCAGTGCCATCGCCACCGCCAATCAATTTATCGGCAATAATCAACGGAATACCGGTCACGATAATCACCGCCACACCCAACAGGATCCCCAACAAACCTGTCTGGGCAATCACGGTTAAATCAATGGTATTGCCCAGCGCGAAGGCAAAGAACGGAATCAGCGTCTGCACTGCTTTGCTGAAAAACTCGCGCAATTCAGGATCAAGGTTCCCCAGCGCGAAGCCCACCAGGAACGGCAACACTGCGCCAACGAAAACATGCGGTTCAAACGAAGCAATCCCGGCGGTTCCCAGAATAATCATCGTCATTAGCGGACCAGATTCCAGCGACATCAACACAAATGCCCCGGCCTCTTCTTTGGTGCCGTACTGCTGCATGATAGAGGCATACAGACCGCCGTTGGTCATGTCCATTGCCGCCACCAGCGCCAGCGTTGAAAGCCCGGCAAAAAATCCGACTTCGACACCGTGCTCAGGAATAATGCGCGAAGCAATGGCTGCAACCACCCACGCAACGGCAATTTTGGTTACCACCAGCGTACCGGATTTACGCAACACTGTTCCCGTCGCGCTTAATTTGATAGACGCCCCCATGCAGAAAAACCACACCGCCAGGATAGGCACCGTGCCGGTAATCATCCCGTTAGTGAATGATCCAAAATATTTCCCCGCCCCCGGCGAGAAGGTATGACACAGTGCACCAAGGAACAGCGGGATGAGCATCATCCCCCCCCGGGATTTTCTCTATCGTGCGTTTTATCTGCATTTCCATCACCTGTTGGCATATTTTTATAGGCTGATGCGACGTTCCTTAACGGAGCATCAGTGTTGATGGAAACGAAGATAGACATTCATCATGGCAATAAAAGTGATCAACACCACACCAATTGAAACATCGTTTTAATTTTATAGGATCATTGTTTTTCTTTTGAAATTGATCACAAAAAAACCACCGTTATGCACGATGGTTTGTTTTTTATGCTGACACGAGGCGTCAACGCCTCATTACAGCAGACAAGATGCGATTATTTTTTCGCCGCGAAACGTGCCGCAGCTTCATCCCAGTTCACCACGTTCCAGAACTCTTTGATGTAGTCCGGACGACGGTTCTGGAATTTCAGGTAGTAAGCGTGTTCCCACACATCCAGGCCCACAATCGGGAAGCCGGAAGCGCCAGAAATGGCTTCGCCCATCAGCGGGGAGTCCTGGTTAGCAGTAGAAACCACCGCCAGTTTATCGCCTTTCAGCACCAGCCATGCCCAGCCGGAACCAAAGCGGGAAGCTGCCGCTTTTTCAAATTCTGCTTTGAAGTTATCAACGGAACCGAAATCACGTTCGATAGCCGCTTTCAGATCGCCCTGCAGGGTGGTGCCTTTTTTCAGACCTTTCCAGAACAGACTGTGGTTAGCGTGACCGCCAGCGTTGTTGCGCAGAACGGTTTTTTTGTCTGCTGGCAGCTGATCCAGTTTGGTGATCAGCTCTTCAACCGGCAGGTTGGCGAATTCTGGCAGGCTTTCCAGCGCCGCGTTGGCGTTGTTGACGTAGGCCTGATGGTGTTTGGTGTGGTGGATTTCCATGGTCTGCTTATCGAAGTGCGGTTCCAGGGCATCGTAAGCATACGGCAGGGATGGCAGGGTATAGCTCATATTCATCTCCAGTATTGTCGGGCGGCCGATTGTTAATGCCGCGTAAGCAGTTGGTTCATTATAGTTAATTAAATGATATTGAAAATGATTATCAATGCCGTACTTTTCATAGGGGAATGCCCGGGATGATTCCGGTCAGTTTTTCTACCCAGTCAATTAAAAACGCCAGCTCACGCCGGTGACAAAAGTAAAACTTTCATTACGGTCAATCATTGGGCTGTTAGTAATCTCTTCTGGCAGCTCACTGTATCCGGCACTCGCCATTAATACGACGTGTTCTCCGATGGGGTACTTTGCCGTCAGGCTGACATAAGGCACCCAGGCATCTTGCGCGGTATAACTCGCCAGACCGCTGCGACGAGACTCGCTCTCTGAAATGCCATAGTAATAGTCACTGAAATTCTCGTCATAATAGAGAACGCCAAGAGCAGGTGTCAGCGACAGGCGACCTATCTGCATTTTGTGGAATAACGATAACTCACCTACCCAACCGTTACTGTTATCCAGAACATCAGCCGCCGCAGAAGCTTTCACGGTCCCCCAACGCTCATGGTGATACCAGGCAACTCCCGCCATTGCCGTACTGTCACGCTTATCGAGTTGTTGCATAGCATGGTCGTCATTATCGGCAGGATCAAATTCCAGCGGCATCCAGGATGCGGTCAGGCTAAGTTCATTTTTTTCACTTTGCGACAGAATAAAACCTAACGTCGTCTGGCGGACATAAAAAGAATCGCCCTCATAACTGATCAGCGGAATTGCTTTGGTATTTTCATTATAACCGCGATAAGGCGATTCATTATAAACTGCACCAGCACCAACGGATAATTCTGCAGCAGTTGCACTTGCCATAAAAGGCATAAAAAATAACGCCACAATATTGCGGTTAATTAACATGTCCGACATTCCATTTTAAATTAAGATAAAAAAGAGTCGGCATAGTAATGCTTACAATTTCTCCGGTGCAAGATTCATATTTATATAGTAATATATAAAATCATATATAAATTGGACTGTTGCGATGACAAAATTACAACTCAAGTACCGGGAGTTAAAAATTATCTCGGTAATCGCTGCCAGTGAAAATATCAGCCATGCAGCTACCGTGCTTGGCATCGCGCAGGCCAATGTCAGTAAATATCTTGCTGATTTTGAATCAAAAGTGGGTTTAAAAGTCTTTGACAGAACCACACGGCAACTAATGCTGACGCCTTTTGGCGCCGCACTATTACCGTACATTAATGATATGCTCGACAGAAACGAGCAGCTTAATAATTTTATTGCAGATTATAAGCATGAGAAACGTGGTCGGGTTACCATCTACGCACCAACTGGCATTATTACCTATTTATCCAAACACGTTATCGACAAAATTAAAGATATCGGTGAAATCACCTTATCGCTAAAAACC
Source organism: Escherichia sp. E2661 (assembly GCF_004745185.1). Lineage (NCBI taxonomy): Bacteria > Pseudomonadati > Pseudomonadota > Gammaproteobacteria > Enterobacterales > Enterobacteriaceae > Escherichia > Escherichia sp. E2661. The sequence continues at coordinate 84,229 of NZ_PDIG01000017.1, forward strand.
TGCAATCTTGAGCGCAACGCCTTTTATGAAGGTGTCGAATTTCCCGATGATTGTGATGTTTTAATCAGCTACGCGCCACCAAAAGATGAATCGCTGGTTGCCAGTTTTATTACGCAATATGCAGTAACCGCCTATGCCAGCCAAACTTATCTTGGAAAACACCCCATTAGCCGACCAGACGAACTTGAACATCACTCCTGTATTTTGATCGACTCGATGATGATCGATGACGCGAATATCTGGCGCTTCAACGTCGCCGGAAGTAAAGAAGTACGTGATTATCGTGTTAAGGGAAATTACGTCTGTGACAATACTCAGTCGGCGCTGGAGCTGGCGCGAAATCACCTGGGGATTGTGTTTGCGCCAGACAAAAGTGTGCAGAGCGACCTGCAAGACGGCACGCTGATCCCCTGCTTTCAGCAACCGTATGAATGGTGGCTGGATCTGGTGGCTATCTTCCGTAAACGGGAATACCAGCCCTGGCGGGTCCAGTATGTGCTGGATGAAATGCTGCGTGAAATTCGCCACCAGCTTGCTCAGTCGCAGCAACTGCGGCCTGAACAAGCGGCGGAAAACAAAGATTAATGGTCGAGATAAAGGTAATGCACCCAACTGGTCATGCGTAACAGCACTTTGCGCATAACCGAAACATGGCTGAAATGATCAGAGTAGACCGCCACCTGGGCGTAAATACCGTCTGGTAAAGCGCTCAAATCAGTATGCTCATCCAGCTCAATAGTCGCGATAACGCCATCTGAACCCGGCGCTGTGTTTAACGACTGTAAGGTGCCGGTCGACTGATAAGCCCCGCCGGGAACAGCTGGACTGATGGCTGCCAGTTTACCGCTGAATACCTTACCTGGCAGGGCATTAAACACCACTTCCGCATCATCGCCGGGAGCCAGTCGCAGCAAGGAGTTCTGACGGAACTGCGCCACAATTTGTCGTTTCTGATCGGGTATAAACACCATTACCGGACGCAGCGGCAGAGACGCGGCATACGTTCCTGGACGAATCAGTACCTGAGTCACGTAACCGTCGCTCGGCGCACGCACTACCGTCTGCTCAAGGTTATATTTTGCTTCCGCAAGCTGCGCTTTCAGGCTGGCGATTTGTGAATGTTCACCCAACACCAGGCTATCCAGTTGGCTCTGGATCTGTTTTTGTTCCGCCGCCGAAGACTTCACTGAGCTTCCTGCGCCAGATAATTTTGCCGCGCCACATCGATATCCCGTTCTGAAAACGGGTTTACTTTCGCCTGGCTGCCGCGTGCGTAACGCTGATACTCTTTAGCGAATTTATCCCGCGTGACCTTTGCCTGCTGGGTATTCGCCGCCATCTCATCTAACTCTGCGCCCAATGCCCGCTGCTTATGTTCTGCGGTGACGATATCCGCCATCAGCCGATCTACCCGTGCCTGATAACGCGTCGGGTCCAGTCGGAACAGCACCTCACCTTTTTTAATCAGCGTATTTTTCTTGTCCGTCACTTCAATTACTACCCCCGTCACCTGCGGAACAACCGGAATGGAAATAACCGCTTTTTGCGCTTTAAAGGTGTATGGATGGTTATAGTTCATTAATAGAATTAAGCCGCTGACAATAAATATGCCGCCCAGTGCCGCTGTAGGGATGGTCCATTTATTCACGGGGATTTTAAAAATCTTAAACATTGCCCATGCGAAAGCCACATAGGTCAAAATAATCAGTAAATCCATAAATATTACTCGGTAGAAGGAGCTTTCATGTCGGCGAGCTGTTTCTCCAGCCCGGCAATGCGCTGTTGCAGTTGCATAACGGATGAATCATGGCTTTGCATTCCCCATCCCCGCTCCGGGCGGTAAAGCGTGGCCCAAATCCACAAAAAGGGCCAGATAACGTGCAGCGTAAAAAGACTCACCCAACCAGCAACATGAATGGCGTCGGCATGAGGATGATTACGTTTTTTGGCAATAAGGTAGGGAATATCATGTAAAATAATGATCCCATAGAAGATCACCAGAAATACAAAAATAAGCACTCCCAGTGCAAAATAATCCAGAAACATATTTCCCTCAGAGAATATAAAAAAGAACAATTAACGCATATTATGAAATGCCATGAAGCAGTGCAATTTGCTTATTTATATAACGACATATTGTTTTTTATATACTTTCTGAAATGTGCAGTCTGGTTTTCAACAGAACGAGGCTTATCATATTGAAATAATGGAACTATTGGCCAGACTAATGAATAACTCCAGTAAAACATCCACAGTACAGATTAAGCGTATTAAACCTTCAATTATCTACCGTTTATTATTGATTGGTCTCGGAACACCAATGGTGATTTACGGCCTGGTTTGCCCGCTCACCATCGAAACGCGAGATTAAACTCCTGGCAAAACACGCCCCAGAAACGCACTTCTGTTGGCGTAGTCTGGGTTATTGCGCACGTAGGTTTAAAACGTAAATTGTAACAACGTGCGCTTTGTTTATGCCGGATGCGGCGTGTACGCCTTATCCGGCCTACGGTCAGGTCCCCGTAGGCATGATAAGACGCGTAAGCGTCGCATCAGGCAATGAATACCCGATGCGACCCGTTTTTCACATCAGAACAGCCCCAACGGTTTATCCGAGTAGCTCACCAGCAGACACTTGGTTTGCTGATAATGCTCCAGCATCATCTTATGGGTTTCGCGTCCGATGCCCGACTGTTTGTAGCCGCCAAACGCTGCGTGTGCCGGGTAAGCGTGATAACAGTTGGTCCACACGCGCCCGGCCTGAATGCCGCGCCCCATCTTATAGGCCAGATTGCCGTTACGACTCCAGACGCCTGCGCCCAGGCCATATTGCGTGTCGTTCGCCAGCTCCAGCGCCTCGTCCATCGTTTTGAAGGTGGTTACCGCCAGCACCGGGCCAAAAATTTCTTCCTGGAAAACACGCATATTGTTCTGACCAAACAGGATAGTCGGTTCAAGGTAGTAACCGTCTTTCAGCTCGCCTTCCAGCAGCTTGCGCCGCCCGCCGGTGAGCACATCTGCGCCCTCTTTTTTACCGATATCAATGTAATTGAGGATGGTTTCCAGTTGCCCGTGAGAAACCTGCGCGCCCATTTGCGTCACACTGTCGAGCGGGTTACCGCTACGAATGCTTTCAACACGGCGGATGGCGCGTTCCATGAAGCGTTCGTAGATAGACTCCTGCACTAAAGCACGGCTTGGGCAGGTACAGACCTCGCCCTGGTTAAAAGCAAACAATGCAAAGCCTTCCAGCGCCTTATCGAAAAAGGCATCTTCTTCATCCATCACGTCAGCAAAGAAGATATTTGGCGATTTGCCGCCCAGCTCCAGGGTTACTGGAATAATGTTTTGCGTGGCGTACTGCATAATCTGCTGACCCACTTCCGTTGAGCCAGTAAATGCCACTTTGGCAATACGTTTTGAAGTCGCCAGATATTCACCAATTTCGCCGCCCGCACCGTTGACCACGTTCACCACGCCCGGCGGCAGTAAATCACCGACAATTTCCATTAGCAGCAGTACAGAAAGCGGGGTAAGTCGTGCGGGTTTCAGCACCACGCAGTTGCCCGCCGCCAGCGCGGGAGCCATTTTCCAGCTCGCCATCAGCAGCGGGAAGTTCCACGGGATAATCTGCCCCACCACACCTAACGGTTCGTGGAAGTGATAAGCCACGGTTTCGCTATCAACTTCACTGATCCCGCCTTCCTGCGCCCGAATACACGAGGCGAAATAGCGGAAATGGTCAATCGCCAGCGGCACATCGGCAGCACTGGTTTCGCGAATGGGTTTGCCGTTATCCCAGGTTTCAGCCGTCGCTAACAGCTCGAGGTTCTGCTCCATCCGATCGGCAATCTTAAACAGAATCGCTGCGCGATCCTGCACCGAGGTATGCGCCCATTTATCTTTCACTTTATGCGCAGCATCCAGCGCCAGATCGATATCTCGTTTGCCCGAAGACGCCACTTCGCACAACAACTGCCCGGTTACCGGCGTCAGGTTCTGGTAATACTCGCCATCGGCGGGCGCGACCCACTCGCCGCCAATAAAGTTGTCATAGCGGGCTTTTAACTTGAGGGGGAAACCATACTCGCCGGGCTTAATCTGTGCTGAAGGGGGATTGTTGGTCATGATCGTCTCCTTGCGGTGTGAGGTATAACAAGGGTAGACGTGACTGGCGAAATCTTCGCCAGTCGGTAACAGCTTTACGACGGCTATCACGAATTTACTGGCAAGGACTACAGCGGGTAATGTGCGACGTATACTACTTGCTGGTCATTAATTTTCTTCTCTTGCGCAAATCCTTCTTTAACAATCGTCCGTAAATCAGTTCGCGCTGTATTATCAGAGACGCCCAGACTCGCGCTGGTTTCAGAAACTGTGTACTCTTTCCCCGGATTGGCGAGCATCACATTCAGAAGCGTCACCTGACGCGGATTCAGTCGCCTAAGCACACCAGAACTAAACAATAGGCGGTCAAGTTTTGCGCTTCGTTGCATAATTTCATCAATATGCTGCTGCCAGTTTTGCACAGCACGTTTAATGACACCCGCCTGATATTCAAGGAAATAAGTCAGATCCATACCATCTGATTCAGTGTACTGGTAGCTGGCGGCATATTTGACTGGTGCAACATGAAGCAAACGGCTGATGGAAATATATTTAAAGACATCGTAGCCCGATTTCAGCATATACCAGTAAAACAGCGCCCGACTGGTGCGCCCGTTGCCATCGCGAAACGGATGTTCATGGGCCAGCATAAAATGCAGAATGCAGGCGCGGACCAGCGGATGAATATACCCTTCATGGCTGTTTAACCACTGGCAAACTTTTTCCAGTCGTTCCGGCAACAATGCCGCAGCGGGCGGTTGATGCACAATATTGCCGTCATAATCGGCGATCACGACATCATCTGTTTCACGAAATTCACCCGGACGATATTTCGCGTCATTTATTCCTCCCATACCAATAGCATGTAACTGACGTATAAGCGCAGGTGTAAGCGGTTCTGTCAGTAATTGCGGAATTTCCGCCATCAGCCGGGCATTTCCCGCAATCATATGCTCGTCTTCAGTGCGCGGTGCCCGCCCTGTTTCCAGCATTTTTCTCGCCACCAGCGTCGTGGTATTCGCACCTTCCAGTTGGGAACTGGTAATCGGCTCTTCCAGGCGTAACTGGCTTAACTCGGCGCCCGCCCCGCGTAACCGTTCAGTCTGATCTTTCAGCGCCAGCGCGGTTGCATGTTTGTCGACAAGCTCGCACGCTTCTGCAATCACTGGCGTAATGTTGAATCCGGCCTGCTCACCCGCTTCATTGCAATAATTGATTCGCTGGATCGCCGCGTTGCGCGCCAGTCGGGTAAGCGTCCACGCCACTTCAATGTTTTCCCCTTTTTTGATGCGGTACTGCAACTCATCAAAAGGCAGATAACGTCCTTTTTCATCGGTAACCCGGTTAAAGCGCAAGTGGGCCTGGAGTTCCTCACCCGATAAGTGTGATAAAGGAATCAGTCTGGGAGGTGATTTGATAGCCATTTACTTATCTCAAAAAAGCGCAATATTGAGATAGTGTATAGCAGACTAAAGAAACTATCTCAAAAATCGCAAATTTTGAGATAGCGGCTGACAACACGCCAGCCGCAGGAGAATGGGGATTACATTGCGGCGCGATAAATCGCCACAATTTCTTCGTGAGTTGCCTGGATCGGGTTAGTAAAGCCACAGGCATCTTTCAGGGCATTAGTCGCCAGAACCGCGAAATCTTCTTCTTTCACGTTCAGGTCGCGTAGGCCTGCCGGGATATCCACTTTCTTCGCCAGTTCACGGATGGCGTTAATGCAGGCTTCAGCACCTTCCGCGTCGTTTTTACCTGTCACGTTCACGCCCATTGCAGCGGCGCAGTCACGCAGACGTGCAGCAGCGACTTTGCTATTGAATACCTGAACGTGCGGCAGCAGAACGGCGTTACATACACCGTGTGGCAGGTTGTAGAAACCGCCCAGCTGGTGCGCCATCGCATGAACATAACCCAGAGAAGCATTATTGAACGCCATACCTGCGAGGAACTGGGCATAAGCCATTGCTTCACGCGCTTTCGCATTACTGCCATCTTCAACGGCTAACGGCAGGTTTTCGGCAATCATGGTCACGGCTTTCAGTGCACAAGCGTCAGTGATCGGCGTGGCGGCAATAGAAACATACGCTTCGATAGCGTGCGTTAAGGCATCCATACCCGTTGCGGCGGTCAGTGACTTCGGCATACCGACCATCAGAGAGGAGTCATTGACAGAAAGTAGCGGAGTTACATGTTTATCAACAATCGCCATTTTGATGTGACGCGCTTCGTCAGTGATGATGCAGAAACGAGTCATTTCAGAGGCCGTACCCGCCGTGGTATTGATGGCGATCATCGGCAGTTGCGGTTTTGCAGAGCGGTCAACGCCTTCGTAATCGCGAATATCGCCGCCATTGGCTGCCACCAGCGCAATACCTTTTGCGCAGTCGTGCGGAGAACCGCCGCCTAAGGAAATCACGCTATCGCAATTATTTTCTTTAAGTAATTTCAAACCTGCGGCGACGTTTTCCGTGGTGGGGTTAGGTTGGGTGCCATCATAAATAACGCTAAAAATATTGCGTTCTTCCAGTGCTTTTTGCACATCGCCCGCCATACCTAATTTCGTTAACATACTGTCAGTGACAATCAATGTACGGCGAAACCCATATTCTGCCATCATATTCATTGCATCAGCCAATGAATCAGCGCCGATGACATTCACAGAAGGAATAAAAAAGGTTGAAGCTGCCATAACACACTCCTGAAAGTGTAAAAAAGGGCGGGCAGCTTACTGAGGATTTTCATTCGAAAATATGATCAGTATTATTATTTAGCAAAATTAATCTAATAAAAAGCACATTGTATTCATTAAACAATGTGCTTTTTTAAATTCATAAGAATTTTGTATTAATTTATTTTAAAACTTAATTAATCATTTCCTTATTTTTCCGGAAATAATAATGCGTCACGCAATAGATGATCATTTCCCCGACGACGCGTAAAACCAATGCGGTCAAAATATTCCAGAATCTGAATTGCCAGCTTTCGACCAACACCTAAACGATCGCGGAAATCCGCCGCGCAGGTTGAACCACACTCCTGATCGAGATCGCGGATCATATTGGCAAACTCGACAATCCGATCGTTACGGTAATAACGATCTTTAACGATCGCCGTAATTATCCCCTGCTGCGCCGCCTGGCGTAGCGTCAGACGCATTGCCTGTTCGTCAGTTCCCGTCTCTTTTGCCAGGTCACGCACCCACCACGGCTCGTTGCCAAACAGCGGTTCCACTTTTTGCCAGATTGCTTGCTGCTCTTCGCTAAATCCCGCTTTGTGGTCCGGCAGATGCAGCCAACCATGATGGCTGTGAATGTCGCCGCTTTCGCGCATCTTTTCAATCAGCAACAGCACCAGTGCTTCATCTTCCATCGGCAACGCCATGCGCCGCAGACGCTCGCGTCCTGGACCAGGTTCATCGCGATGTTGCTCATGATAAGTTGCTAATGTGTCGAGAATTTTACGTTGCCAGCGGGCGGCAACTGGAGCGTTCAACAAACTGTAACCAGCCTGAATATAGCCCGGCTGTTGCAGTAATTCGCGCATCCCTTCACCATTGAGCTGACGCGCCCAGGCGAAATCGGCAAGGTTAACCGCACCGCGCTCCAGATGAACGGTCAGTGCGTCGGCATCGCTTTGTGTGCGTGCCAGTGACGCCAGCCATTGCAGATATTCCGGCTTACGTTTACCGCGACGCGGCGGGTTAAGCATCACCACGCGCGCCCCCGCCAACGTGTTGCGGGCAGAGATATCGCGCAGCACCAGGCGATCGTTATCCGCCAGCCACAGCGGCGTGTCGAACACCAGTTCGGCAAGGTTATCTTCCAGCAGCGAAACGTGTCCCGTAACGTGGCTGGCGGCGTGGTGAATATGCAGCGGCTGCCACTGGGTCAGCGGCGTATGGGTTTGTAACTCGACAATCACTCGTGTGAACGGCTCTGGCGGCACATCGGCAAGCAGCCAGTCGCCACGGTTAATCTGTTCTTTTTCCGCATCACCAGCGATGTTAAGCGCGATACGCTGCCCGGCATGGGCGGTTTCAGTTGGCTGGTTTTGCGCATGCAGTGCACGCACGCGCATCGGTTTATTTACACCCGTCAGCCATAGTGAATCGCCTACCTTCACTTCCCCGCTTAACGCCGTACCGGTGACCACCAGCCCGGCACCTTTTACGGTAAATGCGCGGTCGATAGCGAGGCGGAAACTATGTTGGCTGGCGTGTTCACGTTCTGGCAACTGAAGCAGATGTTCGCGCAGGGCATCAATTCCCCGTCCTTCGGTCGCTGCGGTGATAAACAGTTTTGCCTCAGCAAAACCGTATTCCCGCAGCACCTCCTTTACCTGGCGTTCAACCTCATCAACACGCGCTTCGTCCACGCGATCGGCTTTAGTCAGGGCCACTGTCAGCATCGGGTTACCGGTAAGCTGCAAAATCGCCAGATGCTCACGGGTCTGTGCCATCACGCCGTCATCGCACGCCACCACCAGCAACGCGTGATCGATACCTCCGACGCCCGCCAGCATATTAGAAAGAAACTTTTCATGGCCGGGTACGTCGATAAAACCAGGCACGCGTCCATCCGGCTGCGGCCAGTAGGCATAGCCGAGATCGATGGTCATCCCACGTTTCTTTTCTTCCGGCAGACGGTCGGCATTTACGCCCGTAATCGCCTGCAATAAGGTTGTTTTGCCGTGGTCAACGTGTCCGGCAGTCGCAATAATCATTTCAACAACATCTCCAAAAACCGTTGCTCATCTTCAAGGCAGCGTAAATCCAGCCACAATCGTCCGTCATAAATACGACCAATCACCGGAATCGGCAATTCACGCCAGCGGGCGGCTAATGACTCAAGGTGACTACCGCGTCCGTCATGAGGCGTAAACGTCAACGCCGCGCTCGGCAGACGATCCACCGGCAGCGAACCACTGCCAATCTGCGAAAGGCATGGCATAACCTGTACCGCAAACTCCGCGCCATAGTGAGCGGCAAGGGGTGCCTGTAACCGTTGCGCCTGGATTTGAATGACCTCTGCGCTGCGAGTAAGCAGACGCAGGGTCGGTAATTTTTCACTCAGTGCTTCAGGGTGTAAATAAAGACGCAACGTGGCTTCCAGCGCCGCGAGAGTCATTTTATCTGCACGTAATGCACGTTTCAGCGGGTGACTCTGCAAACGCGCGATCATCTCTTTTTTACCAACGATAATCCCTGCCTGCGGCCCGCCTAACAGCTTGTCGCCGGAGAAGCTCACCAGGCTGACGCCCGCCGCAATCAACTCCTGCGGCATCGGCTCTTTTGGCAAACCATACTGACTGAGATCCACCAGCGAACCACTGCCTAAATCAGTCACCACGGGAACATCCAGTTCTTTGCCGAGCGCCACCAGTTCCGCTTCGTCTATCGCTTTGGTGAACCCCTGAATGCTGTAGTTACTGGTATGTACTTTCATCAACAGTGCGGTATTTTCATTCACCGCCTGACGATAATCATTCGCGTGCGTGCGGTTGGTGGTCCCTACTTCGTGTAGGGTGCAGCCCGCCTGGCGCATGACATCAGGAATACGAAACGCGCCGCCAATCTCCACCAGTTCGCCGCGAGAAACCACCACTTCTTTACCACTGGCAGTTGCTGCCAACATCAGCAGCACCGCCGCCGCATTGTTATTGACGATACAGGCATCTTCTGCGCCGGTGATGCGACATAACAACTGCGCCAGCGCACGATCGCGATGCCCGCGTCCGGCGTCATCCAGATCGTACTCGAGGGTCACTGGCGAACGCATAGCCTGCGCAACGGCTTCCACCGCGGCTTCCGCCTGTAAAGCTCGCCCAAGGTTGGTATGCAGCACGGTTCCCGTCAGGTTGATCACCGGACGCAGCGCGCTCTGCGCCTCTTTCGCCAGACGAGCATCAACCTCTTGCGCCCAGTTTTCACACCATGCAGGCAGCGACTGGCTGTCACGAATCATTTCCCGCGCTTCGTCGAGCATCTGACGCAGCAGCTCCACGACACGGGTATGGCCATAAGTATCACGCAAAGAAAGGAAAGAACTATCACGCAATAAGCGATCGATAGCTGGAAGCTGACTATAGAGGGAACGCGTTTCGGTTGTCATAGGAAACCAGGCTCATCAAGGCCCTCTCGCACGGAGAAGGGCGTTTAACATAACCACGGATTGTAACGTGAGAAGCGTCAGGAGGACATATCGCGCATCAAGCCTTTGGCGGTTCGGTGCGAGCGAAGCTTTCGCGGCTAAAGAGATTCTCGACCAGTTTGACTAAGTGTGGGCGGTCGACACACCAGCCTGGCGCAACGCGGCGGAAATTGAGATATCCAACGGCGCAGGCAATGGCGATAGTCGCCAGATTGACCGTATCGGTTTTGAGCGTGCCATCGACCAGATATCCTTCCAGCACATCCAGGCTGCGGTTGATTTTCTCTCGCTGACGTAACAATTCATCTTCAGACTGCTGCGCCGCCGGACGCGCCTGTTCACGCACCGACACCAGCCCGGCATCCATAATGCCGTCGGCCAGCGCCTCAATTTTGCGCACCCGCAACGACTCCAGCGGATCGCGCGGCAACATCGCCGGAGCGACATTCATTAATTCAATATATTCAGCGATGATCGGCGAATCAAACCAGCATTCGCCATCTTCGGTCACCAGCACCGGCACTTTCCCTAACGGGTTAAATTGCGCCACGCCATTGTCCGCGTTATAGGGCAGTTCATTAATAAATTCGAAAGTTATGCCCTTTTCTAACAACAGAATAGAAAGTTTGCGTACAAACGGGCTGGTGTAGCTACCGACGAGTTTCATGCCGAGTCCTTTGTGCGAGGAAAAATATCAGTATGGCCCAGGCTCACGCAAAACACAGGTGATATAAGTCTCAATGATCCAAATAAAGATAATGCATCCAACTGGTCATTCTTAGCAGTACCTTCCGCATCACCGAAACATGGCTGAAATGGTCGGAGTAAACTGCCACCTGGGCGTAGATGCCGTCGGGTAAGGCATCGATATCATCGTTAGGATCCAGTTCAATGGTTCCCAGCACACCGTCCGTGCCGGGCACGACCGTTAATGATTGCAGTACCCCCTGCGCCTGATACGAACCGCCAGGCACGACAGGTAAAATACTGGTCAGTTTGCCGTGGAACACCTGCCCAGGTAGCGCGTTAAACACTACTTCCGCATCATCGCCGGGTTTCAGACGTAACAGCGAGTTTTGCCGAAATTGGGCGACAATTTGCCGTTTTTGCTCGGGGATGAAAACCATCACCGGACGCAGCGGCAAGGCAGCTGCGTATGTACCTGGGCGGATCAGTACCTGAGTAACGTAGCCGTTGCTCGGCGCGCGAATGACAGTCTGCTCAAGATTATATTTTGCTTCAGTAAGTTGCGCTCTTAAGCTCACAATCTGCGATTGCTCGCCGTTAACCATGCTGTCGAGCTGGCTCTGGATCTGCGCCTGCTCCGCCACCGAGCCTTTCACTAACGCATCCTGCGCGAGAAAATTCTGCCGCGCATCGTCGATGTCACGTTCCGAGAACGGATTCACTGCCGCCTGGCTACCTTTCAGGTAGCGTTGATAATTTTTAAACAGCCGATCGCGCTCCGCTGAAACCTGAGTGGTGTTAGCCTGCGCTTCAGTGAGCTGCGCCCGCAGCGTTTTGATGTTATGCGTCGCCGTCATCAGATCAGCCTGAAGTCTGTCTACTCGCGCCTGGTAACGTACCGGGTCGAGCTTAAAAAGCACCTCGCCCTTCTGAATAAGCTGATTATTTTTATCGGTGACTTCAGTCACGATCCCCGTCACCTGTGGCGTAATGGGGATAGCTATCACTGCCTTTTGCGCCGTAAAAGTGTAGGGATGGTTATAATTCATCAATAAAATCAAACCACTCACCAAAAACACACCGCCGAGCGCCGCCGTCGCCAGCGTCCACTGATTCACCGGAATGCGGAAGATTTTAAAGACCGCCCACGCCAGCGCCACGTAAGTTAAGACAATCAACAGATCCATGATTAGATCTCCGGAAACGTGGAGTAGTCAGGTTTTTTCTCGGCGGCGAGTTGATGTTCCAGCCGGGAGATACGGTCAGAAAGCGCAGCGATGTCCGGGTCAGGCGCCCTCTCTTGCGGCGTAGTATGCGACTGCATGCCCCAGCCGCGCTCTGGCTGGTAGAGCGTCGCCCAGATCCACAGGAACGGCCAGATAACGTGCAGAGTAAACAGGCTCACCCAGCCCGCCGTATGAATAGCGTCGGCATGGGGATGGTTGCGCTTTTTGGCAATCAGATAAGGGATGTCATGTATCGCGATGATTCCATAAAAAATCACCAGAAAGACGAAGATCAGCACTCCCAACGCGAAATAGTTTAGAAACATAGCTGCCTCGAATTCACGCTTATCAGAGTTGTTATGGGCTGGCAGCCAGAGGGGAGTCAGGCTGATTATTTGACAATAATCCGGGTTTGCGATTCTCGCCATAACACCGAAGAATAATTTTTAGATGTGATGAGTTGCTTAGTTACATAACGAATTTATGACTAAGGAATAACATGCTGTAGATCACATCAGGTAAACGCCGTAAGAAAATATCTTGTGACTTAGATCACAAAGATTCAACAAACCGTCAAAACAAAAATGTGACGTTACTCACATTTAAATGCCATTTTTAGCGAAAATCACCGTCTTGTTGCTTTTTTACACAAGCGTTTTGTGATGAACATCACGTCAATTACCTCTCTACCCCCTATATTTATGTGACTGACATCACACAAAAGACCATCAACTGGACAGTTAACCGATTCAGTGCCAGATTTCGCAGTATCTACAAGGTCCGGCTACCTCTGCCGCCACATTAACAAAAAACCTCGGGCTTCCAGCCTGCGCGACAGCAAACATAAGAAGGGGTGTTTTTATGTCATCCGATATTAAGATCAAAGTGCAAAGCTTTGGTCGTTTCCTCAGCAACATGGTGATGCCGAATATCGGCGCGTTTATCGCGTGGGGTATCATCACCGCGTTATTTATTCCAACAGGGTGGTTACCGAACGAAACGCTGGCGAAGCTGGTCGGGCCGATGATCACCTATCTCCTGCCGCTGCTGATCGGTTATACCGGTGGTAAGCTGGTAGGCGGCGAACGTGGCGGCGTAGTCGGTGCCATCACCACCATGGGCGTTATCGTCGGCGCAGATATGCCGATGTTCCTCGGTTCTATGATTGCAGGTCCGCTGGGTGGCTGGTGCATTAAGCATTTCGACCGCTGGGTAGACGGTAAAATCAAATCCGGTTTTGAGATGCTGGTGAACAACTTCTCTGCCGGTATCATGGGGATGATCCTCGCTATTCTGGCATTCATGGGGATTGGTCCGCTGGTTGAAGCCCTGTCCAAAATGCTGGCTGCGGGCGTAACTTCATGGTTGTCCATGACATGCTGCCGCTGGCGTCCATCTTTGTTGAGCCAGCGAAAATCCTGTTCCTCAACAACGCCATTAACCACGGTATCTTCTCGCCGCTGGGTATTCAGCAGTCCCATGAACTGGGTAAATCCATATTCTTCCTGATTGAAGCTAACCCAGGTCCAGGTATGGGCGTGCTGCTGGCGTACATGTTCTTTGGTCGTGGTAGCGCTAAACAGTCTGCGGGCGGTGCGGCAATCATCCACTTCCTGGGTGGTATCCACGAAATTTACTTCCCGTATGTGTTGATGAATCCGCGTCTGATTCTGGCCGTTATCCTCGGCGGTATGACTGGCGTGTTCACGCTGACTATTCTGGGCGGTGGTCTGGTTTCTCCGGCATCTCCGGGTTCTATCCTCGCGGTACTGGCGATGACGCCAAAAGGTGCTTACTTCGCTAACATCGCGGGTGTGTGTGCGGCGATGGCAGTGTCCTTCGTTGTCTCTGCTATTTTGCTGAAAACCAGCAAAGTAAAAGAAGAGGATGACATTGAAGCTGCTGCACGTCGCGTTCAGGAAATGAAAGCTGAGTCTAAAGGCGCGTCTCCGCTGTCTGCTGGCGATGTGACTAACGACCTGAGCCACGTACGTAAAATCATCGTTGCCTGTGACGCCGGTATGGGTTCCAGTGCGATGGGCGCAGGTGTGCTGCGTAAGAAAATTCAGGATGCAGGTCTGTCGCAGATTTCTGTTACTAACAGCGCGATCAACAACCTGCCGCCGGATGTGGATCTGGTCATCACTCACCGTGACCTGACTGAACGCGCTATGCGCCAGGTGCCGCAGGCACAGCATATTTCGCTGACTAACTTCCTCGACAGCGGCCTGTACACCAGCCTGACCGAACGTCTGGTTGCTGCCCAGCGTCATACTGAAAACGAAGAGAAAGTAAAAGACAGCCTGAAAGACAGCTTTGACGATTCCAGCGCCAACCTGTTTAAGCTCGGTGCAGAGAACATCTTCCTCGGTCGCAAAGCGGCAACCAAAGAAGAAGCGATTCGTTTTGCTGGCGAGCAGCTGGTGAAAGGCGGTTATGTTGAGCCGGAATACGTACAGGCGATGCTGGACCGTGAAAAACTGACCCCGACTTATCTGGGTGAGTCTATCGCAGTGCCGCACGGTACGGTTGAAGCGAAAGATCGCGTACTGAAAACGGGCGTGGTGTTCTGCCAGTACCCGGAAGGCGTGCGCTTCGGTGAAGAAGAAGATGACATTGCCCGTCTGGTGATTGGTATTGCAGCCCGTAACAACGAGCACATTCAGGTTATCACCAGTCTGACCAACGCACTGGATGATGAGTCCGTCATCGAGCGTCTGGCACACACCACCAGTGTGGATGAAGTGCTGGAACTGCTGGCAGGTCGTAAGTAATCCAATCCCACCCTCTCCACATGGAGAAGGTGGGGCTGATTGCCTGATGCGCTTCGTTTATCAGGCCTACAAAACAAAGCGCAGTTTGTTGAATTTGCACATTCTTGTAGGCTGGATAAGGCGTTTACGCCGCATCCGGCACTGCCTCCTCTCCACATGGAGACGGTGGGGCTGATTGCCTGATGCGCTTCGCTTATCAGGCCTACAAAACAAAGCGCAATTTGTTGAATTTGCACGTTCTTGTAGGCCGGATAAGGCGTTTACGCCGCATCCGGCGCTGCCCCTCTCCTCACGGAGAGGGTTTGGGTGAGGGAAATGCCTCACCCCAGCCTCTCGGGTAAAAACATTGATGAAGGTTAATACTATGAAAGCATTACATTTTGGCGCAGGTAATATCGGTCGTGGCTTTATCGGTAAACTGCTGGCAGACGCGGGTATCCAACTGACGTTTGCCGATGTAAATCAGGTGGTGCTTGATGCCCTGAATGCCCGTCATAGCTATCAGGTTCATGTGGTCGGCGAAACCGAGCAGGTGGATACCGTTTCCGGTGTAAATGCCGTCAGCAGCATTGGTGATGATGTCGTTGATCTGATTGCTCAGGTTGATTTAGTCACTACCGCCGTTGGCCCGGTCGTGCTGGAACGTATAGCTCCTGCCATCGCTAAAGGGCTGGTGAAACGTAAAGAACAAGGTAATGAATCCCCGCTGAACATCATCGCCTGTGAAAACATGGTACGCGGCACCACGCAGCTGAAAGGCCATGTGATGAACGCCCTGCCGGAAGATGCCAAAGCGTGGGTAGAAGAGCATGTTGGCTTTGTCGATTCCGCCGTTGACCGCATCGTACCGCCTTCCGCTTCTGCAACTAACGATCCGCTGGAAGTCACGGTAGAAACCTTCAGCGAATGGATTGTTGATAAAACCCAGTTCAAAGGCACACTACCGAACATCCCAGGTATGGAATTAACAGACAACCTGATGGCATTTGTCGAGCGTAAACTCTTCACCCTGAACACAGGTCATGCTATAACCGCGTACCTCGGAAAACTGGCGGGCCATCAGACCATTCGTGATGCAATTCTCGACGAGAAAATCCGTGCAGTGGTAAAAGGTGCGATGGAAGAAAGCGGCGCTGTACTGATCAAGCGCTATGGCTTTGATGCTGACAAACATGCAGCATACATCCAGAAAATCCTCGGTCGTTTTGAAAATCCGTATCTGAAGGATGATGTGGAGCGTGTAGGGCGTCAGCCGCTGCGTAAACTGAGCGCTGGCGATCGTTTGGTAAAACCGCTGTTGGGTACGCTGGAGTACGGTTTGCCGCACAAAAATCTGATTGAAGGTATCGCCGCCGCGATGCATTTCCGTAGTGAAGATGATCCGCAGGCCCAGGAACTGGCGGCACTGATTACCGAGAAAGGCCCGCAGGAAGCGCTGGCGCAAATTTCTGGGCTTGATGCTAACAGCGAGGTAGTCGCCGAAGCAGTCACGGCTTATAACGCAAAATAATGGTAGACCAGGCGCAGAAAACCCTGCGCCTGAACAACAGATTGTCAGATATGCAGGCAACAATGGAACAAACCCAGGCCTTTGAAAACCGTGTGCTTGAGCGTCTGAATGCTGGCAAAACCGTGCGAAGCTTTTTGATCACCGCCGTTGATCTCCTGACCGAGGCGGTGAATCTTCTGGTGCTTCAGGTATTCCGCAAAGACGATTACGCGGTGAAGTATGCTGTAGAACCGTTACTCGACGGCGATGGTCCGCTGGGCGACCTTTCCGTGCGCTTAAAGCTGATTTATGGGCTTGGCGTGATTAGCCGCAACGAATATGAAGATGCGGAACTCTTGATGGCGCTACGTGAAGAGCTGAATCACGACGGTAACGAGTACGCCTTTACCGATGATGAAATTATTGGGCCATTTGGCGAGCTGCACTGCGTGGCGGCGATCCCTCCGCCGCCACAATTTGAACCAACGGATTCCAGTTTGTACGCGATGCAAGTTCAGCGTTACCAACAAGCTGTGCGATCAACAATGGTCCTTTCACTGACAGAGCTGATTTCCAAAATCAGCTTAAAAAAAGCCTTTCAAAAGTAAGCGATTACTGCTTCTCAACCTGCTTCGGCTGATAAAGTCGGCGATAATATTCCAGACGCTGGAGATATAACGGCACGCTTTCCTCAGGTATATCGGACGGAATCGCGTTACGAGGGGGAAGTTTATTCAGATACTCCCGAAACGCCTGGCTTGATGCCATGAAATCTACGGCTTTATCGATAAAAAGCGGAACGTTTTCACCTATTTTGCCCATCATAATATCTCCGTATTACCCCGCGCTGGGAATGCGCGGCCGCCAATTTTAGTTTAGATCCCGAACTGAATGACATTAAGGAAAACGTGCGAAATCCACAACGCCCTCCCCCAACAACAAAGAATACTCTTATTAATCAATAAATTATGAAATTTACGAACACAAGATTTGTTGCCCAACAAAACTATTACAACACCATCAGTTGTGAACAAAGCACCCCGTCGCGCATACTAGGGACTATAAATTTATCTTTATCAGAAGCCATCACATGAAAGAAGTCGAAAAAAACGAAATCAAAACGTCTCAGCGATCGTCTGGACGCCATCCGCCACCAGCAGGCTGACCTGTCGCTGGTTGAAGCCGCAGACAAATATGCCGAGCTGGAAAAAGAGAAAGCCACGCTGGAAGCTGAAATTGCCCGTCTGCGCGAAGTTCATAGCCAGAAACTCAGTAAAGAAGCACAAAAGCTGATGAAGATGCCGTTCCAGCGCGCGATTACCAAAAAAGAACAAGCTGATATGGGCAAGCTGAAGAAGAGTGTTCGCGGACTGGTGGTTGTGCACCCAATGACCGCACTGGGCCGTGAAATGGGCCTGGAAGAGATGACCGGGTTCTCAAAGACTGCGTTTTAAGTTCCCTTCAGCGCCATGTAACCACTGTTCCCACATTTCTACAGGCTCTTGCTGGCATATGCAGGAGCCTGTTTCAAATACCAAACATTCTTACCATTGCATGCTCCATGTTGCCCGATTGCTTGCATAAGCGTCGCAAGTCAAATTCTGAAAATATGTTGCGTAATAAAAGCGCTATATATAAATATTAAATATGATTACTCATATATCAATGCTTAATTATTTGTATTTCTCAACAAAAATCACATTTATTTTCTCAAAACATCCACCATATAAATATTAACGCCTTACCCTCTTCGCTTTTACTCCGTTAACCATTTGACATTGATTGACACTGATCATTAAAATTCGCGCGATTTACTCATTATCATCGACAAAACCAAACAATTTGACATTTAATAACATATTCTCAATGCTCATTAACTCAAAAATTCTCTCATACATTTTCATTGTGAATGCGAAACATTAAATCATTCATATAAAAAATAATTATATCGTAGTCATTAACACATCAGGATTATGAAAAGGAATTCATCCTATGAGCATAAGAAAAGCACTATCAAGCATGTTAACAATATCATCACTCTGCGCATTAACGGGGTGTGACTATATTGAAAAAGTAAACTCAATCGACCAGTTTGCCAAACAGCAAGCGTTGCAACAAAGTCAAATAGACGCGCTAAAAACGCAGCAAGAGCAATATAAAAGTAAAATTGAAATTTTTGAAAAACAACAAAATAGCATCATAACCAGTACCCAAACGCTTGCCAGCGTCGTGAAATCAGTCAAGGACAAGCAGGATGAATTCGTCTTCACTGAATTTAACCCAGCACAAACACAATACTTCATTTTAAATAACGGCTCAGTCGGTTTAGCAGGACGCATATTGTCTATTGATGCCGTGGAAAATGGCAGCGTCATTCGTATTTCACTGGTCAACTTATTAAGCGTTCCCGTATCTAATATTGGTTTCCATGCCACGTGGGGAAATGAAAAACCTGCCGACGCTAAAGACTTAGCAAAATGGCAGCAATTACTTTTCAGCACTTCAATGAACTCCTCACTGAAATTATTACCAGGTCAATGGCAAGACATTAACCTGACGCTGAAAGGCGTATCACCCAATAATTTGAAATACCTGAAACTCGCCATCAATATGGCAAATCTTCAGTTCGACGACCTTCACTCTGCTGCATCTCAGCAGCGAAAAAGCAAAAAATAAATGCAGCTTCTGCGCTTATATCAAGGAATAGAGAGCATCAATAATGAACAAAATATTTAAAGTTATCTGGAATCCGGCAACGGGCAGTTACAGCGTCGCCAGCGAAACGGCAAAAAGCCGTGGCAAGAAATCTGGGCGCAGTAAGCTGTTAATTTCTGCACTGGTTGCGGGTGGGTTGTTGTCGTCGTTTGGGGCGCTGGCAACAGGTAATGAACCTGGTACACCTGTTGGAACAGGAACTGGCTGGGTTACTATAGGCCAGGAGTCACGGGCAAATGCCTTTACAAGCGCCGATGGGGCCAGTACTGCTGTAGGTTATAAATCTTTCGCTGAAGGAGCCTGGAGTTCTGCTATTGGCGCAATGACCCATGCAATTGGCGATGCTTCAATGGCATTCGGCGTTAATGCCGTCTCAACAGGTCAACGAAGTATCGCTATGGGCGCATCGTCAAGTGCTGGTGGGGGATTTTCGATAGCGTTCGGGCGATATGCGAATTCGGGTGGTGATTATTCGATCGCGCAAGGGGATAAATCCAATGCTGCTGGTTTGAATGCCATTGCAGTGGGGAGAGGCAGTAGTGCGGCAGGCGAGAAAGCCATTGCACTGGGAAATGCCACTAAAGCTACAGAGATTATGAGCATCGCCCTCGGTGACTCTGCCAATGCGTCAAAAAAATATTCAATGGCGCTGGGAGCAAGTAGCGTCGCATCTGAAGAAAACGCGATTGCCCTGGGACGCAGCAGTGTAGCTAGCGGCACAGACAGCCTCGCTTTAGGCAGACAATCACTTGCCAGTGCAGCGAATGCCATTACGATTGGCGCAGAAAGCGAAGCCGCTGAAAATGCGACGGCTGTAGGTACTAACGCGAAAGCTCGAGGCAAAAACAGTCTGGCATTAGGTGCAAACAGTAATTCAACAGGTGAAGGTTCTGTTGCCCTGGGATATACAGCAGCGGCTACTGGGGCAAATGCTCTTGCCTTTGGGCAAAATGCGCAAGCATCAAACACAAACACCATCGCATTAGGCCAGAACAGCAGCGCATCAACCGCAAATGCTATTGCGATCGGGACAGGAAGTTCTGCGGATGGATCAAACAGTCTTGCATTGGGAAGTTCATCCTCTGCAGGAGGGAATAATTCCGTCGCGATTGGTGCAAACTCTACAGCAGGTGAGGACAATGTTGTGTCGGTCGGCTCTGGTTCAGCACAGCGTCGCATCGTCAATATGGCGGCAGGTACAATCTCAACGGACAGTAAAGAAGCCATTAACGGTTCACAGCTTTACGCCATTAGCCGCTCGGTAGCAGACAGGCTGGGAGGCGGAGCAGATGTAGCCAGTAACGGAACAATAATGGGGATGTCTTATCAACTGAAGAAAAAGAATTTCAATAACGTTGGTGAAGCACTCCAGTACCTTGACAATGAAACCCTGCACTGGGACTCATCTAATGGGGCTTTCAGCGCCAGTTATATTGTCAAAAATGCCGATGGTACGATTGCCAGTACCGTAGCAGAAAACAAAATCATCAATGTGAAAGATGGCGCCATTTCAGAAACCAGTAAAGATGCGGTTAACGGCTCGCAATTGTATGACCTGAAGCAGGACTCTTTGCTTTGGAATGATACCAAAAACGCCTTCAGCGCAGCACACGGCACTGATGCAGAGAGCAAAATCACCAACGTCAAAGCCGGTGACCTGACGGCTAACAGTACCGATGCCGTTAACGGCTCTCAGCTGAAAACCACCAACGATAACGTGGCGACGAATACCACCAATATCGCCACTAACACCACCAATATCACCAACCTGACTGACGCTGTTGACAGTCTCGGTGATGACTCTCTGCTGTGGAGTGATGCAGCGAAAGCATTCAGCGCCGCGCACGGCACCGAGGCCACCAGCAAAATCACCAACGTCAAAGCCGGTGACCTGACGGCTAACAGTACCGATGCCGTTAACGGCTCTCAGCTGAAAACCACCAACGATAACGTGGCAGCCAACACCACCAATATCGCCACTAACACCACCAATATCACCAACCTGACTGACGCTGTTGACAGTCTCGGTGACGATTCACTGCTGTGGAGTGATACAGCGGGTGCATTCAGTGCTGCACACGGAACACTCAAAACCGCCAGCAAAATTACCAACGTTGCAAATGGTGACATCTTAGCCAACAGTTCTGATGCTATTAATGGCTCACAACTTTATAGTTTAGCTGATTCCTTTACGACCTATCTTGGCGGTGGTGCCGATATCAGCGATACGGGCGAATTAACCGGACCAACCTACACTATTGGTGGTAAGCCCTACACTAACGTCGGTGCTGCACTGGAAGCCATTAACACGTCATTTAGCGCTTCGCTCGGTGATGCTCTGCTCTGGGATACTACCGCCAATAAATTTAGCGCCAAACACGGTGGCACCGCCAGCGTCATTACTGACGTCGCAGATGGTGTAGTTTCTAATACCAGCAGCGATGCCATTAACGGTTCGCAACTCTACGACACCAATAAGTACATTGCTGATGCCCTGGGGGGTAACGCAAAAGTTAACGCTGACGGTTCTATCGCTGCGCCAACTTATACAATCGCGGGTGGAAGTTACAACAACGTCGGTGAAGCTCTGGATGCGCTCGATGATAATGCCCTGCTGTGGGATGACGCTGCGGGTGCCTACAGCGCCAACCATAAAGGCAACGCCAGCAAAATCACCAATGTGGCTGATGGTCTGATTGAAGCGGGTAGCACCGACGCCGTCAACGGTTCCCAACTGAATGCCGCTAACCTGCTGATCGAGCAGAATAGCCAAATCATCAATCAGCTTGCCGGAAACACCGACACGACGTACATCGCAGAGAATGGTGCAGGTATTAACTATGTGCGTACCAACGACGACGGCTTAGCGTTCAACGACGCCAGCGCCTCTGGTATTGGTGCTACCGCAGTAGGCTATAACGCTGTTGCCTCTGGTGCCAGCAGTGTAGCTATTGGTCAGGACAGCATCAGCGAAGTTGACACGGGTATCGCCCTGGGTAGCAGCTCTGTTTCCGACCGTGTAATTGTTAAAGGTTCTCGTAACACCAGCGTAACGGAAAATGGCGTAGAGATTGGCTACGACACCACTGACGGTGAATTACTCGGCGCATTGTCGATTGGTGATGATGGCAAGTACCGTCAAATCATCAACGTAGCCGATGGTTCCGAAGCCCATGACGCCGTTACGGTTCGCCAGTTGCAGAATGCCATTGGTGCAGTCGCTACCACGCCGACCAAATACTTCCACGCTAACTCAACGGCTGAAGATTCACTGGCAGTCGGTGAAGACTCGCTGGCAATGGGTGCGAAAACCATCGTTAATGGTAACGCCGGTATTGGTATCGGCTTGAACACTCTGGTTCTGGCAGATGCGATCAACGGTATTGCTATCGGCAGTAACGCACGCGCAAACCATGCAAACAGTATTGCAATGGGTAATGGTTCTCAGACTACCCGTGGCGCGCAGACTGGCTACACCGGTTACAACATGGATGCACCGCAGAACTCTGTGGGCGAATTCTCTGTGGGCAGTGAAGACGGTCAACGCCAGATCACCAACGTCGCAGCAGGTTCGGCTGATACTGATGCGGTTAACGTTGGGCAGCTGAAAGTCACCGACGAGCGTGTGGCGCAAAACACCCAGAGCATTACTAACCTGAATACCCAGGTCACGAATCTGGATACACGCGTCACCAATATCGAAAACGGTATTGGCGATATCGTGACTACCGGTAGCACCAAATACTTCAAGACCAACACGACAGGTGTTGATGCCAACGCGCAGGGTCAAGATAGTGTCGCGATTGGTTCCGGTTCCATTGCTGCCGCTGATAACAGCGTCGCACTGGGTACGGGTTCCGTGGCAGATGAAGAAAATACGATCTCTGTCGGTTCTTCTACCAATCAGCGTCGTATCACCAACGTAGCCGCCGGTAAAAATGCTACCGACGCCGTTAACGTTGCGCAGTTGAAATCTTCTGAAGCAGGCGGTGTACGTTATGACACCAAAGCTGATGGTTCTATCGACTATAGCAACATCACCCTCGGTGGTGGCAACGGCGGTACGACTCGTATCAGCAACGTTTCCGCTGGCGTGAACAACAACGACGCGGTGAACTACGCGCAGTTGAAGCAAAGCGTGCAGGAAACAAAGCAATACACCGATCAGCGCATGGTTGAGATGGATAACAAACTGTCCAAAACCGAAAGCAAGCTGAGTGGTGGTATCGCTTCTGCAATGGCGATGACCGGCCTGCCGCAGGCTTACACGCCGGGCGCCAGCATGGCCTCTATTGGTGGCGGTACCTACAACGGTGAATCAGCTGTTGCTTTAGGTGTGTCGATGGTGAGCGCCAATGGTCGTTGGGTCTACAAATTACAAGGTAGTACCAATAGCCAGGGTGAATACTCCGCCGCACTCGGTGCCGGTATTCAGTGGTAATCATCCATTAACGAATGGGTAAACGCCAAATTGCCTGATGCGTTACGCGCATCAGGCCTACAGGAGGATGCTGCACATTCCTGTAGGCCTGATAAGGCGCTCACGCCGCATCCGGCAATGGTGACAAATGCCTGATGCAACGCTTGCGCGTCTTATCAGGCCTACAAATTCTCGCGCCATCCGTAGGCCGGATAAGCGCACCGGGTCAACAATCTAAGGGCAATTCTCTGATGAGGATTGCCCTTTTCTTTACCAGACATCTCCTCCTACAAAAATTGGCCCTACCAATTCTTCGCTTATCTGACCTCTGGTTCACAGTTCCCCAATTAAAACTCACATAACCGTTGCCAATTAATAACATTTGGTTAACCATTCATTGTCATTATCCCTACACTACAAAATTGGCAGTGCCACTTTTACACAACGTGTGACAAGGAGATGAGCAACAGACTCATTACACGATGTGCGTGGACTCCAGGAGACCTGCAATGAATCTCTGGCAACAAAACTATGATCCCGCCGGGAATATCTGGCTTTCCAGCCTGATAGCATCGCTTCCCATCCTGTTTTTCTTCTTTGCGCTGATTAAGCTCAAACTGAAAGGATACGTCGCCGCCACCTGGACGGTTGCCATCGCCCTGGCCGTGGCTTTGCTGTTCTATAAAATGCCGGTCGCCAACGCGCTGGCCTCGGTGGTTTATGGCTTCTTCTACGGTTTGTGGCCAATCGCGTGGATCATTATTGCGGCGGTGTTCGTCTATAAGATCTCGGTGAAAACCGGACAGTTTGACATTATCCGCTCGTCGATTCTTTCGATAACCCCAGACCAGCGTCTGCAAATGCTGATCGTCGGTTTCTGTTTCGGCGCATTTCTCGAAGGGGCTGCGGGCTTCGGCGCACCGGTGGCAATTACCGCCGCATTGCTGGTCGGCCTGGGCTTTAAACCGCTGTACGCCGCCGGACTGTGCCTGATTGTTAACACCGCGCCAGTGGCATTTGGTGCGATGGGTATTCCAATTCTGGTTGCCGGACAGGTAACGGGCATCGACAGCTTTGAGATCGGCCAGATGGTGGGTCGTCAGCTACCGTTTATGACCATTATCGTCCTGTTCTGGATCATGGCGATTATGGACGGCTGGCGCGGTATTAAAGAGACGTGGCCTGCGGTCGTGGTTGCAGGTGGTTCGTTTGCCATCGCACAGTATCTCAGCTCCAACTTCATTGGGCCGGAACTGCCGGACATTATCTCTTCGCTGGTATCGCTGCTCTGCCTGACACTGTTCCTCAAGCGCTGGCAGCCAGTACGCGTTTTCCGCTTCGGCGATCTGGGTGCATCGCAGGTTGATATGACGCTGGCTCACACAGGTTACACGGCGGGTCAGGTGCTGCGAGCCTGGACACCGTTCCTGTTCCTGACCGCCACCGTAACACTTTGGAGTATCCCGCCGTTTAAAGCACTTTTCGCTTCGGGCGGCGCACTTTATGAATGGGTGATCAACATTCCGGTGCCGTATCTCGACAAACTGGTTGCCCGTATGCCGCCAGTGGTCAGCGAGGCTACAGCCTATGCCGCCGTGTTTAAGTTTGACTGGTTCTCTGCCACCGGCACCGCCATTCTGTTTGCTGCGCTGCTCTCGGTTGTCTGGCTGAAGATGAAACCATCTGACGCTCTCAGCACCTTCGGCAGCACGCTGAAAGAACTGGCGCTGCCCATCTACTCCATCGGTATGGTGCTGGCGTTCGCCTTTATCTCGAACTATTCCGGGCTGTCGTCAACACTGGCGCTGGCACTGGCGCACACCGGTCATGCATTCACCTTCTTCTCGCCGTTCCTCGGCTGGCTGGGGGTATTCCTGACCGGGTCGGATACGTCATCTAACGCTCTGTTTGCCGCTCTGCAAGCCACGGCCGCACAACAAATTGGCGTCTCTGACCTGTTGCTGGTTGCCGCCAATACCACCGGCGGTGTTACCGGGAAGATGATCTCCCCGCAATCCATCGCTATCGCCTGTGCGGCGGTAGGCCTGGTTGGCAAAGAGTCAGACCTGTTCCGCTTTACCGTCAAACACAGCCTGATATTCACCTGTATGGTGGGCGTGATCACCACGCTTCAGGCTTACGTCTTAACGTGGATGATTCCTTAATGATTGCTACACCCAGACGCCTGTCAGACGAAGTTGCCTCCCGTGTGCGGGCGCTGATTGATGAAAAACAGCTGGAGGCGGGCATGAAGTTGCCCGCTGAACGCCAACTGGCGATGCAACTCGGCGTGTCGCGTAATTCACTGCGCGAAGCGCTGGCAAAACTGGTGAGCGAAGGCGTACTTCTTAGTCGTCGCGGTGGTGGCACATTTGTGCGCTGGCGTCATGACGCGTGGTCGGAGCAAAACATCGTCCAGCCGCTAAAAACGCTGATGGCCGATGATCCGGATTACAGTTTCGATATTCTGGAAGCCCGCTACGCCATTGAAGCCAGCACCGCATGGCATGCAGCGATGCGCGCCACGCCTGGTGACAAAGAGAAAATTCAGCTTTGCTTTGAGGCAACGCTCAGCGAAGACCCGGACCTCGCTTCGCAAGCGGACGTTCGTTTTCATCTGGCGATTGCCGAAGCCTCGCATAACATCGTGCTGCTACAAACCATGCGTGGTTTCTTTGATGTTCTGCAATCCTCGGTGATGCAAAGCCGTCAACGGATGTATCTCGTGCCGCCCGTTTTTTCACAACTGACCGAGCAGCATCAGGCGGTCATTGACGCCATTTTTACCGGGGATGCCGACGGTGCGCGTAAAGCGATGATGGCGCATCTCAGTTTTGTCCACAGCACCATGAAAAGATTCGATGAAGATCAGGCGCGCCGTGCACGTATTACCCGCCTGCCCGGTGAGCATAATGAGCATTCGAGGGAGAAAAACGCATGATTATTTCTGCAGCCAGCGATTATCGCGCCGCAGCACAACGCATTCTGCCGCCGTTCCTGTTCCACTATATGGATGGCGGCGCATATTCTGAATATACCCTGCGTCGTAACATGGAAGATTTATCAGAAGTGGCGCTGCGCCAGCGTATTCTGAAAAACATGTCCGACTTAAGTCTGGAAACGACGCTGTTTAATGAGAAATTGTCGATGCCGGTAGCGCTGGCTCCAGTGGGCTTGTGCGGCATGTATGCGCGACGCGGCGAAGTTCAGGCCGCAAAAGCGGCGGATGCGCATGGCATTCCGTTTACCCTCTCGACGGTTTCCGTTTGCCCGATTGAGGAAGTCGCACCCGCCATCAAGCGCCCAATGTGGTTCCAGCTTTACGTACTGCGCGATCGCGGTTTTATGCGTAACGCACTGGAACGAGCAAAAGCCGCGGGGTGTTCGACGCTGGTTTTCACCGTGGATATGCCAACACCGGGCGCACGTTACCGTGATGCGCACTCGGGGATGAGCGGCCCAAATGCGGCAATGCGCCGCTACCTGCAGGCGGTGACTCACCCACAATGGGCGTGGGATGTGGGCCTGAATGGTCGTCCACATGATTTGGGTAATATCTCGGCTTACCTTGGCAAACCGACCGGGCTGGAAGATTACATCGGCTGGCTGGGGAATAACTTCGATCCGTCCATCTCATGGAAAGACCTTGAGTGGATCCGCGATTTCTGGGATGGCCCGATGGTGATCAAAGGGATCCTCGACCCAGAAGATGCGCGTGATGCGGTACGTTTTGGCGCTGACGGGATTGTGGTTTCTAACCACGGCGGTCGTCAGTTAGATGGCGTGCTCTCTTCTGCCCGCGCACTGCCTGCTATTGCGGATGCGGTGAAAGGTGATATCGCCATTCTGGCAGATAGCGGCATTCGTAACGGGCTTGATGTCGTGCGTATGATTGCGCTCGGTGCCGATACCGTACTGCTGGGTCGTGCTTTCCTGTATGCGCTGGCAACAGCGGGCCAGGCGGGCGTGGCTAACCTACTGAATCTGATTGAGAAAGAGATGAAAGTGGCGATGACGCTGACGGGCGCGAAATCGATCAGTGAAATTACGCAAGATTCGTTGGTGCAGGGACTGGGTAAAGAGTTGCCTGCGGCGCTGGCTCCGATGGCGAAAGGGAATGCGGCATAGTCGTTTGAGCCCCCTCGCCCCTCTGGGGAGAGGGCCGGGGTGAGGGGAAAAGGCCGCACGGCTCACCAATTTTCTGCTATCCTGCCCCCGCACTAAGGGGGCAGTATGCTAAACATCGTACTTTACGAACCAGAAATTCCGCCAAATACTGGCAACATCATCCGTCTTTGCGCTAATACCGGCTTTCGTCTGCATATCATCGAACCAATGGGATTTGCCTGGGACGATAAGCGCCTGCGCCGCGCAGGGCTGGACTACCACGAATTTACCGCCGTTACGCGCCATCATGACTACAGCGCGTTCCTCGAAGCAGAAAATCCCCAGCGCCTGTTTGCTCTCACTACAAAAGGTACGCCCGCACATAGCGCCGTAAGCTATCAGGATGGCGACTATCTGATGTTCGGCCCGGAAACACGCGGCCTGCCAGCGAGCATTCTTGATGCCCTGCCCGCTGAACAAAAAATTCGGATTCCAATGGTGCCGGACAGCCGCAGTATGAACCTGTCCAATGCGGTGTCGGTAGTGGTGTATGAAGCCTGGCGGCAGCTGGGGTATCCGGGAGCGGTGTTGAGAGATTAGTTACTGTATGCCGGATAGATGATTACATCGCATCCGGCACAATCACAGGACGTCAGATCCCATCACCATACTCAAACGTATGGTTAATACCGTTGAAATGCTGATCCATATCCATCGACGGCTTATCGCTGTCTGGTTTACCGACAATGCGTGCCGGAACGCCAGCGGCGGTAGTATGCGGCGGCACCGGTTGCAGCACCACGGAACCTGCGCCAATCTTCGCGCCGCGCCCAACTTCAATATTGCCGAGAATTTTCGCGCCCGCGCCAATCATCACGCCTTCACGAATTTTCGGGTGACGGTCACCGCTGGTTTTCCCAGTACCGCCAAGGGTGACGGATTGCAGAATCGACACGTCGTTTTCAATCACCGCCGTTTCACCAACGACAATGCCCGTCGCATGGTCGAGCATAATGCCACGGCCAATTTTTGCTGCCGGGTGAATATCGACCTGGAACGTCACAGAAACCTGGTTTTGCAGAAAAATAGCCAGTGCGCGACGGCCCTGATTCCACAGCCAGTGACCGATGCGATACGCCTGCAAGGCATGAAAACCTTTCAGGTATAACAACGGCGTTGAGTATTTATCCACCGCCGGGTCGCGGGTACGCACCGCCTGAATATCGCAGGCCGCAGAAGCGATCATTTCCGGGTCGGCGGCATAGGCTTCTTCCACCACTTCACGGATAGCAATGGCAGGCATGATTGGCGATGACAGCTTGTTCGCCAGCATGTAGCTCAGCGCACTGCCAAGGTTTTCGTGCTTGAGTAGTGTCGCGTGGTAAAAACTGGCCAGCATTGGCTCACAGTCCGCCAGCGTTCTGGCTTCAGCTTTAATATTGTTCCAGACAATTTCCAGTTCTTCACACGACATTGCTTACTCCACACGATGAGATAATGACCGGCCCGTTCTGCGCGGGCCGGGTCATAGCGGTAACAAAGGTTCCCTGGGTTTAGTGGCTGCTGCGCTCGTCCTTGCGTGCACGACCTAGTAAAGTCAATGCTGCCTCGCGCGCGTTTTTTCCGCAATATAATACTTGATAAATTTCCTCGGTTATTGGCATTTCAACGCCGAAGCGATGCGCCAACTCGCGGACTTCTTTCGTATTGCGGTAGCCTTCCACCACCTGACCAATCTTCTCCTGCGCGCTTTGTACATCCATGCCCTGACCGAGCATCATGCCAAAACGGCGGTTACGCGACTGGTTGTCGGTACAGGTAAGCACCAGATCGCCCAGCCCCGCCATGCCCATAAAGGTGGCAGGATCGGCACCCAGCGCCGCGCCAAGACGCGACATCTCAGCCAGACCACGGGTAATTAGCGCCGTTCGTGCATTCGCGCCAAAACCGATACCGTCGGACATCCCCGCGCCAATGGCAATGACGTTTTTCACCGCGCCGCCAAGCTGCACGCCAATGAAATCCGGATTGCTGTAAACGCGGAAACTTTTGCCACAGTGCAGCAACTGCTGGAGATCATCGGCGAAGGTCTGGTCGGTAGAGGCCAGCGAAATAGCCGTCGGTAAACCTGCTGCCAGTTCTTTCGCAAATGTTGGGCCAGAGATAACCGCTAGCGGAATTTGATCGCCTAACGCCTCACGCGCCACGTCCTGTAACAGACGCCCGGTTTCCGCTTCCAGACCTTTAGTCGCCCACACCAGACGCGCATCAGAACGCATCAGCGGTTTAATCTGGCGCAGCACTTCACCAAAGACATGGCTGGGTACGACGACGAGAATATTACGGCTGGCTGCCAGCGCGGTGGCGAGATCGCTTTCAAGATGGAGCGTATCGGGAAAAGGCACATCGGGGAGAAACGCGGCGTTACAGCGGTCGCGTTCAAGCGTTGCGATATGTTCAGGGTCATGGCCCCAGAGGACAACCTCGTGGCCATTTCTTGCCAGGGTGATGGCAAGAGCGGTGCCGTACGAGCCGGCACCGATCACAGTCATTGAAGCATTACGTTGATTCATCAGGCATCCTGATGTTCTTCAGTACCTTCGCCAGCCTGCTGCTGCAAATAGTTCATGAACAGCGCATCGAAGTTAACCGGCGCAAGGTTCAGTTGCGGGAATGTACCGCGGGATACCATGCTGGTGATGCATTCACGAGCATACGGGAACAGAATGTTCGGGCAGTATGCGCCCAGGCAATGTGCCAGCTGGGTGCCTTCGATACCCGCGATGGAGAAAATACCGCCCTGCTGAACTTCACACAGGAACGCAGTTTCTTCGCCCAGGGATGCCGTTACGGTAACACGCAGTACCACTTCGTAAACGTCATCTGCCAGTTGAGAAGATGCCGTATCCAGATCAAGTTTAACTTCTGGCTGCCAATCTTTCTGGAAAACGTGCGGCGCGTTCGGCGCTTCGAAAGAAATATCCTTGGTATAAATACGTTGGATCTGGAAAGTCATTTCGGTGTTGTTTTGTTCTGACATGTGTAGAAAACCCTTAAGTGTTGTCCTTAAATACTGCGCAATGTAATGCCAACGTTCACACGTTATTTCAGCAGGGGATCCAGTCCACCACGTGCATCCAATGCATACAAGTCATCACAGCCGCCAATGTGCTGTGCGTCAATAAAAATCTGGGGAACCGTGGTGCGACCGCTGCGTTTGATCATCTCTTCACGCTTAGCGGCGTTGCCATCGATCGGCAGCTCCTGAAAACTCACGCCCTTGCTGCTCAACAGTGCTTTTGCACGATGGCAATACGGGCAGGTTTCTTTGGTATAGATTTCAACATTGGCCATAACTTAGCTCCTGTTTTTTACCCTGAAATTTCATGTTGCAGGGCGGCAGCAAAATGGAGTGTCCCCAGAAGCTTATAACAATAAGTCGCTGGGGGCATAATTGCAGCTAACGGCCTGCATCATGAAAGACGACAGGTAAATTATTTGCCGCGCACCAGAGGCAAGTTTTCGCCAGCCCAGCCAGCGACGCCGTCTTTCAGCACGAATACTTGCGCAAAACCAGCTTTCGTCAGCGCGTTTGCAGGCTCCTGGCACTGCATGCCAGAACCGTCTACCACGATAACCGGTTTGTCTTTGTGCTTCTCAAGCTCACCAACATTGTTGGCTTTGATTTCGCTCGGCAACAGATTGATAGATCCTGCGATATGGCCTTTACGGAAGTCATCACGCTGACGTAAATCCACAACCACAGCGTCTTCTTTGTTGATCAGACGCGTAGCTTCACCACGAGTAATCACCTTAACTTTCGAGGTCAGGCTCTTAAACGTAGTGACAAGAACCGCCACCAGTAACGCGATCCAGGCGATACTCAGTATGGGATGACGGCCAACAAATTGCATAATTTCTTGCATGGGGGGTAACAACTCCCGACGTAGTGATTAAAAAACCAGGAAAGGAGTATACCTGCGCAGTGCGGCAAATACAGCCAGCGCGTTAACTGGAATGCAATTTTGCGGGGCGCTACGAAAAAAAATCGCAAATCTGGCATCGGCTTGCCGCGAGCGGTCGTATATTTTGATCTTCAGAGGCTATTTTATCGATTCAGCTGTAGTAAAATTACGCAAATTTTGACTCTTGAGTATGAGGTTGTCGCAATGTCGGTTTCTAAAAAACCTATGGTACTGGTGATTCTGGATGGCTATGGCTATCGCGAAGAACAGCAGGATAACGCCATTTTTAGTGCTAAAACCCCGGTAATGGATGCACTGTGGGCCAATCGTCCGCATACCCTGATCGACGCTTCCGGTCTGGAAGTCGGTCTGCCTGACCGTCAGATGGGTAACTCCGAAGTAGGTCACGTTAACCTGGGTGCCGGCCGCATCGTGTATCAGGACCTGACTCGTCTGGACGTTGAAATCAAAGATCGCGCTTTCTTTGCTAATCCGGTGCTGACTGGTGCGGTAGATAAAGCGAAAAATGCGGGCAAAGCAGTACACATTATGGGTCTGCTCTCCGCAGGGGGCGTACACAGCCACGAAGATCACATCATGGCGATGGTAGAACTGGCAGCTGAACGCGGTGCAGAAAAAATCTACCTGCACGCATTCCTTGACGGTCGCGACACTCCGCCGCGCAGTGCTGAATCTTCGCTGAAAAAATTCGAAGAGAAATTTGCCGCACTGGGCAAAGGTCGCGTAGCGTCCATCATTGGCCGTTACTACGCGATGGACCGCGACAACCGTTGGGATCGCGTTGAAAAAGCTTATGACCTGCTGACTCTGGCGCAGGGTGAATTCCAGGCCGATACTGCCGTTGCTGGTTTGCAGGCTGCTTATGCTCGCGACGAAAACGACGAATTCGTGAAAGCGACCGTTATTCGTGCAGAAGGCCAGCCAGATGCAGCAATGGAAGACGGCGACGCGCTGATTTTCATGAACTTCCGTGCTGACCGTGCGCGTGAAATCACTCGTGCATTCGTGAACGCTGATTTTGACGGCTTCGCGCGTAAGAAAGTGGTTAACGTCGATTTCGTGATGCTGACCGAATACGCCGCTGACATCAAAACCGCAGTGGCTTACCCACCGGCTTCCCTGGTTAACACCTTCGGCGAGTGGATGGCGAAAAACGACAAAACTCAGCTGCGTATTTCCGAAACTGAAAAATATGCTCACGTCACTTTCTTCTTTAACGGTGGTGTAGAAGAGTCGTTCAAAGGCGAAGACCGCATTCTGATCAACTCGCCGAAAGTCGCTACCTACGACCTGCAGCCGGAAATGAGCTCCGCAGAGCTGACCGAAAAACTGGTTGCGGCAATCAAGAGCGGCAAATACGACACCATTATCTGTAACTATCCGAACGGCGACATGGTAGGTCACACCGGGGTGATGGAAGCGGCGGTTAAAGCGGTAGAAGCGCTGGATCACTGTGTTGAAGAAGTGACAAAAGCCGTTGAGTCCGTGGGTGGACAACTGCTGATCACCGCTGACCACGGTAACGCTGAACAGATGCGCGATCCGGCAACGGGTCAGGCACACACGGCACACACCAACCTGCCAGTTCCGCTGATTTACGTTGGTGATAAGAACGTGAAAGCGGTTGAAGGCGGTAAGCTTTCTGACATCGCACCGACCATGTTGTCGCTGATGGGGATGGAAATCCCACAAGAGATGACTGGTAAGCCGCTGTTCATCGTGGAATAATCCCTCCCCATGAGGGGAAAGGCGATTAATACCATGACACGGGCCACGAAACCGCGCAGGTTTGCAGTCAGGCCCATCATTTACGCCAGCGTTCTTAGCGCTGGCGTATTGTTGTGCACGTTTTCCGCCCACGCGGATGACCGCGATCAACTCAAATCTATTCAGGCCGATATCGCCGCGAAAGAGCGCGCGGTACGCCAACAGCAGCAACAACGCTCAAGCCTGCTTGCTCAGCTGAAAAAGCAGGAAGAGGCGATCTCCGAAGCCACCCGCAAGCTGCGCGAAACGCAAAACACGCTCAATCAACTGAATAAACAGATTGATGAGATGAACGCGTCGATTGCCAAACTGGAGCAGCAAAAAGCCGCCCAGGAACGCAGCCTCGCCGCGCAACTGGATGCCGCGTTTCGTCAGGGTGAACATACCGGTATTCAGCTGATTCTCAGCGGTGAAGAAAGCCAGCGCGGTCAACGATTGCAGGCTTACTTCGGCTATCTCAACCAGGCGCGACAAGAAACCATCGCCCAGTTGAAGCAAACGCGTGAAGAAGTCGCCATGCAGCGTGCTGAACTGGAAGAGAAACAAAGCGAGCAACAAACGCTGTTATATGAGCAGCGTGCCCAACAGGCGAAACTGACTCAGGCGCTGAACGAGCGTAAAAAGACGCTGGCGGGGCTGGAATCTTCCATCCAGCAAGGTCAGCAGCAGCTAAGTGAACTGCGTGCCAACGAATCCCGTCTGCGTAACAGCATTGCCCGTGCAGAAGCGGCAGCGAAAGCGCGTGCTGAACGTGAAGCGCGCGAAGCCCAGGCGGTTCGCGACCGTCAGAAAGAAGCGACGCGTAAAGGCACCACCTACAAACCGACTGAAAGCGAAAAATCGCTGATGTCCCGTACCGGTGGTCTGGGCGCGCCGCGCGGTCAGGCATTCTGGCCGGTTCGCGGGCCAACGCTGCATCGCTATGGCGAACAGCTACAAGGCGAACTGCGTTGGAAAGGGATGGTTATCGGTGCTTCTGAAGGTACTGAAGTTAAAGCGATTGCCGACGGTCGGGTGATTCTGGCTGACTGGCTGCAAGGCTACGGTCTGGTGGTGGTGGTTGAGCACGGTAAAGGCGACATGAGTCTTTACGGCTATAATCAGAGCGCACTGGTGAGCGTTGGTTCGCAGGTTCGCGCGGGCCAGCCAATTGCACTGGTGGGCAGCAGTGGTGGTCAGGGTCGACCTTCACTCTATTTCGAAATTCGCCGCCAGGGTCAGGCGGTCAATCCACAACCGTGGTTGGGAAGATAAGTTTTGTTTCCATTTCGTCGTAACGTTCTTGCATTTGCCGCGCTGTTGGCGCTCTCCTCCCCCGTAATTGCTGGCAAACTAGCCATCGTCATTGATGATTTTGGTTATCGCCCGCACAACGAAAACCAGGTGCTGGCAATGCCCTCCGCGATCTCCGTCGCCGTGTTACCCGATTCACCGCACGCCAGAGAGATGGCGACCAAAGCGCATAACAGCGGTCACGAAGTGTTGATCCATCTGCCAATGGCACCGTTGAGTAAACAGCCGCTGGAGAAAAACACGCTGCGCCCGGAGATGAGCAGCGACGAAATTGAGCGCATTATTCGTAGTGCGGTCAATAACGTGCCCTATGCCGTGGGAATCAACAACCACATGGGCAGCAAAATGACCTCTAACCTGTTTGGTATGCAGAAAGTGATGCAGGCGCTGGCGCGTTACAATCTTTACTTCCTCGACAGCGTAACCATCGGTAATACCCAGGCGATGCGCGCCGCACAAGGCACTGGCGTGAAGGTTATTAAACGGAAGGTGTTCCTCGACGATTCGCAAAATGAAGCGGATATTCGTGTACAGTTTAATCGTGCAATTGACCTGGCGCGTCGCAACGGTTCGACCATCGCCATTGGTCATCCACATCCCTCAACGGTACGCGTATTGCAACAAATGGTTTATAACCTGCCGCCAGACATTACGCTGGTGAAAGCCAGCAGCTTGCTGAATGAACCACAGGTCGATACATCTACACCGCCGAAAAATACTGTGCCCGACGCACCGCGTAATCCGTTCCGTGGCGTGAAGCTGTGTAAACCGAAAAAACCGCTGGAGCCAGTTTATGCAAATCGCTTCTTTGAAGTATTAAGCGAAAGCATCAGCCAGAGCACGCTGATCGTTTACTTTCAACATCAGTGGCAAGGCTGGGGCAAACAGCCCGAAGCGGCGAAGTTTAACGCTAGCGCAAATTAAAGGCGCTACGCGTAATGCGATGGTGCGATCGTGTTTTGTCGCGCCATTGCCATAAGCGGAAAGACCACAGTAATGCCTGATAACCCACCTTTACGCTGCGGACATTAGTAATCAGGCGCTTATACATGCCGGAAGTAAATATCTCAGCAATCATCCGTTGGCGGATAATAATATCTGGCTCTTTGCGTACCGCATGGCAAACACGCAATGCTTCGTAAGTTATTTGCTGATGAAATTCCGGATAAATTGTAATTTTGTCGGCATAATTTCGATTTAATTTCTCCAGCAGGCGGGTAATCTTAATATAGTGACGTTGATAATTAAGGTTTTTATTCCCTTGTCTATTCAACCGACTCACTGACGTATTATGCAGATAATATTTATATAACGATTGCTCGGTATATCGCGCACGCAGCGCGTTAAACATAAATTCTGTTGTCCAGACAATATCCTGATGATGTAATCCGGTAATAAATTTAATGTTATTTTTTACAATAACATCGCGGCGATAAACACCCATCCAGACAACGTGAGTCCAGCGGCGAGAAGAAAGTCCCATCCGCAGCCAGTCCGGGCCGGTTAATACGCCGGTTGAGCGTATGCGATCGGTGGGAATGGATTGCCAGGTTTCCCCCGTTTCACGAAAACACCAGTCAGCGTTGCACTGCGCCACGTCGAGATCGTCCTCTAACGCCATGGTCATCAGCGTTTCATACATGGTGGGATAGACTTCATCATCAGCATCGACAAAAGCAACATATTTGCCCGTCGCTGCCTCGATCCCGCGATTACGCGCCACCGATGCGCCAGCATTCGCCTGATGCAGCAAGCGAACATGTGGATGTTTTTCTGCGTAATGCTTTGCTATTTCAACAGAATTATCCGTTGATCCATCGTTAATAATAATAATTTCCAGAGCAGTCCAGGTTTGCGCAATTAAAGATTCCATGCAAGCGTTGAAATCATCTCCCGCATTATATAACGGGATAATAACACTTAGTTTATAGGTGCTGTTCATCATAAATTACCGACGACCTCTGAAGTTACCCTAACGTTGTACAGGCTTTGTATTAAGAAACCATTAAGCTTGTGAAATATTATTTTTACGGGTGAGAAAGTCACTTCAGGCTAGAGAGATAATGAAAGCAGCAATATAAGATAACAGCGCAATTACGATATCTTTATTACACTGACAGGATTTTACATATTTAACGGATTATCCTCAGGAGAAAGGGCTGGAATACCAGCCCTTGTTCGTGTTAATCCCAGCTCAGAATAACTTTCCCGGACTGGCCAGAACGCATGGCATCAAAGCCTTTCTGGAAATCGTCGATGGAGAAACGATGGGTAATGATTGGCGAGAGATCCAGACCAGACTGAATCAGCGCCGCCATCTTGTACCAGGTTTCAAACATCTCACGACCGTAAATACCTTTAATGAACAGGCCTTTAAAGATCACTTTTGTCCAGTCGATAGACATATCAGACGGCGGGATACCCAGCATCGCAATACGACCACCGTGATTCATGGTGTCCAGCATCGTGCGAAACGCTGACGGCGCACCAGACATCTCCAGACCAACATCAAAGCCTTCAGTCATGCCCAGTTCTGCCATCACGTCATTGAGGTTTTCTTTGGCGACGTTAACCGCACGAGTGATGCCCATTTTGCGCGCCAGCCCCAGACGGTATTCGTTAACATCAGTGATCACCACGTTGCGTGCACCAACGTGTTTCGCTACCGCCGCGGCCATAATACCAATTGGGCCTGCACCAGAAACCAGCACATCCTCGCCGACCAGATCAAACGATAGCGCCGTATGCACCGCATTTCCGAACGGGTCAAAAATTGCGGCTAAGTCATCGGAAATATTGTCGGGGATTTTGAAGGCGTTGAACGCCGGGATCACCAGATATTCGGCGAAGCAGCCCGGACGGTTAACGCCGACGCCGATCGTGTTGCGGCACAGATGGGTACGACCGCCACGACAGTTGCGACAGTGACCGCAGGTGATATGGCCTTCGCCAGAAACGCGATCGCCGATCTTGAAGCCTTTCACTTCCTGACCGATGCCAACCACCTCACCGACATATTCATGGCCTACAACCATCGGTACTGGGATGGTTTTTTGCGACCACTCATCCCAGTTATAGATGTGAACGTCAGTCCCGCAGATGGCTGTTTTACGGATTTTAATCAGCAGATCGTTATGTCCGAGTTCCGGTTCAGGAACGTCGGTCATCCAGATGCCCTCTTCCGCTTTCAGTTTGGATAACGCTTTCATCTCACATCCTCACTCAGGCGATTACGCCCAGTTGTTTACCAATACGCGTGAACGCTTCTACCGCACGCGTAATTTGCTCAGGGGTATGCGCCGCAGACATCTGGGTACGAATACGCGCCTGACCTTTCGGAACGACCGGATAGAAGAAACCGGTGACGTAAATGCCCTCTTTTTGCAGCTCACGAGCAAATTTCTGCGCCACTACCGCATCGCCAAGCATGACCGGAATAATGGCGTGATCGGCTCCCGCCAGGGTAAAGCCCGCTGCCGACATTTGCTCACGGAACTGACGCGCGTTCGCCCACAGACGGTCACGCAGCTCGCTACCCGCTTCGACCATCTCCAGCACTTTGATGGATGCGGCAACAATGGCCGGTGCCAGCGAGTTGGAGAACAGATACGGACGAGAACGCTGGCGCAGCCACTCAACCACTTCTTTGCGCGCCGCGGTATAACCACCAGAACGCCCCGCCCAGCGCTTTACCAAGCGTACCGGTGATAATATCGACCCGGCCCATCACATCGCAGTATTCATGGGAACCACGACCATTTTCACCGACAAAACCGACCGCGTGGGAGTCGTCTACCATCACCAGGGCATCGTATTTATCTGCCAGATCGCAAACGCCTTTCAGGTTGGCAATCACGCCGTCCATCGAGAACACACCATCGGTGGCAATCAGCACATGACGCGCACCGGCTTCACGCGCTTCTTTCAGACGTGCTTCCAGCTCCTGCATATCGTTGTTGGCATAGCGATAGCGTTTAGCTTTACACAGACGCACACCATCAATAATAGACGCGTGGTTCAGTGCGTCGGAGATAATGGCGTCTTCCGCGCCCAGCAGCGTTTCAAACAGGCCACCGTTAGCATCAAAGCAGGAAGAGTAGAGAATCGCATCTTCCATCCCCAGGAATGCCGCCAGTTTTTGTTCAAGCTCTTTATGGCTGTCCTGAGTGCCGCAAATAAAACGCACCGAAGCCATGCCGAAACCGTGAGAATCCATTCCCGCCTTTGCCGCCGCAATCAGATCCGGATGATTCGCCAGTCCGAGATAGTTATTGGCACAAAAGTTTATGACGTGACTTCCATCAGCCACAGTGATGTCTGCTTGCTGCGCAGACGTAATAATGCGTTCTTCTTTAAACAACCCTTCCGCCCTTGCGGTTTCCAGATCGTTAGTTAACTGCTGATAAAATTCTCCACGCATTGCGATTCTCCAGACAGGGCAATTTCCAGCACATATTACCCAAACTTATAGTTCGCGACGAGATGACGCGTTAACACTTCTGTAAAATTTAGAATAAATAACGTCCATCCCCCTCACTTTCGGCGAATGGCTGAAGCCAACGCCGTGTAGTGATATGATAGAAGTATTCGTGTCTGAGATTGTCTCTGACTCCATAATTCGAAGGTTACAGTTATGATCATCGTTACCGGCGGCGCGGGCTTTATCGGCAGCAACATCGTTAAGGCCCTGAATGATAAAGGCATCACCGATATTCTGGTGGTGGACAACCTGAAAGACGGCACCAAGTTTGTGAACCTGGTGGACCTGAACATCGCGGACTATATGGATAAGGAAGACTTCCTGATCCAGATTATGGCGGGCGAAGAGTTCGGCGATGTCGAAGCGATTTTCCACGAAGGTGCGTGCTCTTCCACTACCGAGTGGGACGGCAAGTATATGATGGATAACAACTATCAATACTCCAAAGAGCTGCTGCACTACTGTCTGGAGCGCGAAATCCCGTTCCTGTACGCCTCTTCCGCAGCCACTTACGGCGGTCGCACCTCCGACTTTATTGAATCCCGCGAGTACGAAAAACCGTTGAACGTCTACGGTTACTCAAAATTCCTGTTTGATGAATATGTTCGTCAAATCCTGCCTGAAGCGAACTCGCAGATTGTTGGATTCCGTTATTTCAACGTTTATGGACCGCGTGAAGGCCATAAAGGCAGCATGGCGAGCGTCGCTTTCCATCTCAACACCCAGCTTAACAACGGTGAGTCTCCGAAACTGTTCGAAGGTAGCGAGAACTTTAAACGCGACTTCGTCTACGTGGGCGACGTGGCTGATGTGAATCTGTGGTTCCTGGAAAATGGCGTTTCCGGCATCTTCAACCTCGGCACCGGTCGTGCGGAATCCTTCCAGGCAGTAGCAGATGCTACGCTTGCTTATCACAAGAAAGGCCAAATCGAATACATTCCGTTCCCGGATAAACTGAAAGGCCGCTACCAGGCGTTTACTCAGGCAGATCTGACTAATCTGCGCGCTGCGGGTTACGACAAACCGTTCAAAACCGTTGCTGAAGGTGTAACGGAATACATGGCCTGGCTGAATCGCGACGCATAAGAGCTCTGCATGAAAATACTGGTGATCGGCCCGTCTTGGGTTGGCGACATGATGATGTCGCAAAGTCTCTATCGCACGCTCCAGGCGCGCTATCCCCAGGCGATAATCGACGTGATGGCACCGGCATGGTGCCGTCCATTATTATCGCGGATGCCGGAAGTTAACGAAGCTATCCCTATGCCTCTCGGTCACGGGGCGCTGGAAATCGGCGAACGCCGCAAACTGGGTCATAGTCTGCGTGAAAAGCGCTACGACCGCGCCTACGTCTTACCCAACTCCTTCAAATCCGCATTAGTGCCTTTCTTCGCGGGTATTCCTCATCGCACCGGCTGGCGCGGCGAGATGCGCTACGGTTTACTCAACGATGTACGTGTGCTCGATAAAGAAGCCTGGCCGCTAATGGTGGAACGCTATGTGGCGCTGGCCTATGACAAAGGCGTGATGCGTACCGCACAAGATCTACCAAAACCGTTGTTATGGCCGCAATTGCAAGTGAGCGAAGGTGAAAAATCATATACCTGTAATCAATTTTCGCTTTCATCAGAACGTCCGATGATTGGCTTTTGTCCGGGCGCGGAGTTTGGCCCGGCGAAACGCTGGCCACACTACCACTATGCAGAGCTGGCAAAGCAGCTGATTGATGAAGGTTATCAGGTGGTTCTGTTTGGCTCGGCGAAAGATCATGAGGCGGGCAATGAGATTCTTGCCGCTTTGAATACCGAGCAGCAGGCATGGTGTCGGAACCTGGCGGGGGAAACACAGCTTGAGCAGGCAGTCATTTTGATTGCCGCCTGTAAAGCCATTGTCACGAACGATTCTGGCCTGATGCACGTTGCTGCGGCGCTCAATCGTCCACTGGTTGCTCTGTATGGGCCGAGCAGTCCGGACTTTACGCCGCCGCTTTCCCATAAAGCGCGCGTGATCCGCCTGATTACCGGCTATCACAAAGTGCGTAAAGGTGACACTGCAGAGGGTTATCACCAGAGCTTGATCGACATTACTCCCCAGCGCGTACTGGAAGAACTCAACGCGCTATTGTTACAAGAGGAAGCCTGACGGATGCGGGTATTGATCGTTAAAACATCGTCGATGGGCGATGTTCTCCATACGCTGCCCGCACTCACCGATGCCCAGCAGGCAATCCCGGGGATTAAGTTTGATTGGGTGGTGGAAGAGGGATTCGCACAGATTCCTTCCTGGCACGCCGCCGTTGAGCGGGTTATTCCGGTGGCGATACGTCGCTGGCGCAAAGCCTGGTTCTCGGCCCCCATAAAAGCGGAACGGAAAGCGTTTCGTGAAGCCCTTCAGGCAGAAAACTATGACGCAATTATCGACGCCCAAGGGCTGGTAAAAAGCGCAGCGCTGGTGACACGTTTAGCACATGGCGTTAAGCATGGAATGGACTGGCAAACCGCTCGCGAGCCTTTAGCCAGCCTGTTTTACAATCGCAAACATCATATTGCGAAACAGCAGCATGCCGTAGAACGTACCCGTGAACTGTTCGCAAAAAGCCTTGGGTATAGCAAACCGCAGGCCCAGGGCGATTATGCTATTGCGCAGCATTTCCTGACAAATCCTCTACCGGATGCTGGGGAGTATGCTGTATTCCTTCATGCGACCACCCGCGATGATAAACACTGGCCGGAAGAGCACTGGCGAGAATTAATTGGTTTACTGGCAGGTTCAGGGATTCGAATTAAACTACCGTGGGGAGCGCCGCATGAAGAAGAGCGGGCAAAAAGGCTGGCGGAAGGCT
The DNA here is from genome assembly GCF_004745185.1 of Escherichia sp. E2661. Lineage (NCBI taxonomy): Bacteria > Pseudomonadati > Pseudomonadota > Gammaproteobacteria > Enterobacterales > Enterobacteriaceae > Escherichia > Escherichia sp. E2661. The sequence goes on from NZ_PDIG01000017.1 coordinate 126,277, forward strand.
TTGATTATGTCGACGTACTGCCGAAGATGACTCTGGAAGGCGTTGCCCGTGTGCTGACTGGAGCTAAATTTGTTGTGTCGGTCGATACAGGATTAAGCCATTTAACTGCGGCACTCGATAAACCCAATATCACAGTTTATGGGCCTACAGACCCTGGATTAATTGGCGGTTATGGGAAGAATCAGGTAGTTTGCATGGCACCGGGGAAAAGTTTAATTAATCTCAACGGTCAAGCAGTTTTGGAAAAATTATCATCATTATAAAGGTAAAACATGCCAACCTTCATTAAACTTCATTCATGGAAACCTTACACTCTGAAATCATCTATGATTTTAGAGATAATGACTTATATATTATGTTTTTTTTCATTGATAATTGCATTCGTCGATAACACTTTCAGCATAAAGATATATAACATCACTGCTATGGCTAGCTTATTATCACTAATTTTACGTGGCAGACAAGGAAATTATCATATAAAAAACCTTATTCTTCCACTTTCTATATTTTTTATAGGATTGCTTGATTTAATTTGGTATTCTGTGTTTAAAGTAGACAACTCTCCATTTCGTGCTACTTACCACAGTTATTTAAACACTGCCAAAATATTTATATTTGGATCTTTTATTGTTTTTTTGGCACTAACTAGCCAGCTAAAAACAAAAAAAGAAAGTGTGTTATACATTTTATATTCCCTGTCATTTATAATTGCTGCATATGCAATTTATATTAATAGCATTCATGAATATGACCGCATTTCTTTTGGTATAGGAGCGGCAACAGGAGCGGCATATTCAACAATGCTAATAGGGATAGTTAGTGGTGTTGCAATTCTTTATACTAAAAAAAACCATCCTTTTTTATTTTTATTAAATAGTTGTGCGGTACTTTATGTTCTGGCACTGACACAAACCAGAGCAACTCTACTCCTTTTCCCTGTAATTTGTGCTGTTGCACTAATTACATATTACAACAAATCCCCCAAAAAATTCACTTCCGCTATCGTTCTACTAATTGCCATATTGGCCAGTGTTGTAATTATATTTAATAAACCAATTCAATATCGCTATAACGAAGCATTAAATGATTTAAACAGTTATACCAATGCTAATAGCGTGACTTCTTTAGGTGCAAGACTGGCAATGTACGAAATTGGTTTTGATTTATTCAAAGAATCGCCTTTTTCATTTAGATCTGCAGAGTCGCGCGCTGAAAGTATGAATTTGTTAGTCGCAGAAAACAATAGACTAAGAGGAGCATTGGATTTTGCTAACGTACACCTACATAATGAGATAATTGAAGCAGGGTCACTGAAAGGTCTGATGGGGATTTTTTCCACCCTTTTCCTCTATTTTTTCACTATTTTATACAGCATATAAAAAAACGCGCATTGGGTTTGTTGATATTAACGCTTGGCATTGTGGGGATTGGACTCAGTGATGTGATCATATGGGCACGCAGCATTCCAATTATCGTTATATCCGCGATAGTCCTCTTACTCGTTATTAATAATCGTAACAATACTATTAATCAAGAATAGACAAGTTTAAGAAGTGAGTTAAAACTCACTTCTTATCTATACAACTTAATCTCTTTACTGAATCAGTTAAAGTTTCAGTATCGATATCTTTTATCGTAAATGTTGGGGATACTATTTGTATAGATTGATGATTATTCGGTGCCCAAATTAAATGTGAGGGATATTCCGGAGTACGTGAATTAGGATAAAATGCAAGCGTTGGTTTATGATAAGCCGCAGCGATATGAACAAGAGCTGTATCAACAGAAATGACAAAATCACTATACCGGGTCAAAGCAACAGTATAAATAAACTCGTCAAATGGTAGTGTTTCAATTTCAGGTATTGGTATTGTCAATAAATCTTGCGGTAACCCGGTAAATATCACTCGATAATTTTCAAACTGTGCTTTCACTTCTTGATATATAATTTTTATTTGCTCAAACGTAAGTCGGCATATTTTTTTTGCACCTAATGGGTTAATGATGACTATTCTTGTATTTCCAATAAAATCTTTTATTTTATTTTCAACATCTACAGGTAAATGCAAGTCGTAGTCGGTGGAAAATTCACCCTCACCATAAATATGCTTCAGGATTTCTGTTGCTCGTGTACTCATATGTTCTTTTAAACATTCATCGTGGGGATGGTAAAATGAATAGTAACGCTTATACCATTGATCAAAACCCAGAATGTAAGAATCTTTTAAACTTGATAATATTAAACTATGCTTAAATGAGGGCATTGTTTCAAAGGGGTCTAATACAATATCGAACTGTAAATCCCGCAGATGCTTACATAGAGTAAGCATTTTAAGGGAACCCGTAGATTCTTTGATACAGAACTCAAATATATTTTTATTATTAGAGAGAAACTCCCCACCCTTTCTATTTGTGAGAATGGTTATTTTAACTCCTTTACTATAAAGCTCACGATAAATCGAACTTAATACAATTAGATCACCGAGTTTATTATTATCATGAATGATTAGGCATGATTTAATTTGTGCTGGTTCTGTAACTTGGTCATTGATTTTCTTACGAAATAAAAAAGAAAGGAAATTAATTTTGATTTTGTTTATATAAAATCTTTTCTTTTTGTGAAAAGTTCCTAAACGCATTTTTATACCATATTATTTTAGTTTCAGGATGACTAATTAGCATAAGAATCAGTTGAAGCTTTATATTGCATTTTTTTTCTTGTCTTATCCTTTGACTCTTCTGTACTGATATCTTGAAGTTTAATAAATGGAATTACATCGTAAGAAATAGCCGTATCATCCGACAAATTATAAATATTAATATCATCTATATTATCACGCATAAAACGGAAAAATGGCAAAATTTTAAATAAATCTCTACTCAATTCCGAAGGCATAGGATTCTTATTTTCATCATAGAAACGCGAACAACTACCAGTTAAATCAAGACCAGAACAAATAATTCGTGCATACTTAAGTGAATATGCTATTTGAATTGCAGCAAAAGCAATAGTATGGCATGAGCAATAACCAAGACTAATGTCCTTGCAAAATCCGACCAGACGACCTTTTTTTAGACAACGGTACAGAGATCAGCAGTTCTTTGTGAATCTGGCTCAAAATATTAAATTTAATCTTCTTTATCAAACCGCCTTTTTCTCGGCGGTAAAAGGATCGTAATACGAGGCAGTTCTGGAGGATATATAGTTTATCTTCTTTGGAAGCGTGTTCATAAACGTCAACGTTTACTATGGTATAACGACTTCTCTGGCTAAATTTATAAAAATCATCACGACGCTGATGTAAAAAGCGGACATCTGTAAGTACATAAATGAAAGGAACGATATTATGACTTAACAAATATTGCGCAGAACCATTGACAGCAATAATATCCTTTGTTCGTAATGCTGACAAAGGTGTTTTTTGCGATGTAGGGCCAGAAAGAAAAATAATAACATCATCAGATGTTCTATTTTCAATCAGGTTTTCAACATCTTTTTTGTCAATGTATCTAATATTCTTCATGATAAACCTGTGAAATAAATAACTCCGCTTAAAACTGTCCGGGTGAAGACACGTAATTGTGGGTATTTCTATTTTAGCGCGCTGGTTTCCCTTTCAAACGCCGCATAAAATTGCGCATTTTTTTTACGATATACTAAAAGATAATAGCCTAGATCTTTAATCTCATTTTTAATACCGTAATGACGCTCTAAGTCAATACGATCTTTCGCTTTACGCTGCGCTGAAGCACGTTTTCCGGAGAGATCAATAATTCGAACCTCACCATTTTTTATAATGAAGTTACCACGATGGGGGTCGCCAGAAACCATGCCATGTTGATGTAAGGAATTAATTGATTGCTGAATTTTATTTTTTAGCACATCATCAATATCAGGCATATCACACAACTCTATGCCATCAATATACTCGATGATCATGATATAAGTATGGACAAATCGTAAGGTTTTCCGTTCAGCCAATAAATAAAAATCATTGAGTGTATTTAACCCTTCATTTCGTACTTTTTGGGTTTGCTCAAAAAGGCGTTCGTAATAATCACCTTTTAACAGAGACTTAAAGAAACGTTCGTTACGCTTAACTTTCGGAGAAAAAACCTTAAGAATCAATTTACCGTAATCGGTATCAATAAGCATAACTTTTGTATCATCAATAGAACGAAAAACCTTGATGATATTTATATTATAAGACAAGAAGTCATTTAATACATTGAGATACTTTGAATTGTTTTCATCGGTAAAAACAACCAAGTCTTTGATCTTGCTCTTCTGAATCATAATAAACCAGTTAAATGTTATTTACGGTAATATTTTCGGCCAAGATAACAGACTCCTGCTATAATTCCTGAGATATATTTATGCTGCACTAAAAGATGTTTATATCGTTTTTTAAATTCAATAATTGATTTTGCATCTCGCGGAGAGTCATCTTTCCACGGTGAATTTTCTAAAGCTATTTTATAGTATTTTACCGATGGATAAATTGCCCATTTGTGCCACGGTTTAGTTGCACCTGTATAATGAATAAGCAGAGTACTTTCTGTAATCAGCTTTTTATAGTTTTGATGTGTTTTGTCTTTTAATTCACTTTTAATTGTATAAATTGTATTATACTCACGAGGCAAAAATATTGTCATCCCTTTCAGTAAGATATTCATAACATCCTGATCAGGGTATTTATAAACATTATCTTTACTCATAAGAATAGACAACGCTTTTTCTGTTAGTTTTGCGTCAGCCCATTTTTTTAAGTCTAAATAAACGACGCCGGAATTAAAGTACTGCCCAAGTAATTCAGGATCGGACAACCTGGATACCGCCTTTTCCTGCATTGGCTCAACATCTTTAACAACAGCAGCGACCGCTCCGTTTAAATCCAGATGCAATAGTTGGCTAATATCGCCTTTACAAACAACATCTGCATCAAGATAAAGCAAACGATCAAGCGTTAAACCCAATAATTGAAATGCAAATAAACGGAAGTACATTGCTCTTGACCAGACCTGTGTACAAGGCAAGCACTGGAGCTTATCAGTGTTAATTCTATATAACGTGATTCTTAATTGGTATTGCTCTGCAAGCTTTGCGACTTTTTGAAAAAAACCATCATTATAAACGTCAGCAATAATATAAAAATCAAGATTAATATGTCGATTGTTTAGGACAATTGATGTGATGGAAACACCTACACCATCAAGATAATTAGCATCGACACCATAGGCAACATTTAAACATTCAGAAGTATTTATATTAACTAGCCGATAATCCCAGGCTTTAACTTTATCTATCTCTATGGCAGGAAATGCGTCCACAATGCTACCCTTATATCATTACTTTATAGTTTCCCAGTTTTAATGCTTTATCTTTTCAATAAAATAAAAAAGATAATTGCTAAATCCTTTTAGATATCTATGCTTTTTAAGCATATGTTTTGCGCTATATCTTAATTGATTGCTATTGTTCGGTTTCAGCAACGCCGTACTCTTCCATGGCGAAGCATTTTTTGCCTCCATAAAGGCTTGTGATACAGGATAATCCCAGGCCCAATCATGCCAGGGCTTGGTTGGACCGATATAGTGGATAAAAATAGTATCGTTGGTTACTGGGTTTGTAAAACTTTCTTTGAGTTGATAGTTTAAGCTAAACTGGGTGTTATATTTTATATCAGCAAAAATAAGTCTGTCTGCCAGCAACATATTTAATACATCCTGATCAGGATGTGTTATTTTTTTGACTATTTCTGGATCATTTAGCATTGCAATGGCTCGTGCAGAAACCTGCTGAGCAGCCCATTGGTCAGTATTAATCAATAAAAAACCGGAGTTAAAGTAACCTTTAGCAATTCCCGCAACACCTAACGAATGTGCGCGTTTTTCCCACCAGTCAGTTTGCCCTTCTGTAACAACCATTGCGACTTTATTGTCAGGAAATGAGAAATTAATTAGTGGCTCAATACTCCCCTGACAAATGATATCTGCATCCAGATAAAGGACTTTAGACGCCTTATTAATAAAGTAATCTGCAATAACAAAGCGAAAATATATTGCATGAGTCCAGTTCTTAGTGCTAGGCAATGAGCGGAGTCGATCAGCATTAATCAGATATATTTTAATTCTGGTTTTATACTGCAGCGCCAGGGCATCAAAATACTTACGATCATCATCACCAAAATAGTCAGTAAAAATATGGAAACACAATCGAATTCCTTCATTATACTTTAATATTGAAGCAATCGAAATTCCGCAACCAAATAGAAAATTTTTGTCAGTTCCATAAGCGATGTCCAGACAAAGATTTTCTGTTTCTACTTTATGATTATAATCAATAACTGAATTAAGAAACTCAGTTTCCTGGAAAAACACCTGCTGCATTATTTCCTCCGGGAAATAGCAGAAATAATTATCTTATGTAATCTATCGTAATACTTCGATTGGTAAAATTTATCGATCGACGCAGGAATTTTTTTCATGTTCGATATAAATTTCACCTGCTATATATTTATTGAGAAGAGATACAAAACCAGCAATATCTCCCGGTTGATACAGATGACCATTAACATCAGGTTGAATAATGTCAGCAGGCCCGGAGACACAATCGGCGCTGATGCAAGGAATTCCCCATGACAAGGCTTCAAGTAGGGTCATTGGGAAACCTTCAAAAGATGACGTGAGCAATAATGCACTCACTTTTTTAATATCTTGCTGGACCAATTCCCAGGGATGTTGTTGCCAACCATACCAGACTATTCGATCATCAATATTTAATTCTCTACCATAAGCCTGGCATTTTTCGAAATCGGAACCATCACCCAATACATGGAGTTTCCAGTTACCTTGCGCTTGTGATAAGCCATCAAGGAGGTCTTTAACCCGCTTCTGGCCCTCGAATTTCATACGCCCAACATAAATGAACGTTGCCGTTTCGCCTTCCTCAGGCGCAGGAATGACTGTGCCTTTAGCTTCGACTGGATTAAAAATAACATTTATCGTCGATTCTGGTACACCCCGATTAATCATTTGCTGTTTAATGCCAGAGCTGATTGCTAAATGATAGTCGGCACAGGTGATATATTCAGCATGTTTTTTGTGATCTAAAGAAAAATGCGGCCATGAAAATACTGGCACATCAATTCCTGATTTTTTACGTGCTTTGGCCGCATACAAACACGAGATAACGTCAATACAAATAACAACATCTGGCTGATAATTCTGAAGCCATTTGCTTAAAGCATGAATATGTTTCGCCCGACGCAAAAAACCTAAGCGAATATTGGAAAATGAACACGAGTACTTAATACCTTCCAGCCATCCCTTATCCATTTTATCATTACGACAAAAGAAAAACATTTCACTTTGGATATGTTGTTGCCTGAAGGTAGTAATAACATCACGAATGACTGTTTCCATGCCGCCAAATCCAGAAACAGCTTCGCCGATAAATGCTATTTTCATTGAAACTCTCATTAATTGAGTAAAACTCACTGTTTTAACGGTTTTATTTTTCTATAAAATCAGAAACAATTGTTGACATCATTTTATCAGGGCTGAATTTATATAAACTATCATAATCCATTGGTTTAACAGATGAGTTAATAAAATACTCTAACTTATCCCAATCATCATGACCTATTATAAAAAAACGAGACTCACTATAGATTTCTGAGCCAAGTATATTTATATTATTAGTAATTAATTTTTTATTGAAAAATAGTGCCTCAAGTATACGAAGAGTCCAGCCAGATTGGTTTTCTTTAGTTATATCAACAATTATATTAGCATTTAATGTTCTTCTAATATTCTCTTCGTACGGTATTTGTTTTTCAATCAAATACTTTGAAGTCGGAGATGATGTTTTATCTTTGACAACATTAAAATCCAGTTTACATCCTAGTGTTGTTAATCTATCGGCTAATTCATTAATTATTTGAAGACGTCCTTTATCACGACCAAGAAAAAAACATATTGGCTGACTGTTATTTTTGTCAGATAAACTATAATTTCTAATTTCATCCATTCCTATAGGAAAAAATTGTTCTATTGCCTTGGTCTTTTCATTCCCTATAAATCTATGCTCAAAATCATAGATAATATCAAAATAATTAGTGTTATCAAAAATAAAATCTTCGTTGACAGTATTTCTTAGAAGTAATAGCTTATGACAATTAATATTTATTAATATTTGCTTGTTAATACCTTTATTAATGACACTGTCATTAAAGATAATTATATCATCCTTTTTTACAGCATTTAGGTGATGTTTGATAAATAATCGTCCCAGCCATGCATTATCCATCCCTAATTTCGAAATTTTCTTATTAACCCAGTTGTATTTTTTGGTGTTGTTATATTTTTTATCTTGTACTTTTTTTTCAGGTACTGGATCATTTTTAATTCATAATCTGCAACCCAGTTTATAAAATAAATAGTCATAATGAAGTTAGTTCCAGTACATACTGATAAATATTTTTTATAATCCTTTACGTTGTGTTCGCTCTTTAATATGCTCGGCCTTAACACTTGCCATGTTCAATAAATTCCGTTCAAGAGATAATATATTACGTAAAGGCATCCCAAAATAAACCTTCATAAATCGCCAGATATCTCTCTGCGTCAGCCCAATATTCATTGATGAGAAATACAAACCAATTAAATCTTTATCCCGCCAACGACGCGGTACTTTTGCCCGTATCTGTGCCCGATGCAGATCGATAACCGAAATTTTTAATTCATCTTCCCGGCCAGTAAATGGCAAATGAAGCAAAAAGTGGCAAATATAACAGTCGCGGTGGTTTATCCCTGCGGCGTGCATTTTACGCACCATGGTTGCCACACGCGCGATCAGCATACGTTTAACACGTATATCTGGAGGATTAACGGCCCAATCAGCACAATAATCTTCAAGGCTAATCGTGGGAGTGAGATCTTCGGTAATAATAAATGATGTGCGAGTTAATGGATTTAACCCTTTTTCACCAAACCCAATGCCCTTCATTGTATCAACGCCAACATCACTCAGGCGATGAATAGCGTGCCACTCTCTGTCTGCGCCTAAAACGGGCATCCGCAATGAGAGCAGGTTTTTTATAATTTCTTTTAAAGTCGTCCCTTTGTGCCATTTGAGGAAATAGCTTTTCCCGGCCAGTTCAAAGCGTAATGTGCGACGCGTCTCGAGTTCACGAAAGACCTCGCCATTTAGTTTTTTGACTTCTGCAAAAGCATCTTTACCACGCCAAAGTGTGGCAAGCGGCTCTTTTAATTCAACCATCTAAACCACCTGTAATGATATCTGCGGCTTTCTCTGGCAGGCTATACAAATCCTGAGTATCGGCATAATGGCGAGCATTCTCCGCCCAGGCCATTCGTAATGGAGACTGAGTTAACGCTTTACGTAAAACTTCATTTAATTGTTCCTGGGAGAAAGGTTCAGCAATGACCGTTCCACAATTGGCATCTGCAATATAATGCGCATACCCACATACTGCAGTTGTTAAAACAGGTAATCCAGCAGTGATCGCTTCAAGAAGAACGATACCCGCGGCTTCCTGATAAGCGGGATGCAGTAATAAATCAGCGGCTGCCATTAATTCTGACACATCATTGCGGCCAGAGAAGAAATGCACATTGCTCCGCACGCCGAGTTTTTCTGCCAACGCTTCAAATTTCCGCGGTTTATCCTGACCAACAACAAATAAAAGCGTATTGTGACGTAATGATTCCGGTAACGATGCCAAAGCCTCAATTGAGCGATCCACACCTTTACGGCCAAAATCTGATCCAACCTGCAGTAATAAGTTTTGTTGCTCTTTTATGCCATTTTTCTGGCGATAAATTTCACGACTGTTTGGGATTTGCTCGCTGTATTTTCTGTCCGGATAAATACCGGGAGGAAGAATTTGAAAACGTTCAGATTCAGTTTGATAATGCTTCTGGAAATCGGCGATTTGCTTATCGGTCAGCATCATAAGTTTCGTCGATTTACCCTGCTCGAAAGTCGCTCGCTCAAATGCGGCATAATGGCGATATCGTGATGTTAAACGATATAAAAAACCTTTTTCTTGCGCAACTTTCTCGGCGTAACAAACATCAGCGGCAAAATAAACATCCAACCCTGGCATCTTATTAAACCCAACAACGCGATCAGCGGGATGCGCTTTGAGATGATTTTGTACCCAGGCATAATATTCTGCATTGCGTCCATGGTTGGTATGGGACTTAACTGGCACCTGAATAAGCTCAAATGCTTTCGGGCAATCACCTTCCCACGACTGCGTATAGATCCGAACATGGTGGCCCCGTGCGGCAACTGTTGATGCAATGCGCATAAAGTCACGTTGAAGCCCACCAAATGGAAAATATTTATATAAACAAAACGCCACGATCATAATTGTGCATTCCTGTCAGCTGAAGGGACAGCTTCTGGCAACAGCTTTTCCGTAGCGGCGATCACATCTTCCGCTGGAATAACAGAAAGATATTTTTTGTTGCGGTCAAGTTCATGCCGGGTCGGCATTTTCTGATAATTCCCCGCCCAGAACTGAATAATATTCTCGGTCCATGGGCGCCAGAATACATGATCAGTGGCCCCAAATAGGCTAATAACTGGCGTCTTCACCGCCGCCGCAATATGCCCCGGCGCAGAATCCACGCCAATAAAAAGCACAGCATGATCAATTAATGCGCCTAGTTCAGGAAAACGTGTTTTACCTGCAAGGCCAGTAATGGGTTTCGTTTCGCAACCTCGTGCAATCTCATCTACACAAGCGAGATCATCTGCCGAAGGCCCACAGGTCAGGACAACCTGATACCCTCGCTGTTGCAGCGCATCGATAACCTTAGAAAATTTATCGTTATCCCAGCACTTAAATATCTGACGCGCTGTCGGTTGGATGACAACATAATGATCTTTTACGCCCAGGGCATCTAACTCCTGGCGCATCTTCTTCCAGCAATCTTCGGCGTAACTCATTGTTGTGTCGGTGTAGAAATCGGTAATACCTAATGGCTCAAGGACCGATAAATTACGCTCAACAATATGTGTGCCGTGTATTGGCGCTAAGTGTGTTGAAGCTTTTTTTCCAAATGCCATGCTGCCGATGACCATAAAGTTGCGATATTTTCATCCGTGCGGGTAAAAAACGTACCAGCAGCGCCACCATCCACTGATCCGTAAGATTAATGACCAAGTCATAATTATTCGCACGCAGAGTTTTTATCAACGAAAGCACATTTTTAATTTTATCGAATGTTCCCGCACCTTTATTGCTTATCCCGTAGAGCGCATTAATTTCCGGGTTTTCAGACAAAATAGGGATGGTATCCTGATAAAGCAGCATATCGATTTTTGCATCAGGATAATTCTGCTTGAGCGTACTGATGACAGGAGTAGTTAATAACATATCTCCATGATATCGCATCTTTATGACCAGGATTTTTCGAAATGGCTTTTCCACTAGCGACTCTTTTGTGTGATTGTCTGGTTAAGTTAAGCAGAAAAAAGCACGCTACCGCCCCAGGCTCAACAGCTACCTGAATACTGATAACGCACTTACTTGACGTGCTAGTGTATCATTTCTTTCGCAGCAATCCGACCCGAATGATTTTTATACACAAAATATGTTTTAATCATATAAATCAAATAGATAATAAACAGCATGTCGATAATGTCGGTACGGCCAATGTAGAGTTGAAAATGGGGCCGAGTTTCAATGATTCGCATAAAAATACAAAAAAAATGAAGATGTAGCGGCAGATCAGACCAAACTGAAGCTATTTAAGTCAAAAACGGGAAAAGTAATGGTAAAGCCACCGTTAAATACATAGAATCCCCAGCACATCCATAAGTCAGCTATTTATTATGCTCGAATTGCTTTACACCGCCCTTCTCTACCTTATTCAGCCGCTAATCTGGATACGGCTCTGGGTGCGCGGACGTAAGGCTCCGGCCTATCGAAAACGCTGGGGTGAACGTTACGGTTTTTACCGCCATCCGCTAACACCAGGCGGCATTATGCTGCACTCCGTCTCCGTCGGTGAAACCCTGGCGGCAATCCCGTTGGTGCGCGCGCTGCGTCATCGCTATCCTGATTTACCAATCACAGTCACGACTATGACGCCGACTGGTTCGGAGCGCGTACAATCGGCTTTTGGAAAAGATGTTCAGCACGTCTATCTGCCTTACGATCTGCCCGATGCGCTCAACCGTTTCCTGAATAAAGTCGACCCAAAACTGGTGTTGATTATGGAAACCGAACTATGGCCTAACCTGATTGCGGCGCTACATAAACGTAAAATTCCACTGGTTATCGCTAATGCGCGACTCTCTGCACGCTCTGCCGCAGGTTACGCCAAACTGGGTAAATTTGTTCGTCGCTTGCTCCGCCGTATAACACTGATTGCTGCGCAAAATGAAGAAGATGCTGCGCGCTTTGTGACGCTAGGTGCAAAAAATAATCAGGTCACCGTCACCGGTAGCCTGAAATTCGATATTTCAGTGACGCCGCAGTTGGCCGCTAAAGCAGTAACACTGCGCCGCCAGTGGGCGCCGCATCGTCCGGTATGGATTGCAACCAGTACTCATGATGGCGAAGAGAGCGTAGTGATTGCCGCCCATCAGGCGCTGTTACAACAGTTCCCGAATTTATTGCTCATCCTGGTACCCCGTCATCCGGAACGCTTCCCGGATGCGATTAACCTTGTCCGCCAGGCTGGACTAAGCTATATCACACGCTCTTCCGGAGAGGTCCCTTCCGCCAGTACACAAGTGGTGGTTGGCGATACGATGGGCGAACTGATGTTGCTGTACGGTATTGCCGATCTCGCGTTTGTTGGCGGTTCACTGGTTGAACGCGGTGGGCATAATCCGCTGGAGGCCGCCGCACACGCTATCCCGGTGTTGATGGGGCCGCATACCTTTAACTTTAAAGACATTTGCGCGCGGCTGGAGCAGGCAAGCGGGCTGATTACCGTCACCGATGCCACTACGCTTGCAAAAGAGGTTTCCTCTTTACTCACCGACGCCGATTACCGTAGTTTCTATGGCCGTCATGCCGTTGAAGTGCTGTATCAAAACCAGGGCGCGCTACAGCGTCTGCTTCAACTGCTGGAACCTTACCTGCCACCGAAAACGCATTGAGGTTGTTATGCAAAAACGGGCGATTTATCCGGGTACTTTCGATCCCATTACCAATGGTCATATCGATATCGTGACGCGCGCCACGCAGATGTTCGATCACGTTATTCTGGCGATTGCCGCCAGCCCCAGTAAAAAACCGATGTTTACTCTGGAAGAACGTGTGGCACTGGCACAACAGGCAACTGCGCATCTGGGAAACGTTGAAGTGGTCGGATTTAGCGATTTGATGGCAAACTTCGCCCGCAATCAACACGCCACTGTGCTGATTCGTGGTCTGCGTGCGGTGGCAGATTTTGAATATGAAATGCAGCTGGCGCATATGAATCGCCACTTAATGCCAGAACTGGAAAGTGTGTTTCTGATGCCTTCAAAAGAGTGGTCGTTTATCTCTTCATCGCTGGTTAAAGAAGTGGCGCGCCATCAGGGCGATGTCACCCATTTCCTGCCGGAGAATGTCCATCAGGCGCTGATGGCGAAGTTAGCGTAGCGTTTATGCCGGATGGTATGCCATCCGGCAAGCATCAATTATTTCTGGCAGTGCTTGCAATAAAACGTTGCCCGCTGCGCATGTTTAGACGCCACAATCGGCGTACCGCACACCCGACACGGCTCGCCTTTTCGCCCGTAAACCTGCAATTCCTGCGCGAAATAGCCCGGTTTACCGTCGCTTTGCAGAAAATCTTTCAGCGTTGTACCGCCCTGCTCAATCGAACGCAGTAACACCGCTTTAATCACCCGAGCTAACAATTCACATTCTGCCAGCGACAGTGATGACGCCAGCCGATCCGGATGGATCCCCGCCGCAAACAGAGATTCGCTGGCATAGATATTCCCTACGCCTACCACCAGTTTGTTATCCATCAGCCACGGTTTAATCGCCGTTTTTTTCTTCGCGCACTTCTGATGCAGGTACTCACCGTTGAAATCGTCGCTAAGCGGCTCCGGCCCAAGATGTGCCAGCACATTGTGGCCTTCCAGCTCTTTGGTCCACAGCCAGGCACCAAAGCGACGCGGATCGGTGTAGCGCAGCACTTTGCCGTTGCTCATCACCAAATCAACATGGTCATGCTTTTCGGGGGGAAGCTCTTCTGGAAGGATGCGCAGGCTGCCAGACATCCCCAAATGAATGATAATCCAGCCCTCAGGCAGCTCCAGCAGCAGATATTTAGCACGGCGCTGTACACTTAGCACTGGTTGATCGCTTAAACGGTAGATTTCTTCCGAAACCGGCCAGCGCAAGCGTCCGTTGCGCACCACCGCATGAAGAATGGTTGCACCAACGAGATGCGGTTCTATGCCGCGACGGCTGGTTTCAACTTCGGGTAATTCAGGCATAGCATCTCCAGGAATGAACAGATGCAGTCAATATGGGGGCAGGCAGATAACAAAAAACCCCGCCGTAGCGAGGTTTTTCGTTACATCAAAGCGAAAATTATTTGATTTTCGCTTCTTTGTAGATCACGTGCTGGCGAACAACTGGATCGAACTTTTTCAGTTCCAGTTTTTCCGGCTTAGTACGTTTGTTCTTCGTAGTGGTATAGAAGTGACCAGTACCAGCAGAAGAAACCAGCTTGATTTTCTCACGAATACCTTTAGCCATGATTTATTTCCTCTAAGTACTTAGTACTTTTCGCCACGGGCACGCAGTTCAGCCAGAACTGTATCAATGCCTTTTTTATCGATTACACGCATACCTTTAGCAGATACGCGCAGGGTGACAAAACGCTTCTCGCTCTCAACCCAGAAACGGTGAGAGTGCAGGTTCGGCAGGAAACGGCGTTTAGTCGCGTTCAGTGCGTGGGAACGGTTGTTACCGGTCACCGGACGCTTGCCAGTAACTTGGCAGACTCGGGACATGTCTATTCTCCAAAAATCAAATTAGCTCGAGCTTCGTATGGGGTATTGGCGCCTCGTCAGGCTTTACAGCCCGGTCATCGCAGTTCTATGTGAACTCTCGATTGCCAGGCCCAAATGCCAAACCCGAGATTCTCAAAGGTGGCGTAGTATACGCTGACTCGGCGATGTGCTCAAGTCCCGAACAGACAAAGATCCCGAAGGATCGCGCATAGCGGATTAAATCCAGCCGCGTTCGGCAAAAGAAACATATTCTCCACGCCCAATCACGATATGGTCGAGCACGCGTAAATCCATGAACTGACAACTTTTTATTATCCGTTCGGTAATGAGTTTATCCGCTTTACTGGGTTCAGCACAACCAGAAGGGTGATTATGGGCAAGGATCAGCGCCGAGGCGTTTATTTTTATCGCTTCACGAATAATTTCTCGTGGATGGACTTCCACATGATTTAACGTGCCGGAAAAGAGTCGGCTGTGAGTAAGGACCCGGTGTTGGGAATCGAGAAAGATCACCATAAAGATCTCTCGTTCCTCTCCCGTAAGTTGGCTTTGTAAAAACTCCCTCGTCATCTCCGGGCTGAGCAACGGGCTTTCTTCGCGCATCCGCACGTTGTAGTAACGCCGCGCCAGTTCCGCAACTCCCTTTAACTGGGCGAATTTCGCCACACCAATTCCATGAACGCCACTAAATTGTTCATATTCAGAGGATAACAAGCCGTATAGCGACCCAAAATTCTCCAGCATCTCTTTCGCCAGGGTTAACACATCCTTACCGCGCGTCCCCGTACGCAGAAATAACGCCAGCAGTTCAACATCCGTTAACGCGCCAATGCCCAACTTCAGCATTTTTTCGCGCGGCATCAACAATTCTACCTTGTTTTTCACCTTCACCTCCTTTGTGGAGGGCGCATGCTGTCATAGTCGTTTGGTTAAATCGACGGCCAGTTTTCAATCCTGGAAAGCGCCTCGCAAAGTGATTCTCAGGTGAAAGCACGACAACAAAAGTATTGTGATAAAATCGCCAACTTCTGGTGTCCCCCTACAGGAAAAATCATCATGAGCCTGGCCGGTAAAAAAATCGTTCTCGGCGTCAGCGGCGGTATTGCTGCCTATAAAACCCCTGAGCTGGTGCGTCGTTTGCGCGATCGCGGAGCAGACGTCCGCGTAGCCATGACCGAAGCGGCAAAAGCCTTTATCACCCCACTTAGCTTGCAGGCGGTTTCGGGTTATCCCGTTTCCGATAGTCTGCTGGATCCAGCAGCCGAGGCGGCTATGGGTCATATTGAGCTGGGTAAATGGGCTGATTTAGTGATTCTCGCCCCAGCCACCGCTGATTTGATTGCCCGCGTAGCTGCCGGGATGGCGAATGATCTGGTATCAACGATTTGCCTGGCCACGCCTGCGCCTGTTGCCGTACTGCCAGCCATGAACCAGCAGATGTATCGTGCTGCGGCTACCCAACATAATTTAGAGGTACTTGCCTCACGTGGTTTGCTGATCTGGGGGCCAGATAGCGGCAGTCAGGCCTGTGGTGATATCGGCCCTGGGCGAATGCTCGATCCATTAACCATTGTGGATATGGCGGTAGCGCATTTTTCGCCCGTCAACGACCTGAAACATCTGAATATTATGATTACCGCCGGCCCGACGCGTGAACCGCTCGATCCCGTGCGTTATATCTCTAATCACAGCTCCGGCAAGATGGGCTTTGCTATCGCCGCTGCCGCTGCCCGTCGCGGAGCGAACGTTACACTGGTTTCCGGACCGGTTTCGCTACCGACACCGCCGTTTGTTAAACGTGTTGATGTGATGACCGCACTGGAGATGGAAGCCGCTGTGAAGGCCTCTGTACAGCAGCAAAATATTTTTATCGGTTGCGCCGCCGTGGCTGATTATCGCGCAGCCACTGTCGCCAGTGAAAAAATCAAAAAGCAGGCGACTCAGGGGGATGAATTAACAATAAAAATGGTCAAAAACCCTGATATCGTCGCCGGAGTTGCCGCACTAAAAGACCAAAGGCCTTATGTTGTTGGATTTGCGGCCGAAACAAATAATGTGGAAGAATACGCCCGGCAAAAACGTATTCGTAAAAACCTTGATCTGATCTGCGCGAACGATGTTTCCCGGCCAACTCAAGGATTTAACAGCGACAGCAATGCATTACACCTTTTCTGGCAAGACGGAGATAAAGTCTTACCGCTTGAGCGCAAAGAGCTCCTTGGCCAATTATTACTCGACGAGATCGTGACCCGTTATGATGAAAAAAATCGACGTTAAGATTCTGGACCCGCGCGTTGGGAAGGAATTTCCGCTCCCGACTTATGCCACTTCTGGTTCTGCCGGACTTGACCTGCGCGCCTGTCTCGACGACGCCGTAGAACTGGCGCCGGGCGACACCACCCTGGTACCTACCGGGTTGGCGATTCATATTGCCGACCCTTCACTGGCGGCGATGATGCTGCCGCGCTCCGGGCTGGGCCATAAGCACGGCATCGTGCTCGGTAACCTGGTGGGATTGATCGATTCTGACTATCAGGGCCAGTTGATGATTTCCGTGTGGAACCGTGGTCAGGACAGCTTCACCATTCAACCTGGCGAACGTATCGCCCAGATGATTTTTGTTCCGGTGGTACAGGCCGAATTTAATCTGGTGGAAGATTTCGACGCCACCGACCGCGGTGAAGGCGGCTTTGGTCACTCTGGTCGTCAGTAACACATACGCATCCAAATAACGTCATAACATAGCCGCAAACATTTCGTTTGCGGTCATAGCGTGGGTGCCGCCTGGCAAGTGCTTATTTTCAGGGGTATTTTGTAACATGGCAGAAAAACAAACTGCGAAAAGGAACCGTCGCGAAGAAATACTTCAGTCTCTGGCGCTGATGCTGGAATCCAGCGATGGAAGCCAACGTATCACGACAGCGAAACTGGCCGCCTCTGTCGGCGTTTCCGAAGCGGCTCTGTATCGCCACTTCCCCAGTAAAACCCGCATGTTCGATAGCCTGATTGAGTTTATCGAAGATAGCCTGATTACTCGCATCAATCTGATTCTGAAAGATGAGAAGGACACCACAACGCGCCTGCGTCTGATTGTGTTGTTGCTCCTCGGTTTTGGTGAGCGTAATCCTGGCCTGACCCGCATCCTTACCGGGCATGCGCTGATGTTTGAACAAGACCGCCTGCAAGGGCGCATCAACCAACTGTTCGAGCGTATTGAAGCGCAGTTGCGTCAGGTATTGCGTGAAAAGAGAATGCGTGAGGGTGAAGGTTACACCACCGATGAAACGCTGCTGGCAAGCCAGTTGCTGGCATTTTGTGAAGGTATGCTTTCACGCTTTGTCCGCAGCGAGTTTAAATACCGCCCGACGGATGATTTTGACGCCCGCTGGCCGCTAATTGCTGCGCAGTTGCAGTAATTCTCCCCTAAACGTTCAGGCAGAAACGTCTGCCTGACGCTTTTCTTACCATGCCACCAGCATTCGCTTTACACTTTCCCTCGCCTGTTTAAAGGCCTCATCCTCAGGGTTGATTTGCAATAACCAGTTTATTCTTCCCTGCAAAGCATACAGATACGCCGTTGCCTGTGCGTGGAGATCGCCTGAAGGATCAAGTTCACCACGATGACTAAGATGCGAAATAACGCCATATTTTTGGCACAAATGCACCTCCTGACGCAGCGCCCGGCGAGCTTCACGGGCAAGCTGTGGTTTGTGATTAACAACAATCCCGGTTACCTGCTGGCGCTTACAGGCACCTATCAGGCAGCTTTTGCGTTGATTGAGGCTCAGGCCCAGTTCCGCTAACAATCCGCACACTTTATTTTTAACCTGGCGGGCATTGAAGTGACCGGAAAAGGTCATGTCATCGCAGTAGCGGGTGTAGGTAATTCCCCGAGTCTGACACCATTCCCCTATGCGCTCATCAAAACAGCGCATCACAAGATTGGAAATGGCAGGCGAAGTTGGTGCCCCCTGCGGTAACGCGTCGTTATAACAACAAAGCCAGGTCAGCATGGTTACCACATTACGTGGCAACTGGGCCTGGCGAAATACACGCCAGACCTGTAACCAGCTAATGCTATCGAAAAAGTTTTCGATATCGAGTTTCAGGATCTGCGGCTGTTGGCAGTGTGGCTGCGCGTTGCTGACGATTGGGCAACCCGGTCGGTAGGCGGTAGCAAAAGAGGAAAGTGGAAATTGTGAAAGGACGTTCTTAAGAATGTTGCGCTGTACGGTTTTGAGCAAGTAATCAGGGGCTAGCAGCATCCGCTGACCACCGTGGCGCTTAGAAAGAATAATGCGTCGGTAATGGCGTCCGACATGATTACTGAGCGCATACAGCCGCTGTATTTCTTTATCGGCACTCCAGCCCGGCGAGCCGAACAAATCGAGCGCCAGAAGGGTTATCCGGGTAGCATCCATTCCACTCTCCACATCACGGCGGCCAAAAGAGGCACCAACAGCGGCAATACCATCAAACCATCCCGAAGGCGCGTAACTGTACTGAGCGCGTCAGCGCGACGTACGCGAAGCGTACTTAAGTACAATGAAGCGGCTTTGGGTATATGGACAAACTACTGGCGTTAAGTCGGCGACTCGCCGACCCTCCCGGCACAAAAGGCCGGAAACGCTATCGCCACTGCTGGCGAAAGCAGATTAACACGATATCTTAAAGCACATCACGCTGCGCACAGCAAAAACCCTGCGCAGCGCATATTTTTAAACGCCAAACTCTTCGCGATAGGCCTTAACCGCCGCCAGATGTTCCGCCATTTCTGGTTTCTCTTCCAGATAGGCAATCAGATCTTTCAGGGTGATGATAGAGATCACCTTGCAGTTGTAATCACGCTCAACTTCCTGAATCGCCGAAATTTCGCCGCGACCCCGTTCCTGACGATCGAGCGAAATCAGCACGCCAGCAAGCGTCGCGCCATTGGCCTGAATAATTTCCATCGACTCGCGAATCGCCGTCCCGGCGGTGATCACATCATCCACCAGCATCACACGGCCTTGTAACGCGCTACCAACCAGATTGCCGCCTTCACCGTGATCTTTTGCTTCTTTGCGGTTAAAGCAGTATGGCAGGTCCAGGTCATGATGCTCCGCCAGCGCCACGGCGGTTGTGGTGGCAATCGGGATCCCTTTGTAAGCAGGGCCAAACAGCAGATCGAACTCAATGCCGGAATCCACCAATGCTTCAGCGTAAAAACGGCCTAACAGTGCCAGGTCGCGCCCGGTATTAAACAGCCCGGCGTTGAAGAAATAGGGGCTTTTACGCCCGGATTTCAGCGTAAACTCGCCAAACTTTAACACCTGCTTGCTAAGCGCAAATTCAATAAACTGGCGCTGATATGGTTTCATGCCTTCGCTCCTCATCTTACTTTTCTACAGACAAAAAAAAGGCGACTCATCAGTCGCCTTAAAAATCAGTTTGCCAGCGCCGCCTTCTGCGTCGCTACAATGGATTCGATTCCCCCTCGAGCCAAGGCCAACAAGGTGAGTAGCTCTTCATGGGTGAACGGCTCGCCTTCTGCCGTCCCCTGCACTTCAATGATGCGCCCGTCTTCGGTCATCACTACGTTCATGTCCGTTTCAGCCGCTGAGTCTTCAACGTATTCCAGATCGCAAATCGCTTCGCCGTTAACAATACCGACAGAAACCGCGGCTACCATCCCTTTCATTGGATTGGTTTTCAGCTTGCCATTTTCAACCAGCTTATTCAGGGCATCGGCTAGTGCAACACAAGCACCGGTGATAGAAGCAGTGCGGGTGCCGCCATCGGCCTGAAGTACGTCGCAATCCAGCGTAATAGTAAACTCACCGAGGGCTTTCAAATCTACTGCGGCGCGCAATGCACGGGCGATCAGACGCTGGATTTCCATCGTGCGGCCGCCCTGTTTACCCTTCGCCGCTTCACGGGCATTACGGGTATGAGTAGAACGCGGCAGCATACCGTATTCTGCGGTGATCCAGCCCTGGCCCTGACCTTTCAGGAAGCGCGGCACGCCTTCTTCAATAGAGGCGGTACACAGCACTTTGGTATCGCCAAATTCGACCAGCACCGAGCCTTCTGCATGTTTTGTATAGTTACGAGTCAGGGTAACGGGACGCACCTGATTATTGCTACGGCCTGCTGGACGCATATTGAAATCTCCGGCTTGAAACAAATGTGGCTGCGCATTATACGGACTTCCGGCGGTTATTCCTATCCTGACAAGGCATCGATGGCTATAATCCTTCCACCTCTCCTTTTATAAACAGGAACGTCTATGATCCGCAGTATGACCGCCTACGCCCGGCGTGAAATCAAGGGTGAATGGGGGAGCGCAACCTGGGAAATGCGCTCGGTAAACCAGCGTTATCTGGAAACTTACTTTCGTCTGCCGGAGCAGTTCCGTAGCCTTGAACCTGTCGTTCGCGAGCGTATTCGTTCTCGCCTGACGCGCGGTAAAGTGGAATGTACCCTGCGCTATGAACCCGATGTCAGCGCGCAAGGTGAGCTGATCCTCAACGAAAAAACTGGCTAAACAGCTGGTAACTGCTGCGAACTGGGTAAAAATGCAGAGCGATGAAGGGGAAATCAACCCGGTTGATATCCTGCGCTGGCCGGGCGTGATGGCAGCCCAGGAGCAGGATCTTGACGCCATTGCCGCTGAAATTCTTGCTGCTCTTGATGGTACGCTGGATGACTTTATCATCGCGCGCGAAACCGAAGGACAGGCGCTGAAAGCGTTGATCGAGCAGCGTCTGGAAGGCGTCACCGCCGAAGTGGTCAAAGTCCGCGCCCATATGCCGGAAATCCTGCAATGGCAGCGCGAGCGTCTGGTCGCAAAGCTGGAAGATGCCCAGGTACAGCTGGAAAATAACCGTCTGGAGCAGGAGTTGGTTCTGCTGGCACAACGAATTGACGTTGCCGAAGAGCTGGACCGCCTCGAAGCGCATGTTAAAGAAACGTACAACATTCTGAAGAAAAAAGAAGCGGTTGGCCGTCGTCTGGACTTTATGATGCAGGAATTTAACCGCGAGTCGAACACTCTTGCGTCGAAATCTATCAATGCCGAAGTAACAAACTCCGCCATCGAGCTGAAAGTGTTGATCGAGCAAATGCGCGAGCAGATTCAGAACATCGAGTAAGCGACATATCTCCGTAGGCCGTTGTTGATTACAGCGGCGCTACGCATATAGTTTCGTCCTCATATTTATTTACTCCATACTTTTTCTAATGCATTTTACTTATCACAAAAT
This sequence comes from Escherichia sp. E2661, assembly GCF_004745185.1. Taxonomy (NCBI): domain Bacteria; kingdom Pseudomonadati; phylum Pseudomonadota; class Gammaproteobacteria; order Enterobacterales; family Enterobacteriaceae; genus Escherichia; species Escherichia sp. E2661. The sequence goes on from NZ_PDIG01000017.1 coordinate 148,528, forward strand.
CAGAAAAATGCATTCTTACTACAGAAAATAGCAATTTCACATAACTACAAGTTATCAATCCATTCTCTCCTTAAAAAATCTCAATCGTGACAATGCACACAAATCGCTACCCTGCCAGGCAGATTTTTAGGGAGAGAACCATGCTGTTACACATTTTGTATTTGGTTGGCATTACTGCCGAAGCAATGACAGGGGCGCTGGCGGCCGGACGGCGGCGCATGGATACATTTGGCGTAATTATCATTGCTACCGCCACCGCAATTGGCGGAGGATCAGTACGTGATATTCTGCTGGGCCACTATCCGCTTGGCTGGGTCAAACACCCGGAGTATGTGATTATCGTCGCCACCGCCGCCGTGTTCACCACCATCGTTGCTCCCGTGATGCCTTACCTGCGTAAAGTCTTTCTGGTGCTCGATGCACTCGGACTGGTGGTTTTTTCTATCATTGGCGCACAGGTCGCGCTGGATATGGGACACGGCCCGATCATTGCCGTTGTCGCGGCTGTGACGACTGGCGTGTTTGGCGGCGTTTTGCGCGATATGTTCTGTAAACGCATCCCACTGGTATTCCAGAAAGAGTTGTACGCCGGGGTTTCTTTTGCTTCCGCCGTGCTGTATATCGCACTGCAACACTATGTTTCCAACCATGATGTGGTGATTATTTCCACCCTGGTATTCGGCTTTTTCGCTCGCTTGCTGGCGCTGCGTCTTAAACTGGGATTACCGGTTTTTTATTACAGCCACGAAGGCCACTAAGGCACAAAACCTGTGATCTGCTGGGCAGCCAGCCAGTTGCCCAGCATCTTGATTTGCGCATTATTCTTCCATTCCATAACCTGACTTGCGCGACGCAGCCCTGTCCCCGGTAGTTGCTGCCAATACTGTTCGCTTCTCTGCAAAAGTTGCGCCCAGGAGCTGAAGTCGTTGGCATTAAGCGCCGTTTGGGTTAACGGTATTCCCATTGCCATCACCCAGCGAGTAAAAGGCTGCTGACGTGCCAGGTTAAACTGATGCCACAACTGCTCACCTTTACTCTTCGCGATCCCCGGCGTGTGCTGCAATTGCTCTGGCGTTAATGAAAGCCAGGAAAAAATATGCTCAAAGCGATGCGTCTGATGTAGCGAGCGCCAGCCAGATTCACCGATGCCCTCCAGCCCCAAAACCTGTTTTGATCCCAGCCAAACTAATCGCGATATGAATTGTTCCTGACAAACATCAGAAGCGAAGTAGCAGGTCAACGCGTTAAAACGGTTTTCTGGCGGCGTCGGTTTTGTGCGTTCTGCTCCGCGCCAGACCACTTCATCAATGCGTGGAATACCCTGACCGGCAAGACTCACAAGGATTTGATCGTCAGGTGCAATGTCCCACTCCTGCCAACGTCTGACGGAACCAATGTTCACCCGCTGGACTTTTTTATCATCCAGCATGACAGGCGCGAGTGACGCCACCACCGAGATTTTTCCGCTCTTACCGACAGCAAACTGTATCGCGTTTACTTCAGTAACCTGGGCCACAGGCTGATATTTCCACGCTATCAGCCAGTCCGCCTGACCCGGTAGCCAATGACGGGATTCGGGTTCCTTAGCCGCTCGCACCACCACGCCATCGGTGACGAAGGGCAATTTCGCTTTCCACCACTCATTACGTGCTCGCTCAACCTCGTCTGCGCTTTTCACCGCAAGGGTATACTTCTGCGTCAAAGTAAAGCCCGCAGTAGCAAGCTGCTGTAATCGCTCGGCCATCAACTGTGGTCCATCCGGCCATGCCCAGATAAACACGCCCAGTGAATGCAGCGTGTCGCTATTGTCCTGGCGCATCAAAATGCCAGCGACCTTTGAACGGGCATTCATTCCTCCCATTTGTTGTTGGATATGCCCCTCACGCTGGAGAAATATCTCACCCTGCAGGGTGCTGTTGGCCAAAGCTCCGCTAACAGATTGCGGTACAGAAGGAATCAAGCGTATTTTCTGCGTCCAGTCCTCACCTTTAAGCCCATTGCCACGACTGATCGCTTTAATCAGTTTTCCATCACGGTAGACCAGTGTTACCGCAACGCCATCAACTTTTGGCTGCACCCAAAGATCGCTGTGCTCATGCATCCACAGACGTAACGCATTTTTATCCACTAACTTACGTACCCCCGTATGCGCAACCGGATGGATAACCGTGCCACTCAACGGCGGCGGCATAGCGTCACCCGTTGTCTCTTCGCCAAAACAGCGTTGCCACTGTGCAAGGCGGGCGCTTAACTGATCGTAAACCCCATCTTCCACGTCACTTTTCCCTTTTTTCCAGTAATCATCGTCCCACTGTTTTACTTGCTGTTGTAGACGGGAGATTTCTTCATGCGCTCTGGCTGGAGACCAGGCCGGGCAGACCGCCTTCGCTGATGATTGCCAGCACAAAATACTCATTAACACTGCAATCCATACTTTCATCGTCACCTCCGCTGTAGTCAGGCGGGCAGATATACAACGAGATGAATGCAAAACCGAGGGGCAAAAATAAAGTGTGAGATGACGCTTCCAGAGAATCGTCTTTGTTGCAGTAAATGACCGGGAATTGCGGAAACAGGTACGCAAAACGCAACAACTTTGCGCAAAAAGTGTGAGCAAGGGCTACGTCACATGGCCGCGCCGTGTATAATAAGCCCGTATGTAGGCTTTATTTCGCTTAATCACATACGAAAGATACTCATGGCTCAAGGCACGCTTTATATTGTTTCTGCCCCCAGTGGCGCGGGTAAATCCAGCCTGATTCAGGCTTTATTAAAAACCCAACCGTTGTACGACACTCAGGTTTCTGTTTCACATACCACGCGCGCACCGCGTCCGGGTGAAGTACATGGCGATCACTACTTCTTTGTTAATCATGATGAATTTAAAGAGATGATTAGCAGAGATGCATTCCTTGAGCACGCGGAAGTGTTCGGTAATTACTATGGCACTTCACGCGAGGCCATTGAGCAAGTATTGGCGAGCGGCGTGGATGTTTTTCTGGATATTGACTGGCAGGGCGCGCAGCAAATTCGCCAGAAAATGCCGCATGCGCGGAGTATCTTTATTCTACCGCCGTCAAAAATTGAGTTAGACCGCCGTTTACGGGGTCGAGGTCAGGACAGCGAAGAGGTCATTGCAAAGCGTATGGCGCAAGCAGTTGCAGAAATGAGCCATTACGCCGAATATGATTATTTAATAGTGAATGATGATTTCGACACCGCTCTGGGTGATCTAAAAACTATCATTCGCGCCGAACGCTTGCGCATGAGCCGCCAAAAGCAGCGTCATGACGCTTTAATCAGCAAATTGTTGGCAGACTGAACCTTCTTTCAGTATCATGCCCAGTCATTTCTTCACCTGTGGAGCTTTTTAAGTATGGCACGCGTAACTGTTCAGGACGCTGTAGAGAAAATTGGTAACCGTTTTGACCTGGTACTGGTCGCCGCGCGTCGCGCTCGTCAGATGCAGGTAGGCGGAAAGGATCCGCTGGTACCGGAAGAAAACGATAAAACCACAGTAATCGCGCTGCGCGAAATCGAAGAAGGTCTGATCAACAACCAGATCCTCGACGTGCGCGAACGCCAGGAACAGCAAGAGCAGGAAGCCGCTGAATTACAAGCCGTTACCGCTATTGCTGAAGGTCGTCGTTAATCACAAAGCGGGTCGCCCTTGTATCTGTTTGAAAGCCTGAATCAACTGATTCAAAACTACCTGCCGGAAGACCAAATCAAACGTCTGCGGCAGGCGTATCTCGTTGCACGTGATGCTCACGAGGGGCAAACACGTTCAAGCGGTGAACCCTATATCACGCACCCGGTAGCGGTTGCCTGCATTCTGGCCGAGATGAAACTCGACTATGAAACGCTAATGGCAGCGCTGCTGCATGACGTGATTGAAGATACTCCCGCCACCTACCAGGATATGGAACAGCTTTTTGGTAAAAGCGTCGCCGAACTGGTAGAGGGAGTATCAAAGCTTGATAAGCTCAAGTTCCGCGATAAGAAAGAAGCGCAGGCCGAAAACTTTCGCAAGATGATTATGGCGATGGTGCAGGATATCCGCGTCATTCTCATCAAACTCGCAGACCGTACCCACAACATGCGCACGCTGGGCTCACTTCGCCCGGACAAACGTCGCCGCATCGCCCGTGAAACTCTCGAAATCTACAGCCCGCTGGCGCACCGTTTAGGCATCCACCACATTAAAACCGAACTCGAAGAGCTGGGTTTTGAAGCGCTGTATCCCAACCGTTATCGCGTAATCAAAGAAGTGGTGAAGGCCGCGCGCGGCAACCGTAAAGAGATGATCCAAAAAATCCTCTCGGAAATCGAAGGGCGTTTGCAGGAAGCGGGAATACCGTGCCGCGTCAGTGGTCGCGAAAAGCATCTTTATTCGATCTACTGCAAAATGGTGCTCAAAGAGCAGCGTTTTCACTCGATCATGGACATCTACGCCTTCCGCGTGATCGTCAATGATTCCGACACCTGTTATCGCGTGCTCGGCCAGATGCACAGCCTGTACAAGCCGCGTCCGGGTCGTGTGAAAGACTATATCGCCATTCCCAAAGCGAACGGCTATCAGTCTTTGCACACCTCGATGATTGGCCCGCACGGTGTGCCGGTTGAGGTCCAGATCCGTACCGAAGATATGGATCAGATGGCGGAGATGGGTGTTGCCGCGCACTGGGCTTATAAAGAGCACGGCGAAACCAGCACCACCGCGCAAATCCGCGCCCAGCGCTGGATGCAAAGCCTGCTGGAGCTGCAACAGAGCGCCGGTAGTTCGTTTGAATTTATCGAGAGCGTTAAATCCGATCTCTTCCCGGATGAAATTTACGTTTTCACACCGGAAGGGCGCATTGTCGAGCTGCCAGCCGGTGCAACGCCTGTCGACTTCGCTTATGCGGTGCATACCGATATCGGTCATGCCTGCGTGGGCGCACGCGTTGACCGTCAGCCTTACCCGCTGTCGCAGCCGCTTACCAGCGGCCAGACGTTGAAATCATTACCGCACCTGGCGCTCGCCCGAATGCCGCATGGCTGAATTTTGTCGTCAGCTCGAAAGCGCGCGCCAAAATTCGTCAGTTGCTGAAAAACCTCAAGCGTGATGATTCTGTAAGCCTGGGCCGCCGCCTGCTCAACCATGCGTTGGGTGGTAGCCGTAAGCTCAATGAAATCCCGCAGGAAAATATTCAGCGTGAACTGGACCGCATGAAGCTGGCTACGCTTGACGATCTGCTGGCGGAAATTGGTCTTGGCAACGCGATGAGCGTGGTGGTCGCGAAGAATCTGCAACATGGGGACGCTTCCATTCCACCGGCGACCCAAAGTCACGGACATCTGCCAATTAAAGGTGCCGATGGCGTGCTGATCACCTTTGCGAAATGCTGCCGCCCTATTCCTGGCGACCCGATTATCGCCCACGTCAGCCCCGGTAAAGGACTGGTGATCCACCATGAATCCTGCCGTAACATCCGTGGCTACCAGAAAGAGCCAGAGAAGTTTATGGCTGTGGAGTGGGATAAAGAGACGGCGCAGGAGTTCATCACCGAAATCAAGGTGGAGATGTTCAATCATCAGGGCGCGCTGGCAAACCTGACGGCAGCGATCAATACGACCAACTCCAATATTCAAAGTTTGAATACAGAAGAAAAGGATGGTCGCGTCTACAGCGCCTTTATTCGTCTGACCGCCCGTGACCGTGTGCATCTGGCGAATATCATGCGCAAAATCCGCGTGATGCCAGACGTGATTAAAGTCACCCGAAACCGAAATTAATGTTTTATGAACCCAACACGTTATGCACGTATCTGCGAAATGCTCGCCAGGCGGCAGCCTGATCTGACCGTCTGCATGGAGCAGGTCCACAAACCCCATAACGTTTCTGCGATCATTCGTACCGCAGATGCCGTTGGCGTACACGAAGTCCACGCCGTCTGGCCTGGCAGCCGGATGCGCACTATGGCTTCAGCTGCGGCTGGCAGCAACAGTTGGGTACAGGTGAAAACGCACCGTACCATTGGCGATGCCGTCGCCCATCTGAAAGGCCAGGGCATGCAGATTCTGGCAACCCATCTTTCTGATAGCGCTGTCGATTTCCGCGAAATTGATTACACCCGCCCGACCTGTATTTTGATGGGTCAGGAGAAAACGGGCATCACTCAGGAAGCATTAGCCCTGGCGGATCAGGACATCATCATTCCGATGATCGGCATGGTGCAGTCGCTGAATGTTTCCGTTGCCTCAGCCCTCATTCTTTACGAAGCCCAGCGCCAGCGGCAAAACGCAGGCATGTACCTGCGTGAAAACAGTATGTTGCCGGAAGCAGAGCAACAACGTTTGTTGTTTGAAGGCGGCTATCCGGTGCTGGCGAAAGTCGCAAAACGCAAAGGTCTGCCTTACCCCCACGTCAATCAGCAAGGCGAAATTGAAGCCGATGCCGACTGGTGGGCCACGATGCAGGCCGCAGGGTAAGCGCCATGAAAGGTCGCCTGTTAGATGCTGTCCCGCTCAGTTCCCTAACGGGCGTGGGCGCAGCGCAAAGTAACAAACTGGCGAAAATCAACCTGCATACCGTGCAGGACTTGTTATTACACCTTCCCCTGCGCTATGAAGATCGCACCCATCTCTACCCCATCGGTGAGCTACTGCCGGGCGTTTATGCCACGGTGGAAGGCGAAGTGCTGAACTGCAATATCTCCTTCGGCGGTCGGCGAATGATGACCTGCCAGATTAGCGACGGTTCCGGCATTCTCACCATGCGCTTTTTCAATTTCAGCGCGGCGATGAAAAATAGCCTGGCGACGGGCCGCCGCGTGCTGGCCTATGGCGAAGCAAAGCGCGGTAAATATGGTGCGGAGATGATCCACCCGGAATACCGCGTACAGGGCGATCTCAGTACGCCAGAGTTGCAGGAAACGCTCACGCCGGTTTACCCAACCACCGAAGGCGTAAAGCAGGCGACGCTTCGAAAACTGACCGATCAGGCGTTGGATCTGCTCGACACCTGCGCCATTGAAGAACTCCTGCCGCCGGAACTGTCACAAGGAATGATGACGTTACCGGAAGCGTTGCGCACTCTGCATCGCCCACCGCCAACGCTGCAACTTAGCGATCTGGAAACCGGGCAGCATCCGGCGCAACGTCGTCTGATTCTGGAAGAACTGCTGGCGCACAACCTTAGCATGCTGGCGTTACGCGCCGGAGCGCAACGTTTCCATGCCCAGCCGCTTAGCGCCAATGACGCGCTGAAAAATAAACTCCTCGCCGCCTTACCGTTCAAGCCAACGGGCGCACAGGCACGCGTAGTGGCGGAGATCGAGCGCGATATGGCGCTGGATGTGCCGATGATGCGTCTGGTACAGGGCGATGTAGGTTCCGGTAAAACGCTGGTCGCCGCCCTCGCCGCGCTGCGTGCGATTGCGCACGGCAAACAGGTGGCGCTGATGGCACCAACCGAGTTACTTGCCGAGCAGCACGCCAATAACTTCCGCAACTGGTTTGAACCGCTCGGTATCGAAGTGGGCTGGCTCGCCGGTAAGCAGAAAGGTAAAGCGCGACTGGCTCAGCAAGAAGCCATCGCCAGCGGTCAGGTGCAGATGATTGTTGGCACCCATGCCATTTTCCAGGAACAGGTGCAGTTTAACGGCCTGGCACTGGTGATTATCGATGAACAGCATCGCTTTGGCGTGCATCAGCGTCTGGCATTGTGGGAGAAAGGCCAGCAACAGGGCTTCCATCCACATCAGTTGATCATGACCGCCACGCCGATCCCCCGCACGCTGGCAATGACCGCGTATGCCGATCTCGACACCTCGGTCATTGATGAACTGCCGCCAGGACGTACCCCAGTGACGACAGTGGCAATTCCTGATACCCGCCGTAACGATATTATCGACCGCGTGCGCCACGCCTGCATGACTGAAGGTCGTCAGGCGTACTGGGTTTGTACGTTGATTGAAGAATCGGAATTACTGGAAGCGCAGGCGGCGGAAGCCACGTGGGAAGAATTAAAATTGGCGTTGCCGGAACTGAACGTTGGTCTGGTGCACGGGCGGATGAAACCAGCCGAGAAACAGGCGGTGATGGCGTCGTTTAAACAAGGCGAGCTACACCTGCTGGTTGCCACAACCGTTATTGAAGTCGGCGTTGATGTGCCTAACGCTAGTCTGATGATTATCGAAAACCCGGAGCGTCTCGGTCTGGCGCAGTTACACCAGCTTCGCGGGCGTGTAGGTCGTGGCGCGGTGGCTTCTCACTGTGTCCTGCTCTACAAAACACCGCTCTCCAAAACGGCGCAAATCCGCCTGCAAGTGCTGCGTGACAGTAACGACGGTTTTGTGATTGCGCAGAAAGATTTGGAGATACGCGGACCGGGTGAACTGTTAGGCACACGTCAGACGGGTAATGCCGAATTTAAAGTGGCAGATTTACTGCGCGACCAGGCGATGATCCCGGAAGTTCAGCGCCTGGCGCGACATATTCATGAACGTTACCCACAGCAGGCAAAAGCCCTGATAGAACGCTGGATGCCAGAGACTGAACGTTACTCGAATGCGTAAAAGGCGGCGGTGAGAAGACCGCCGTTTCAGGTTGATCTACCTTCCTGCCGGATGCGGCGTGAGCGCCTTATCCGGCCTACGGTTATGTTCCGGCTCGTTGGCCTGATAAGACGCATCGCATCAGGCAACAGGCTGCCGGATGCGGCGTGAACGCCTTATCCGACCTACGGTTATGTTCCGGCTCGTTGGCCTTTGGCAACGATTATCTAATGAGATTGGGGCAATTACGCGCCATCGTCAAATCATTGCGCTTTTTCTTTACGCGGTTGGCGCAATACTTCGTTGATTTGCGGAGCGTCCAGCGGACCAGAAATGTGGTAGCGCAAAATGGAGACTTTGCTCCACAGCGGCCCCAGCACTTTACTGGCAGCAAACACCGCCGCACCGACAATGGGATTAACCGCAAAGGCCGCAGCCACACCCACCGTCGCGGAAATTTCTGGTGCGACAACCGCCTCCATATTCAGATCGCGGCGTACCAGATTTACCGACCCTTTCATGGCGATATCCGCTTCCAGGCCATCCACCAGCGTGTCATCAGTGTGCATAACACCGTCTTTAATCCACGCCGTGCTGCGAATGGAGTCAAAATAGAAACCTTCGCCAAAGGTATCCCTGAAATCAAAGCGCAGCTTACGCATCAGAGCATCGACGCTCAATAAGCGCAGCAATTGCCCGGCATGTCCGGTGCTGATGTCGGTAATTTCACCTTTGCCCAGTTGAGTATGGATGATGCCATTCAACGTTGCCTCATCCGGCTGCCACGGCGCTTTCCGCCAGTGTAAATCGTAATCCACATTAAATGACGACTGGCGTATTGGCGTCGTGACACCAAAAAATTCAGCAGCGGCATCAATTTTCTGCCCGCGTAATTTTCCTTTCAGCGAGGTACGTTCATTCCCCGGATTGTTAACCCATTCACCCTCGGCAGTAAGCCGCGAGAAACCGGTATCAATCAGTCCATTAGCCAGCGTTAACGTATCGCCAGAAATGGTGATATCGCTGTCGATGCGACCGAATTTTTGCCCCCAGAACCAGCACTCTGCGCAACGTATTTGCGCATCCGGCCAACCACGGAAGCTAATGCGCGCCGTAGTTGGGAAAGGTGACGACGGCGTGGAGTCACCACTGGTTTTCGCCACGCTGGGGTTGTAATAGAGATATTTAATCGTCGCCAGCCACGGCGCGTTATTGCGCATTGCCAGCGTAGCGTTGATTTCACGTCCTTGCGCCTCGACCTGAGTGCCATTTGCCATCGGTTGCGAAACAATACTCAGGTTATTCCATTGCTGATTTCCCAGCGACAACGCTGGCGTACGCAACGTAATGTGCTGGGGAAAACTCACCGCACTACCGACTTTATCCGTCGCGCCTTTCTGGAAAAGCGCCAGCCACTCGGCACCATCCATCGGTGGCATATTTAACTCAACACCGCTTTGTTCCGGTAACGGCGGAAGCGTTTTACTGTCTGCCGCCCAGATAGCGCGATCGAGCGTCAGCTTTTGACCGAGCAACCAGCGGCTGTTGAAATGGTTATCCGCGCCGGCCTGTCCGGTTAATTCAAAGCTATTGAGGTTGCCATCGACCTTGATGTTAACCGGCAGCGATTCGCCAGCGGGTTTGGCTAACGGCGAAGGTAAGTGACTACTCACATTCTTCAGATCACCGTTCAGTTCTACGTTATACGTTGCGCCAGCATGATAAGGCAGCTCAATGCCCACTTTACCATCCCAGGCCACGCTGCCGCTTAATGCTTCATTTACCGCTTCAGGCAGAACGTCAGTTTTCGCTGGTTGCCAGTTACCGTTGAGATTCACCGCGACCTGGTAGGCTTTCGCCCCTTCTTTGGTGGAAAAATCCACGTTCAGTGGCTGATTAAACCAACTTGCTGTCAGTGGTTCGCTTTGCAGATCGCCATTGATAAAGCTGAATTTGCCGCTCAAATTTTTCAGTGTGCTATCAAGTGGTTTGATAAACAGACTGTTATTACGCAGCGTCACTTCGCCTTTCGCTGTAACCAGTTCGCCGTTCAGTGGGATATCGAGATGTAAGCGAGCATTCACATCGCCGTCGAGCTGGAGTTCTTGCAGGGTTGCTCCCAGAGAGTCTTTCAGCGGCGTCTCATCAAAGTAAGGACCAACAGCTTTGCCCGGACCTTTAATGTCAGCATCAATCAGCAATTTTTCTTTCGAGTAGTCAGGGATCACTGCGGTGAGATTACTCGCACGCACGCCGCCCAGATTGACGCCATCGGTTTTCATCCATAAACCGTCGTTTATGAAGTCCAGTTCAATATCGAGATTAGTTAATGCTGGCCAGTCCGGCTGGAAGGCAAACTTCGCGTTACGCAGCGGCACCAGCACCTCAAACTGACCTTCGTTGTGTTTATAGGGGAAAAGTTGCGGATTGCCGCCATAAACCAGCGTCGCGTTATCCGCTTCACCGCCCTGAATTGCGCCACTTAAGTAATCGACTAACTCTTTCCCCATCAGATTTTCTGGGAAATAGCGCCACGCTTGTGAACCATCATCGGTACTGATACCCGCCAGAATGCCCAGCCAGGGTTCATCATTAGTCGGTTGCAGGTAGCGGAAACCACCGCGTGCATGGACGGCTTTGGCTTTAACATCTATGTTGCGGCCATCAAGCTGGAAACCTTTGTCGTTATTCAGCCAGCTTAGGGTCGCCTTACCGTCAGCAATTTCCAGCGGTGCGCGGAAAACTGTTTCATAAGGCATTTTCGCCTGTTTCATGGACGCGGTCAGTAAACCATTTTCTACACTACCGGAAAGCGTCCCGGAGAAATGTTCCGCGCCCGGCAGTAATTTCCATTGCTTCCAGGCCAGATCGCTCCACGATGCCTGAAAGCGAGTTTTGTCTGCTGCCTGAAGCGGGATATCCAGCGCCAGGGTGTTGATCTTGCCGCTCGGTTGCGTAGACCGCCAGATATCGCCCAGCGCAGGTGAAAGTTTTGCTGCCAGCGGACGAATACCTTCCAGTCCCGCCAGTTCCAGATTGCTGGCGCGAATCCGCAGTTCGTCACTGCGTTTATTGTCTTTGCCGCCAACATCCTGTTCCGGTATCCAGGCCAGCGTCAATGCCCCACTCGGCCAGCGTTTGCCATCCATCGTGATCCGGGTATCGGGAATAGAAAACTGCCAGCCGGGATGTTCACGCGTAATGTGTGCGGTGAGATTATCTACCGCCAGTGAATGCGTTTGCTTCTCGCCCAACCAGCTGGCACCGCCCTGTTTCAGCCAGACGTCACCGCCGGTTACATCGCCTTTGTCGATCGTCATCCAGCCTTCGAGGGAGAACTGCGCCGTTTCCAGCGCAATGTTGTCCTGCATCCATTTACCCAGCCACGGCTTCAGGTCAATATCATCAGCCTGTAGCCAGACGCGGCCGTTGCTTAACAGCCCTTCGTCATCACGCAGATCCATACGAACTTGCATCACGCCGTGCTGCCCGGTGAGGCTGGAGAGACTTACCTGACCTTCCGCACGGTGTCGGCGCGGATTGTTAAGCCAGGTGAGTTGCGGGATCGCCAGTTCGGCGCGCTGACCGGATGGCGTGAGGAAACTGACTTCGCTGTCGCGAAGATCGAAGTGATCAAACTGACGAAGAAACAGGTCGCTGATGTGGCTGGCTTCCAGACCATCATTACCACCACCGCTGGTGATGGGGGTATTGGTGCGGAAACGCAGTTGCCAGAAAGTCAGATCGCGAAACTGCCAGCGCATATGCAGCAGGCTCTGCCAGACATCCAGCGCCAGAGTGACGCGTTTGACAGAAAACTCACCGCCATCTTTCAGCTCCGCGCGAATGTCGCGCGCTTCAAGCGTGGGGCCAAAATTCTGCCAGCTGGCGGAAAGCTGGCTGGCTTCTACCGGCATGCCGGTAGCGGATTCAATTTTATTGAGGATTTCTGGACGCCAGGCATCAAGATGCGGCAAAGCAATACGCAGGCCGCTGACCAGCAGCGCAGCGATCACAACGAGCGCGGCTCCAGTAAGCAGTAAAATCCCCGGCAATCGCCTCACCCGTCACTCCTTGTCTGCTAAAAATGTGACTCAAAAAACATTGCCGGATGGCGGCCCAGCATTTGTTTACATCATGACGACGTCAAACTGCTCCTGGTTGTAGAGCGGTTCGATTTGTACTTTAACCTGCTTACCCACAAAAATTTCCACTTCCGCCAGCGAGTGCGACTCTTCGCCTTTCAAGGCCTCGGCAACTGCCGGAGAAGCATAGACCAGGAAACGGTCAGAGTCGTAAGCATGGTGCACGCGAACAATCTCGCGCATGATTTCATAGCACACGGTTTCCACGGTTTTCACCGTTCCGCGACCGTGGCAAGTTGGGCATTCGTTACACAATACATGTTCAATGCTTTCGCGGGTGCGTTTACGCGTCATTTCCACCAGCCCCAGCGCAGAGAAGCCGTTAACGCTGGTTTTCACCCGGTCTTTGCTCAACGCCTGCTCCAGCGAATGCAGTACCCGACGACGGTGATCTTCATTATTCATGTCGATGAAATCAATAATGATAATTCCGCCCAGGTTACGCAACCGTAACTGGCGAGCAATGGCCTGCGTCGCTTCAATATTAGTATTGAAGATGGTGTCGTCCAGATTGCGATGACCGACAAACGCCCCGGTATTGATGTCCACGGTGGTCATCGCTTCGGTCTGGTCGATAATCAGATAACCGCCAGACTTCAACTCAACTTTGCGTTCCAGCGCCCGCTGAATCTCGTTTTCGACGTCAAAGAGATCGAAAATCGGCTGGCGCCCCGTGTAATGCTCCAGCTTGCTGGTCATTTCCGGAATGTACTCAGAAGTGAACTCAAGTAATGCTTCGTAAGTCAGCCGTGAATCAACGCGAATGCGGTCCAGCTCGGCATCGGCAAAATCACGCAGCACACGCTGCGCCAGCGCCAGTTCACCGTACAGTTGATAACGCGTCTGTGGGCGCTTTTTACGCTCCATGACTTTGGTCCAGACACGCTTCAGATAAGCGGCATCGGAGGCTAGTTCAGCTTCGCCTACACCTTCTGCCGCGGTACGGATGATAAATCCGCCCTGCTCGTCGCAATACTCGGCGACCACTTTTTTCAGGCGTTCACGTTCGGATTCACTTTCGATACGTTGGGAAACCCCAACATGAGACGCTCCTGGCATAAACACCAGATAGCGAGATGGCAGCGTGATATCCGTGGTCAGGCGCGCGCCTTTGGTACCAAGCGGATCTTTCACCACCTGTACCATCAGATCTTGCCCCTGACGGACCAGTTCCGAGATGTCACGCACCGTAAATTGTTTTTGTTCCTCACCAGCCACACATTCGGTGTGCGGCATGATGTCAGAAGCGTGTAGAAACGCAGCTTTATCCAGCCCAATATCTACAAAAGCCGCCTGCATACCCGGAAGTACGCGACTTACACGACCCTTGTAGATATTGCCTACTATTCCGCGTCGCGCCTCACGTTCAATATGAATTTCCTGCAGAATACCGCCATCAATATACGCCACTCGTGTTTCCGAAGGCGTTACGTTTACCAACAATTCAGCCGTCATGTTTATCCCTTTTCTCACGCAGTGCGTTAAAATTACTCAATAATTCACACGTTTCAACCAGCGGTAAGCCGACTACGGCGTGATAGCTGCCATTTATCTTCCTGACAAAACAACCACCAAGCCCCTGAATACCGTATGCACCTGCTTTATCTAACGGTTCACCGCTGGCGACATAGCCCGCGATATCTTCATCTGTTAACGTTCTGAAAGTCACATCGGTGACCACCAGGCAATCGAGAATGTGCTGACTGTCGGCCAACGCCACTGCCGTCATTACCTGATGAGTCTGTCCCGATAATTTGCGCAACATCTGCGCCGCATGATCTGCATCACGCGGTTTCTCCAGTACTTCGCCGTTCAGAATCACAATGGTATCCGCACCCAACACAGGGAGATCCTGCGCCGTTTGCGCGACGCCCGCCTGAGCTTTCTCGCGCGCCAGACGCACAACGTATTGCTGCGCGCTCTCCTGCGGAAAGCGTTGCTCCTCAATGCCCGTAACGATGCGTTCGAAGGAAACGCCAAGTTGCGCAAGTAACTCCTGCCGACGCGGAGAACCGGAAGCTAAATACAGAGAAGTCATAGATACCTTTATTGCACTGCAAACTGCTGACGAATCTTGCGCATCAGCATGAAAATCCACGGCCAGAGCACGCCATTGACAACACTACTCCAGAACACTTCCGGTCTGAAAGAGACGTTGATCACTAAAAACTCTGCCCAGAAAACAATAATATCCACAACCAACGAAAGCAACATGACGACCAGCGCCTGCTGCCACAATGCCAGATTACGGAAAAGCTGGAATTTCAGCGCGACCAGATAAGCAATGATACTCATCGATAACGCCCGTACACCGAGCGTGGAGCCACTGATCAGATCCAGTATGGCACCCATCACAAAACCTGTGCCCACATTTACGCGATGGGGCAAGGCGAGGCTCCAATACAATAAGATGAGCAAAACCCAGTTAGGCCGGAAAACGATAAGATTATCCGGCCAGGGCATAATTTGCAGTAATAACGCAATGAGGAAAGAGAGCCAGATAACCCAGCGCCCCTGGCTACGATAGCTCGCCACTATTGCCCTCCTGGCGTACGCGCAGGTGGTTGAGTACCACTCTGCGGCGGCGTAGCCCTTTGTGGAGAGCGGTCAGCGGCAGTACCTGTTGCAGGTTGCTGCGGGCTTGGCTGGGTAATTCCCGTTGCCGGTTCAGGCAGTTTTGGCCCCATTGCATCTGGCGAAGGCAACACCTGCGGCATCATTTGCATCAGGCGTTCATTAGCAACGCGATGCACCTCTTCCGGCGTCATCGGGTTGGCCCCGTTACGATCCGCCCCCCACAACAGAAGCAGATAACGTAAACGTTGCAGTCCCGCAGTCGGACGCGCCTGAATCACGGTATATGCGCGCTGGGTATCGAGTTTCACGGAAGAGACAACCGCCACCGGATAACCTTCCGGGAAACGACCGCCCAGACCTGAAGTCACCAATACATCACCAACACGAATATCAGTATTCGCTGGCAGGTGCTCAAGCTGTAAATCATCAGTACAGCCATTACCCGCCGCGATAACGCGGATATCATTACGCAGCACCTGAATCGGCAGCGCATGGGTCGCGTCGCAGATCAGCAGTACGCGGCTGGTCAGTTTTGCGACCGCCACCACCTGGCCGACCACACCTTTATCGCTAATGACTGGCTGGCCTTCGTAAACACCGTTGACACTGCCTTTGTCAATAACAACCTGATCGCTGTACGGATCGTTAACAGTAGAGATAACCTGGGTCACCATCTTCTGCTCGTCCTGACGCAATGGAGAACCCAGAAGCTCACGCAAGCGCGCGTTCTCCTGTTTATATTGTCCCAACATCAGCAGATCGCTGTTTTTCAGCAGCAACTCCTGACGTAACGCCCGGTTTTCAAGTTCTAGTTGGTCACGCGAGGCCAGCGTCTGCGATACGCCATCCAGCAATTCACGAGGAGCATTGGAAATAAAGTAGAAAGGACTGACAGCGGTATCCATATAGGTACGGATTTGACTGAAAGTCCCCAGGCGGCTGTCGGCAATAATAATGCCGAGCGCCACCAGCACCGCCAGAATAAGGCGAATCTGTAGCGACGGGCCACGGCTAAAAATTGGCTTCATAAGTTATGCGTATTCTCGTATCAGACCAGGCAGGATAAACAAACGCTTCCCCTGCCTGCATCCGATTACTCTTCGCTGAACAGGTCGCCGCCGTGCATGTCGATCATTTCCAGCGCCTTGCCGCCACCGCGCGCCACACAGGTCAGCGGATCTTCAGCAACAACGACTGGAATGCCGGTTTCTTCCATTAATAAACGGTCAAGGTTACGCAGCAATGCGCCACCGCCAGTGAGCACCATTCCGCGCTCAGAGATGTCGGAAGCCAGTTCCGGCGGACACTGTTCCAGCGCAACCATCACTGCGCTAACGATGCCGGTCAGCGGCTCTTGTAGCGCTTCGAGGATTTCGTTGGAGTTCAGCGTAAAGCCGCGCGGAACGCCTTCAGCCAGATTACGACCACGAACTTCAATTTCACGCACTTCATCGCCCGGATAAGCCGAACCGATTTCGTGTTTAATACGCTCTGCTGTCGCTTCACCGATTAAGGAGCCGTAGTTACGACGAACATAGTTGATAATGGCTTCGTCGAAGCGGTCACCGCCGATGCGTACAGAAGAGGAGTAAACCACGCCATTCAGCGAGATTACGGCAACTTCAGTAGTACCACCGCCGATATCAACCACCATGGAACCGGTCGCTTCAGAAACCGGCAGACCGGCGCCAATTGCTGCGGCCATCGGCTCTTCAATCAGGAACACTTCACGGGCGCCAGCGCCCTGCGCGGATTCACGAATTGCGCGGCGTTCAACCTGGGTTGCGCCAACCGGCACACAGACCAGAACGCGCGGGCTTGGGCGCATAAAGCTGTTGCTGTGCACTTGCTTAATGAAGTGCTGGAGCATTTTTTCAGTCACGAAGAAGTCAGCGATTACGCCATCTTTCATTGGGCGAATAGCAGCAATATTGCCCGGCGTACGGCCCAGCATCTGCTTCGCGTCATGACCAACTGCAGCCACGCTTTTTGGTGAACCGGCACGATCCTGACGAATGGCCACAACGGAAGGCTCATTCAATACGATGCCTTGTCCTTTTACATAAATGAGGGTATTCGCAGTACCCAAGTCAATGGACAAGTCATTGGAAAACATGCCACGAAATTTTTTCAACATACTAAGGGATAATCCTGAAAGCTGGGGCGGAAAAGAAAATCCGCTTACTTTACCAACCACACGCAGCAGCGACAAGGCGCAAAAATCATCTGCTACGGTGAAAATTAGTGCAGTTCGTTTCCTTTGTTACAAATCTCTGCCTGAGTCCAGATAAGGCTAAATGCGTCAACAGCATTCCTCGCCTGTTTGCAACTGCGTAAGGTCATTCATCTGCATATGTGCTGCAACAATCTGGCGAGCAGATAAGCACACTCCCACGAAACGCAGCGCGCGTTATTCTACGTGAAAACGGATCAAACGGCAGGTTAAACCGAGTATCTTTGTGAATATTTTTTCACGTTAGTATCAAGTGGCTGTGAGGACGCGAAAAAATCCCCCTGGCCACCCAAAACCCCGCGCTGAATCAGGGTCTGCCACTCGCTTCGCGAACGTACGCCAGTCGCGTAAACCTGGGTGTTGGTCCCGGAACAGGCTTCTACCATGCTCTGAACCAACAATTGGTTTTCCGTTCGCTTCTCAATATTTCTTACCAGCCCCGGATGAAGCTTGAGTAATTCGACATTAAGTTCTTTGATCCAACTGGTACTTACCAGCGTCAATCCCGCCTGGTTAACGGCAACTCGAACCCCTAAAGCATTCACCAAACGAATGACAGGTTGCAAGCGACCGATATGTTGACCAACATCAGCCTCTGCAAGTTCAATAATTATGCGTTTTCGTTGCGATTTTTCACACTGC
This sequence comes from Escherichia sp. E2661, assembly GCF_004745185.1. Lineage (NCBI taxonomy): Bacteria > Pseudomonadati > Pseudomonadota > Gammaproteobacteria > Enterobacterales > Enterobacteriaceae > Escherichia > Escherichia sp. E2661. The sequence continues at coordinate 166,665 of NZ_PDIG01000017.1, forward strand.
ATCAACGTATCGCGCAGCCAACGCTGGAAACGCGGGCGGATCAACGACTCAACGGTCACCTGAATCGCCAAATTTTCTTGCGGCCAATAGCGTAACAGCGGGATGAGACGACTGATTTGCAGGCGGTCATACTCTTCCGATAAACCAAACTGCAACACCATCGGCATATATTCCGCCGAGCTTACCTCTTCATTACCATCAAAGATGCGACACATAATTTCGCGATGATGAACCTGCCCCTCCCGGGTGACCGCAGGTTTTTGATAAAGCCTGGGCCCACCACGACTCAACATTTGTTCGATTAGCGTACGCCAGCGAACGTTGCCGCGCCCTTTTTCTGGTAATGAGTCATCGTAAATCGCCCAGCTATTACCCCCCTGTAATCCCGCATTACGCGTGGCGGATTCGGCATGATCCATCACTTGTTCTGTTTCCTGGCCGCTACGCCAGGCACAGATGCCGATATGAATCATATCTTCACGATCGAGCATTTTATTGCTCGGTAAGGTATCAACCGCTTTGATCAACTGCCCGGCAATGCTCTCCGCCTCTTTTAAAGTCCGATGCGGCAACAGCGCGGCAAAATCGCTACGGTGATAGCGCGCCAGCAGTGCGCCTGGATAGCGCATCATAAATGTCGACAGCAGATTCGTCAGAGTGAAGAGCTGTTCTTCGGCCTGGCTGTGTCCCCACGTGTCGCTCAACATATTGAAATCAGGTAGACGGATCATCATCACGATCCCGTGAGTCCCTACCTTCTCTTGATCTTCCAGTAATGTAGCCAACTGGTTGTCGAAAAAGAGACGGTTATTGAGGCCGGTTTTGATGTCCTGCGCGGCGTAAGAGCGAATCAGCGTATCAAGACGGCTGTGCTGTTCACGCGCATTCTGAATTTCTGAAAGCAGCATATCCAGCGCACTGCTGGTCCCTGGCGGCCATTCATAGATGGAGCCAAGCACATTCGGCCCACGCTCCCCGTTTAAGATACGCGCCGAGCGAGTTTCCAGTAGTTCTTGCCCGGCAAGTTGCCGTTGCAACCAGCGTACTGCAAGGAAGAGCATAATAATGATAAAACCAATTGCCCCAGTGAGCGGCGCGGTGGTCATCAGCGAGTGAAAATAGTTTCCCATCGGGTCCTGATAAACCAGATGTAGCGACATTCCTGGATGTTTAACTAACGGAACGGTCAGTTCGCGAAACAGATCGCTGGTGCCAACAGGGCGGTAACTCCCCTGGCGGGAAAGGGTATAAACCTGTTTGTTATTGTGTAACAGGTCCACGCGAACGATATCTGCTGACATCATCAGTTCACTGATTTGTGGCCTCAGCGAGCTGAAATCAGACGACACCAGATGCGTATCGATCGCCGTCGCCACCGCCTGAACGCGATGGCTAAACTTATACTGAATCGCGTTATAGAAACTTAACGAGCAGCCCATCAGAGTCACAAAGATCGTTAACCCGGTGAGCAGCGTGACAAAGGCCGAAAATTTCGTCGTTAATCTCATCCTTGTGTTAACTCCGATAGTGAGGAAGCGGGCATACTAGCAAATCAGATTTATCTCGCAATTTATTGCGCTTCATCGACTTTGCTTTTCAATTAGCGAGTATAGTCTTCAGAAATTATTTTCCAATCCATCATGCACATGAGGACTTCTTATGCAGGCGTTACTTTTAGAACAGCAGGACGGTAAAACCCTCGCATCTGTACAGACTCTGGACGCAAGTCGCCTGCCGGAAGGCGATGTGACGGTCGATGTCCACTGGTCGAGCCTGAATTATAAAGATGCGCTGGCAATAACCGGTAAAGGAAAAATAATCCGCAATTTTCCGATAATTCCTGGCATCGACTTCGCCGGAACCGTACGCGCCAGTGAAGATCCTCGTTTTCATACTGGTCAAGAAGTGTTACTCACGGGCTGGGGAGTTGGTGAAAATCATTGGGGCGGGCTGGCAGAACAAGCACGCGTGAAAGGCGACTGGTTGGTTGCCATGCCGCAAGGTCTGGACGCGCGTAAAGCGATGATTATTGGTACTGCTGGGTTTACCGCCATGCTGTGCGTGCTGGCCCTGGAAGATGCCGGTATTCGTCCACAAGATGGCGAGATTGTGGTAACGGGCGCCAGCGGCGGCGTTGGTAGTACTGCCGTGGCGCTGTTGCATCAGTTAGGTTATCAGGTGGTTGCTGTTTCCGGTCGCGAAAGTACCCATGAATATCTGAAAAGTTTAGGTGCCAGCCGAATTCTGCCGCGTGATGAATTTGCTGAATCCCGTCCACTGGAAAAACAGCTTTGGGCTGGGGCGATTGACACCGTCGGCGACAAAGTGCTGGCGAAAGTGCTGGCGCAAATGAATTACGGCGGCTGCGTGGCGGCCTGTGGTCTGTCGGGTGGTTTTACTCTGCCAACCACGGTCATGCCATTTATTCTGCGTAATGTCCGTTTGCAAGGGGTGGATTCAGTGATGACGCCACCAGCACGCCGTGCGCAAGCCTGGCAGCGTCTGGTTGCCGATTTACCGGAATCATTCTATACCCAGGCAGCAAAAGAGATTTCACTGTCTGATGCACCTAAATTTGCCGAGGCCATTATTAACAATCAGATCCAGGGCCGTACGCTGGTAAAAATTAACTAAGCGTTAGTATAAAATAATTTACATATCGTTAACGAATTTTAGCAGCACTTTGACATTCTCCCTGCCATAGTAATCATGAGCATACCGGGAGTCTGTTATGAAAAAAATTCGTCAACTTACAGAAGCCGATGTCACTGCCGAATCGGCTTTTTTTATGCAACGTCGGCAAGTTTTGAAAGCATTAGGCATCAGCGCCGCCGCCCTCTCTTTACCAAATGCCGCCCACGCGGATTTACTTGGCTGGTTCAAAGGGAACGATCGCCCGCCCGCGCCTGCCGGAAAACCCCTGGAGTTCAGCAAGCCTGCTGCCTGGCAAAATAACCTGCCACTGACGCCGGAAGATAAAGTTTCCGGCTACAACAATTTCTATGAATTTGGGCTGGATAAAGCCGATCCCGCCGCGAATGCTGGCAGCCTGAAAACCGATCCGTGGACGTTGAAAATCAGTGGTGAAGTCAGTAAACCATTAACCCTCGACCACGATGCGCTAACCCGTCGATTCCCGTTAGAAGAGCGGATTTACCGGATGCGCTGCGTGGAAGCGTGGTCGATGGTGGTGCCGTGGATTGGTTTTCCGCTGCATAAACTGCTGGCGCTGGCAGAGCCGACCAGCAACGCGAAGTACGTCGCTTTCGAAACAATTTATGCACCGGAACAAATGCCCGGCCAGCAGGACAGGTTTATCGGCGGCGGTCTGAAATATCCCTATGTAGAAGGATTACGTCTCGACGAAGCGATGCATCCGCTCACGCTGATGACCGTCGGCGTCTACGGCAAGGCGCTACCGCCGCAAAATGGCGCGCCGATACGCCTGATTGTGCCATGGAAATATGGCTTTAAAGGCATCAAGTCGATAGTGAGCATTAAGCTGACCCGAGAACGCCCACCAACCACCTGGAATCTTTCGGCCCCCAACGAATACGGCTTTTACGCCAACGTTAATCCGCATGTTGATCACCCTCGCTGGTCGCAGGCCACTGAGCGATTTATCGGTTCCGGTGGCATCCTGGATGTGCAACGCCAGCCGACACTGCTATTTAACGGCTACGCCGATGAAGTCGCGTCACTTTATCGCGGACTGGATCTACGGGAGAACTTCTAAGTGCGTTTGACTGCAAAACAGGTTACCTGGCTGAAATTTTGCCTGCATCTTGCCGGATTTTTGCCGTTTGTCTGGCTGGTTTGGGCAATCAATCATGGCGGGCTAAGTGCCGACCCGGTGAAAGATATTCAGCATTTTACCGGTCGGACTGCGCTGAAATTTTTATTGGCGACGTTGTTAATTACCCCGCTGGCGCGCTACGCTAAGCAGCCATTATTGATACGCACCCGCCGCCTGTTAGGTTTATGGTGTTTCGCCTGGGCGACGCTGCACTTAACCAGTTATGCATTGCTGGAACTTGGCGTGAACAACCTGGCGTTATTCGGTCAGGAATTAATCACCCGACCTTATTTAACCCTGGGTATTATCAGTTGGTTGATTTTGCTTGCTTTAGCATTCACGTCTACACAAGCGATGCAGCGAAAACTAGGCAAACACTGGCAACAGTTGCATAACTTCGTCTATCTTGTTGCGATCCTGGCCCCCATACATTATCTGTGGTCAGTGAAGGTTATCTCACCGCAGCCGATCATCTACGCCGGGCTGGCATTACTGCTTTTAGCCTTACGTTATAAGAAGTTCCGTCAATGGTGGCGCTAATTTCGTGAACTGTGCGGCTTATTGCAAATTACGCGACGTTGAAAGTTATTTACATGTTAGCTGTTGATTATCTTCCCTGATAAGACCAGTATTTAGCTGCCATTTGCTACGAAATCGTTATAATGTGCGACCTCGTTCTCCCTGAGGCAGCTTTTAAGCTGCTGAAAAGGTGACAATGGCGCAACGAAGGTATATTTTGTTTTTTGCCGGAGGATAGCAGCAGATCGCTGCACAATGTCCGTCAAGTCTCACATTGACACTCTGGGGCAAAATAGACCGGCGTCCCGGCCTGCTGGAATTTACCGCTATGCATACAGCTGTCGGGGCATACGCTTTACAGACGGCGGTGAAACGCCTGTCACAATCACACTAAACAAAGAGTACGGAACCCACTCATGGATATTCGTAAGATTAAAAAACTGATCGAGCTGGTTGAAGAATCAGGCATCTCTGAACTGGAAATTTCTGAAGGCGAAGAGTCAGTACGCATCAGCCGTGCAGCACCTGCCGCAAGTTTCCCGATGATGCAACAAGCTTACGCTGCACCAATGATGCAGCAGCCAGCTCAATCTAACGCAGCCGCTCCGGCGACCGTTCCTTCCATGGAAGCGCCAGCAGCAGCGGAAATCAGTGGTCACATCGTACGTTCCCCGATGGTTGGTACTTTCTACCGCACCCCAAGCCCGGACGCGAAAGCGTTCATCGAAGTGGGTCAGAAAGTGAACGTGGGCGATACCCTGTGCATCGTTGAAGCCATGAAAATGATGAACCAGATCGAAGCAGACAAATCCGGTACTGTGAAAGCAATTCTGGTCGAAAGTGGACAACCGGTAGAATTTGACGAGCCGCTGGTCGTCATCGAGTAACGAGGCGAACATGCTGGATAAAATTGTTATTGCCAACCGCGGCGAGATTGCATTGCGTATTCTTCGTGCCTGTAAAGAACTGGGCATCAAGACTGTCGCTGTGCACTCCAGCGCGGATCGCGATCTAAAACACGTATTACTGGCAGATGAAACGGTCTGTATCGGCCCTGCTCCGTCAGTAAAAAGTTATCTGAACATCCCGGCAATCATCAGCGCCGCTGAAATCACCGGCGCAGTAGCAATCCATCCGGGTTACGGCTTCCTCTCCGAGAACGCCAATTTTGCCGAGCAGGTTGAACGCTCCGGCTTTATCTTCATCGGCCCGAAAGCAGAAACCATTCGCCTGATGGGCGACAAAGTGTCCGCAATTGCGGCGATGAAAAAAGCGGGCGTTCCTTGCGTACCAGGCTCTGACGGCCCGCTGGGCGATGATATGGATAAAAACCGCGCCATTGCTAAACGCATTGGTTATCCGGTAATTATCAAAGCCTCTGGCGGCGGCGGCGGTCGCGGTATGCGTGTAGTGCGCGGCGACGCTGAACTGGCACAATCCATCTCCATGACCCGTGCGGAAGCGAAAGCTGCTTTCAGCAACGATATGGTTTACATGGAGAAATACCTGGAAAATCCTCGCCACGTCGAGATTCAGGTGCTGGCTGACGGTCAGGGCAACGCTATCTATCTGGCGGAACGTGACTGCTCCATGCAGCGCCGCCACCAGAAAGTGGTCGAAGAAGCGCCAGCACCGGGCATTACCCCGGAACTGCGTCGCTACATCGGCGAACGTTGCGCTAAAGCGTGTGTTGATATCGGCTATCGCGGTGCAGGTACGTTTGAGTTCTTGTTCGAAAACGGCGAGTTCTATTTCATCGAAATGAACACCCGTATTCAGGTAGAACACCCGGTTACCGAAATGATCACTGGCGTTGACCTGATCAAAGAACAGCTGCGTATCGCTGCCGGTCAACCGCTGTCGATCAAGCAAGAAGAAGTTCACGTTCGCGGCCATGCGGTAGAGTGCCGTATCAACGCCGAAGATCCGAACACCTTCCTGCCAAGCCCGGGCAAAATCACCCGTTTCCACGCGCCAGGCGGTTTTGGCGTGCGTTGGGAGTCTCATATCTACGCGGGCTACACCGTGCCGCCGTACTATGACTCAATGATTGGTAAGTTGATTTGCTACGGTGAAAACCGTGACGTGGCGATTGCTCGCATGAAGAATGCGCTGCAGGAGCTGATCATCGACGGTATCAAAACCAACGTTGATCTGCAGATCCGCATCATGAACGACGAGAACTTCCAGCATGGTGGCACTAACATCCACTATCTGGAGAAAAAACTCGGTCTTCAGGAAAAATAAGACTGCAAAAGCGTCAAAAGGCCGGATTTTCCGGCCTTTTTTATTACTGGGGATCGACAACCCCCATAAGGTACAATCCCCGCTTTCTTCACCCATCAGGGACAAAAAATGGACACTCGTTTTGTTCAGGCCCATAAAGAGGCGCGCTGGGCGCTGGGGCTGACCCTTTTGTATCTGGCGGTATGGTTAGTAGCCGCTTACTTACCTGGCGTTACCCCCGGTTTTACCGGCTTTCCGCGCTGGTTTGAGATGGCCTGCATCCTGACGCCGCTGCTGTTTATTGGACTGTGCTGGGCGATGGTGAAATTTATCTATCGCGATATCCCGTTGGAGGATGACGATGCAGCTTGAAGTGATTCTACCGCTGGTCGCCTATCTGGTGGTGGTGTTCGGTATCTCTGTTTATGCGATGCGTAAACGGAGCACCGGCACCTTCCTCAATGAGTATTTCCTCGGCAGCCGTTCCATGGGCGGTATTGTGCTGGCGATGACGCTCACCGCGACCTATATCAGTGCCAGTTCGTTTATCGGCGGGCCAGGCGCTGCTTATAAATACGGCCTGGGTTGGGTATTGCTGGCGATGATTCAGCTTCCTGCAGTCTGGCTTTCGCTCGGTATACTCGGCAAGAAGTTCGCGATTCTTGCGCGCCGCTACAATGCGGTGACGCTGAACGATATGCTGTTTGCCCGCTACCAGAGTCGTCTTCTGGTGTGGTTGGCGAGTTTGAGTTTGCTGGTTGCGTTCGTTGGTGCGATGACCGTGCAATTTATCGGCGGTGCACGCCTGCTGGAAACCGCGGCGGGTATTCCTTATGAAACCGGGCTGCTGATTTTCGGTATCAGTATTGCGTTATATACCGCCTTTGGCGGCTTTCGCGCCAGTGTGCTGAACGACACCATGCAAGGTCTGGTGATGCTGGTTGGCACCATTGTGCTGCTGGTCGGCGTGGTACATGCCGCTGGCGGCTTAAGCAACGCGGTAGAGACGCTGCAAACCATCGATCCACAGCTGGTTACGCCACAAGGTGCTGACGATATTCTGTCACCTGCCTTTATGACATCGTTCTGGGTACTGGTGTGCTTTGGCGTTATTGGCCTGCCGCATACTGCGGTGCGCTGTATCTCTTATAAAGACAGCAAAGCAGTGCATCGGGGGATCATCATCGGGACGATTGTAGTCGCAATCCTGATGTTCGGTATGCACCTGGCCGGAGCGTTAGGTCGTGCAGTGATCCCCGATCTCACCGTACCGGATCTGGTGATCCCGACGTTGATGGTAAAAGTGCTGCCACCGTTTGCTGCCGGGATCTTCCTTGCAGCACCGATGGCTGCGATCATGTCGACGATCAACGCCCAGTTGCTGCAAAGTTCCGCTACGATCATTAAAGATCTCTATCTGAATATCCGTCCGGATCAAATGCAAAACGAGACGCGTCTGAAGCGGATGTCGGCGGTAATTACGTTAGTTCTCGGCGCGTTACTGCTGCTTGCCGCCTGGAAGCCGCCAGAAATGATCATCTGGCTGAATTTGCTGGCCTTCGGTGGGCTGGAAGCCGTTTTCCTGTGGCCGCTGGTGCTGGGCCTTTACTGGGAACGCGCCAACGCCAAAGGCGCGCTAAGTGCGATGATCGTTGGCGGCGTGCTGTATGCCGTACTCGCGACGCTGAATATTCAGTACCAGGGCTTCCACCCTATCGTGCCCTCGTTACTACTAAGTTTGCTGGCTTTCCTGGTCGGAAACCGTTTCGGTACATCCGTCCCGCAAGCTACCGTTTTGACTACTGATAAATAAAGAGTTTTGCCATGCCTTGGATCCAACTGAAACTGAACACCACCGGCGCGAACGCGGAAGATCTTAGCGATGCGCTGATGGAAGCAGGTGCCGTATCTATTACTTTTCAGGATACCCACGATACGCCAGTATTTGAGCCGCTGCCGGGCGAAACGCGCCTGTGGGGCGACACCGATGTGATTGGTCTGTTCGACGCTGAAACCGATATGAACGACGTGGTGGCAATTCTGGAAAACCATCCGCTGCTCGGCGCAGGCTTCGCGCATAAAATCGAACAACTGGAAGATAAAGACTGGGAGCGCGAATGGATGGACAATTTCCACCCAATGCGCTTTGGTGAACGTCTGTGGATCTGCCCAAGCTGGCGTGATGTGCCAGACGAAAACGCCGTCAACGTGATGTTAGACCCGGGCCTGGCGTTTGGTACGGGGACTCATCCAACCACCTCTCTGTGCCTGCAATGGCTCGACAGCCTCGATTTAACCGGTAAAACAGTCATCGACTTTGGCTGTGGCTCCGGCATTCTGGCAATCGCGGCACTGAAACTGGGCGCAGCAAAAGCCATTGGTATTGATATCGATCCGCAGGCCATTCAGGCCAGCCGCGACAACGCCGAACGTAATGGCGTTTCTGACCGTCTGGAACTCTACTTACCCAAAGATCAGCCTGAAGCGATGAAAGCCGACGTGGTGGTCGCTAACATCCTCGCAGGCCCGTTACGTGAACTGGCACCGTTAATCAGCGTCCTGCCGGTTTCAGGCGGTTTGCTGGGCCTTTCCGGTATTCTGGCAAGCCAGGCGGAGAGCGTTTGTGAAGCTTATGCCGACAGCTTCGTTCTGGACCCGGTCGTGGAAAAAGAAGAGTGGTGTCGCATTACTGGTCGTAAGAATTAACCGCCAGAATGCGGCATAGTGATGTAGAGAGAAGTGCGAGCAACGTCACAAAAGGCACGTAATTTTGCTGATTATTTAGGCAAATTTGCGTGCCAAAATTTTCATTCATAAAGAAAAATTGAGAACTTACTCAAATTTCTTTGAGTGCGAATTTTAATCACTTATTTCTAATGTGATGATTTTTATGATTAATTATTCCGACGAGTTCATTTTAAATGCAATTCTTTGATCCATCTCAGAGGATTGGTCAAAGTTTGGCCTTTCATCTCGTGCAAAAAAATGCGTAATATACGCCGCCTTGCAGTCACAGTATGGTCATTTCTTAACTCATGCGCATCGGACAATATCAGCTCAGAAATCGCCTGATCGCAGCGCCCATGGCTGGCATTACAGACAGACCTTTTCGGACGTTGTGCTACGAGATGGGAGCCGGATTGACAGTATCCGAGATGATGTCTTCTAACCCTCAGGTTTGGGAAAGCGACAAATCTCGTTTACGGATGGTGCACATTGATGAACCCGGTATTCGCACCGTGCAAATTGCCGGTAGCGATCCGAAAGAAATGGCAGATGCAGCACGTATTAACGTGGAAAGCGGTGCCCAGATTATTGATATCAATATGGGTTGCCCGGCTAAAAAAGTGAATCGCAAGCTTGCAGGTTCAGCCCTCTTGCAGTACCCGGATGTCGTTAAATCGATCCTTACCGAGGTCGTCAATGCAGTGGACGTTCCTGTTACCCTGAAGATTCGCACCGGCTGGGCGCCGGAACACCGTAACTGCGAAGAGATTGCCCAACTGGCTGAAGACTGTGGCATTCAGGCTCTGACCATTCATGGCCGTACACGCGCCTGTTTGTTCAATGGAGAAGCTGAATACGACAGTATTCGGGCAGTTAAGCAGAAAGTTTCCATTCCGGTTATCGCGAATGGCGACATTACTGACCCGCTTAAAGCCAGAGCTGTGCTCGACTATACAGGGGCGGATGCTCTGATGATAGGCCGCGCAGCTCAGGGAAGACCCTGGATCTTTCGGGAAATCCAGCATTATCTGGACACTGGGGAGTTGCTGCCCCCGCTGCCTTTGGCAGAGGTTAAGCGCTTGCTTTGCGCGCACGTTCGGGAACTGCATGACTTTTATGGTCCGGCAAAAGGGTACCGAATTGCACGTAAACACGTTTCCTGGTATCTCCAGGAACACGCTCCAAATGACCAGTTTCGGCGCACATTCAACGCCATTGAGGATGCCAGCGAACAGCTGGAGGCGTTGGAGGCATACTTCGAAAATTTTGCGTAAACAGAAATAAAGAGCTGACAGAACTATGTTCGAACAACGCGTAAATTCTGACGTACTGACCGTTTCTACCGTTAACTCTCAGGATCAGGTAACCCAAAAACCCCTGCGTGACTCGGTTAAACAGGCACTGAAGAACTATTTTGCTCAACTGAACGGTCAGGATGTTAATGACCTCTATGAGCTGGTACTGGCTGAAGTAGAACAGCCCCTGTTGGACATGGTGATGCAATACACCCGTGGTAACCAGACCCGTGCTGCGCTGATGATGGGCATCAACCGTGGTACGCTGCGTAAAAAATTGAAAAAGTACGGCATGAACTAATTCAGGTTAGCTAATTGCTTGATTAAAAGGCGCTACTCGGCATGGGGAAGCGCCTTTTTTATAGGTGTCGCAAAGGGAGTGACCATGAGAACAGGATGTGAACCCACCAGGTTTGGCGACAATGCAAAGACCATTATCCACGGTGATGCATTAGCTGAACTTAAAAAGATACCCGCAGAAAGTGTTGATCTAATCTTTGCTGACCCGCCTTATAACATCGGTAAAAATTTCGATGGCCTGATCGAAGCGTGGAAAGAAGATCTGTTTATTAACTGGCTATTTGAAGTGATTACAGAGTGCCACCGCGTTCTGAAAAAACAGGGCAGCATGTACATCATGAACAGCACGGAAAATATGCCCTTTATTGACCTCCAGTGCCGCCAGCTTTTTACCATCAAAAGTCGCATCGTCTGGTCGTATGACAGCTCCGGCGTTCAGGCCAAAAAATATTACGGCTCCATGTATGAACCCATCCTGATGATGGTGAAAGACGCAAAGAACTACACCTTTAACAGCGATGCTATTCTGGTAGAAGCCAAAACCGGAGCACAGCGTGCATTAATCGACTATCGCAAAAATCCCCCACAACCTTACAATCATCAAAAAGTGCCAGGTAACGTCTGGGATTTTCCACGCGTACGTTATTTGATGGATGAATATGAAAACCATCCGACGCAAAAGCCTGAAGCTTTACTGAAGCGCATTATTCTCGCCTCTTCTAACCCTGGCGATGTCGTTCTCGATCCGTTTGCTGGTAGCTTCACCACCGGTGCCGTCGCCATCGCGACCGGGCGAAAATTCATTGGTATTGAGATTAACAGCGAGTACATCAAGATGGGGCTACGCCGACTGGATGTCGCGTCACATTACTCCATGGAAGAGCTGGCGAAAGTGAAAAAAAGAAAGACCGGCAACCTGTCAAAACGAAGCCGGATCAGCGAAGTTGACCCCGATCTCATTGCAAAGTAAAGGAAGTGTAAGCCTGGTTTTCAGATTATTCATTTCGTGTATATTTCCTGCCAGACTTGGTTAAACATGCACAGGCTCAGGTAATGATTCGCAAGTATTGGTGGCTCGTCGTTTTCGCTGTCTCCGTTTTTCTGTTTGATACCTTACTGATGCAGTGGATTGAACTACTGGCAACAGAAACAGACAAATGTCGCAATATGAACTCGGTTAATCCGCTAAAACTGGTTAACTGTGACGAACTGGATTTTCACAATAGAATGTAACTTTATACGATACCTAATTCATTTGTTTTATGAATTAATTTTGTTATGTTTTCATCTGGCATAAACATTCTTAATACATTATCGACTAATGCGGGTGCTTGTTTATAAAGATCGTAACCCGCTATATTCATTAACCAGTTTTGAACAATACCGCTGAAGGCGCCATCAATAATAATCATTACGACGTCTAAGTCGAGGCTTTTAGCTATATCCCCCTGTTGCTGACATGCTTGTAATACTTCACGCAAAATCTGTGGATTAAAGCCCATCTTTTCCCGTATTACTGCCTCGGCCAGCATTTCATCACTAAATTCACACTTGTGATATAAGATTTGCAGTAACGCCTGCTGGCGGGGAATTTCGGCAATATATTGCAAACCAACAATCAGTTTTTCACGCAATTGCAGGAAAGGATCATGTTCTAACCCTTCCGTTAAACGTTCCTGGATTAACTCCCGCAATGAAGGCTGTTGCTGCCACATCTCGTTAAACAGTTGAGCCTTGTTTTCGAAGTGCCAATAGATTGCGCCACGCGTGACGTTGGCGGCGTCGGCGATGTCATTGAGCGTCGTCTTGCTTACGCCATACTGCGCAAACTGGGCGATGGCGGTTTCAATCAGTTCTTGCCTGGTCTTCAGGGCTTCAGCTTTGGTTCTTTTTGCCATGATTAATCATTCAGGAAATAAATATATTCGACATAAGGGAAACAACGAGAAGTAATGTATCACCTAATTTTTATTTATACGAGAAACCAATTCCCGTCTGCTATCAATCGTCAAATAACCAAAGTCTATTGTTTGACGATAATATATTTATTTAATAAATGTATATTTCACTTTGCGTTAAAATGCTTCCATTCTTTTCAACTCACATCAAATGAGAACATTAGAATATTAATCTATTTTTGTGTTTACGTGCCTTGAATAGCGACTATTCATAACTATTCCTTACATCGCCGGACGATAATTTGTAGGATAGCGAACTGTATTTTTATTTCTGCGAGTTAACGCGTTGCCTTTTTCTGGCTAATAACGCGCTTTTGGTTTTTTGAGGAATAGTAATGACGAAACATGCCAGGTTTTTCCTCCTGCCCTCCTTTATCATGATCTCCGCAGCGTTAATTGCGGGTTGTAACGATAAGGGAGAAGAGAAAGCTCACGTCGGTGAACCGCAGGTTACCGTTCATGTTGTGAATACTGCCCCGTTAGAAGTTAAAACTGAATTACCAGGCCGTACTAATGCTTTCCGTATTGCCGAGGTTCGCCCGCAGGTTAGCGGGATAGTGCTGAATCGTAATTTCACTGAAGGCAGCGATGTGCAAGCTGGCCAGTCCCTGTACCAGATCGATCCGGCCACTTATCAGGCAAGTTATGACAGCGCGAAAGGCGAACTGGCGAAAAGCGAAGCTGCCGCGTCCATCGCGCATTTGACGGTAAAACGTTATGTTCCGCTTGTGGGTACGAAATACATCAGCCAGCAGGAGTACGATCAGGCGATTGCTGATGCTCGTCAGGCCGATGCTACCGTCATAGCCGCAAAAGCCACGGTCGAAAGCGCCCGCATCAATCTCGCTTATACCAAAGTGACTGCGCCAATTAGCGGGCGTATCGGCAAATCTTCGGTAACCGAAGGTGCTCTCGTCACTAACGGGCAAACGACCGAACTGGCGACTGTCCAGCAACTCGATCCTATCTATGTCGATGTGACCCAATCCAGCAACGACTTCATGAGACTGAAGCAATCCGTAGAGCAAGGGAATTTGCATAAGGAAAACGCCACCAGCAACGTAGAGCTGGTCATGGAAAACGGTCAAACCTATCCCCTGAAAGGCACGCTGCAATTCTCTGATGTGACCGTTGATGAAAGCACCGGCTCCATAACCCTGCGCGCAGTTTTCCCTAACCCGCAACACACGCTTCTGCCAGGTATGTTTGTGCGCGCACGGATTGATGAAGGTGTACAACCTGACGCCATTCTTATCCCGCAACAGGGAGTTAGCCGCACGCCGCGTGGTGACGCTACCGTGCTGATTGTTAATGATAAAAGCCAGGTTGAGGCGCGTCCTGTTGTCGCCAGCCAGGCCATTGGCGATAAATGGCTGATTAGCGAAGGACTAAAAGCGGGTGATCAGGTCATTGTCAGCGGCCTGCAAAAAGCACGCCCGGGAGAGCAGGTTAAGGCCACTACCGATACCCCCGCAGATACTGCGTCGAAGTAAGGCAATCTGATATGGCAAACTTTTTTATTCGACGACCAATATTTGCATGGGTGCTGGCCATTATTCTGATGATGGCGGGCGTACTGGCGATCCTACAATTGCCCGTCGCCCAGTATCCAACCATTGCCCCGCCTGCTGTTTCTGTGTCGGCAAACTATCCGGGCGCTGATGCGCAAACCGTGCAGGATACGGTGACACAGGTTATCGAACAGAATATGAACGGCATCGATAATCTGATGTATATGTCCTCCACCAGCGATTCAGCCGGTAGCGTGACAATTACTCTCACCTTCCAGTCCGGGACCGATCCAGACATCGCGCAAGTGCAGGTACAAAACAAACTTCAACTCGCCACACCGTTGCTGCCGCAGGAAGTCCAGCAACAGGGGATAAGTGTCGAGAAATCAAGTAGCAGCTTTTTGATGGTGGCTGGTTTTGTTTCTGATAACCCAAGTACCACGCAAGACGATATTTCCGACTACATCGCCTCTAACGTAAAAGATACCATTAGCCGTCTGAACGGCGTTGGCGACGTGCAACTGTTCGGTGCTCAGTACGCTATGCGTATCTGGCTCGATGCCGATCTGCTGAACAAATATAAACTCACATCGGTTGATGTCATTAACCAGTTGAAAGTACAGAACGACCAGATTGCGGCCGGTCAGTTAGGCGGCACGCCGGCATTACCAGGACAGCAGTTAAACGCGTCGATTATTGCCCAGACACGGTTAAAAGATCCGGAAGAGTTCGGCAAAGTCACCCTGCGCGTGAACAGCGACGGTTCGGTAGTGCGGCTGAAAGATGTCGCACGGATTGAACTCGGTGGTGAAAACTATAACGTTATCGCCCGTATCAACGGCAAACCCGCGGCTGGCCTCGGCATTAAACTGGCAACGGGAGCTAACGCACTTGATACCGCAAAAGCCATCAAGGCCAAACTGGCAGAATTACAGCCGTTCTTCCCACAGGGAATGAAGGTTCTTTACCCTTATGACACCACGCCTTTCGTCCAGCTTTCTATCCAGGAAGTGGTGAAAACGCTGTTCGAAGCCATTATCCTGGTATTCCTGGTGATGTATCTGTTCTTGCAGAACATGCGGGCAACATTGATACCCACCATTGCTGTACCTGTCGTGTTGTTAGGGACATTTGCCATACTCGCCGCTTTTGGTTACTCCATCAACACGCTAACGATGTTCGGGATGGTACTTGCCATCGGACTTCTTGTTGATGATGCGATAGTCGTTGTGGAGAACGTCGAGCGCGTAATGATGGAGGATAAACTCCCCCCCAGAGAAGCGACGGAAAAATCGATGTCGCAAATCCAGGGCGCGCTGGTAGGTATCGCGATGGTACTGTCGGCGGTATTTATTCCGATGGCATTCTTCGGTGGCTCAACAGGGGCAATTTATCGACAGTTCTCTATCACTATTGTTTCAGCAATGGCGCTTTCAGTACTTGTTGCGCTGATTCTCACCCCCGCGTTATGTGCAACATTGCTGAAACCAGTCTCTGCCGAGCATCACGAAAATAAGGGGGGGTTCTTCGGCTGGTTTAACACCACTTTCGATCATAGCGTTATTCACTACACCAATAGCGTTGGCAAAATCCTCGGTTCCACAGGGCGATATTTACTGATCTATGCGCTGATTGTCGCCGGAATGGTAGTGCTGTTTTTACGCCTCCCTTCTTCTTTCTTGCCGGAAGAAGATCAGGGTGTCTTCCTGACCATGATCCAACTGCCCGCTGGCGCGACGCAAGAGCGGACACAAAAAGTACTGGATGAAGTGACGGATTACTATCTGAAGAACGAGAAGGCGAACGTTGAAAGTGTCTTTACAGTCAATGGATTTAGCTTCAGCGGTCAGGCGCAAAACGCGGGGATGGCCTTTGTCAGCCTTAAACCGTGGGAAGAGCGCAGTGGCGAAGAAAATAGCGCGGAAGCGGTAATCCAACGTGCCAAAATGGAACTGAGTAAAATCCGCGACGGTTTTGTCATTCCATTCAATATGCCAGCCATTGTTGAACTGGGTACGGCAACAGGTTTCGACTTTGAGTTAATCGATCAGGCGGGTCTTGGTCACGATGCCTTAACCCATGCCCGCAACCAGTTGCTTGGCATGGCGGCGCAACATCCTGAAAGCTTAGTCAGTGTGCGCCCCAATGGACTGGAAGATACTGCGCAGTTCAAACTTGAAGTTGACCAGGAAAAAGCACAGGCATTAGGCGTTTCGCTTTCTGACATTAATCAGACCATTTCTACGGCGTTAGGCGGGACGTATGTCAACGACTTCATCGACCGTGGCCGCGTGAAAAAAGTATATGTTCAGGCGGATGCCAAATTCCGTATGCTGCCAGAAGATGTCGATAAACTTTATGTCCGCAGCGCTAACGGCGAAATGGTGCCATTCTCCACCTTTACCACTTCACATTGGGTATATGGTTCTCCGCGTCTGGAACGCTACAACGGTCTACCCTCCATGGAGATTCAGGGGGAAGCTGCGCCAGGCACCAGTTCCGGCGATGCGATGTCTCTAATGGAAAGCCTCGCCTCACAACTACCTAACGGAATCGGTTATGACTGGACGGGGATGTCGTATCAGGAACGCTTGTCAGGCAACCAGGCCCCTGCTCTGGTAGCCATTTCATTCGTGGTCGTTTTCCTGTGCCTTGCGGCGCTCTATGAAAGCTGGTCAATTCCTGTCTCGGTTATGTTGGTCGTGCCGTTAGGGATTGTCGGCGTGCTGCTGGCGGCGACACTCTTTAATCAGAAAAATGACGTTTATTTTATGGTGGGCTTGTTAACGACAATTGGCTTATCGGCTAAAAACGCTATTTTGATTGTTGAGTTCGCCAAAGACCTGATGGAAAAAGAGGGGAAAGGTGTCATTGAAGCAACGCTGATGGCCGTACGTATGCGTCTTCGTCCTATTCTGATGACATCACTCGCCTTTATTCTCGGCGTATTGCCGCTGGCTATCAGTAATGGTGCGGGAAGCGGCGCGCAGAACGCGGTAGGGATTGGAGTCATGGGTGGCATGATTTCCGCAACATTGCTGGCAATCTTCTTTGTCCCTGTGTTCTTTGTGGTGATCCGCCGTTGCTTTAAAGGGTAAATTTAAGACACAAAGGCATCTTCGGACGCCTTTGTAATTTGCAGTTAAAACTATAAAAATTAATGAGTTAATGATTCATTAACTTTTGAATTGAGTACATTCATTCTTTCTCCCTTCATTATTTTTACAATTCACATAATTTGTCATTATTCATCTCGCAATAATTATAACTCCCGGTGATAAAATGGAATTCAGCACGTTAATAAGAAAGTTAGCTTATTAAGCGGTAGCGTTATTACTGAGGTAACACCATGAAAAGATTAATTCCTGTCGCATTGCTCACCGCATTGCTGGCGGGCTGCGCTCACGATTCACCCTGCGTTCCGGTTTATGACGATCAGGGCCGTCTGGTTCACACCAATACCTGTATGAAAGGTACGACTCAGGATAACTGGGAAACGGCTGGGGCTATTGCTGGCGGGGCAGCGGCTGTTGCTGGCCTGACGATGGGGATCATCGCTCTGTCGAAATAACTGAACAGAGCGCGGAGTTCCGCGCTCTGTTTAACGGTACAGAATCTCACCGTAAGATAAAATACAACTATATTCTGCTAGCTTATTCCCTTTTAATTTAGCATTTTATTTCGAACTATCGAAATAACACATCCATTAGTTTTTACCCTCATTTAAAACACATGCTCACGCTAACAATCATTATCCTGCTTAGTAAAATGCGAATAAATATTTTGCGCTAAAATGTGGCGTATGTTTCATTTTCGCACCATTGCGAGGCGATGTTTTTATTATTTCCTGTCTACACTCAGCTTATTGCGACGTGGAATCGTGCGCAAAAGCTGGCACTACTTTTGCTTATAAAAGGATGGCCACAGACAGGTAAAAGACGTTTCCCAAACGTCCTATAACGATAATTTTCGCCTCACAGGAAGCATTATGAAAAAGATGATGATAGCCACACTGGCTGCCGCCAGCGTGCTGCTTGCCGTTGCAAATCAGGCGCATGCTGGCGCGACACTTGATGCCGTAAAGAATAAAGGG
The DNA here is from genome assembly GCF_004745185.1 of Escherichia sp. E2661. NCBI lineage: Bacteria > Pseudomonadati > Pseudomonadota > Gammaproteobacteria > Enterobacterales > Enterobacteriaceae > Escherichia > Escherichia sp. E2661. The sequence continues at coordinate 185,090 of NZ_PDIG01000017.1, forward strand.
TTTGTGCAATGTGGGATCAGTGACGGATTACCTGGGTTCTCTTATGCCGATGCAGACGGTAAGTTTTCAGGTATTGATGTAGATGTTTGTCGTGGTATTGCCGCTGCTGTATTTGGTGACGACACGAAAGTGAAATATACCCCACTCACAGCAAAAGAACGCTTCACCGCTTTACAGTCAGGAGAAGTGGATTTGCTTTCCCGTAATACGACCTGGACTTCATCCCGCGACGCGGGAATGGGAATGGTATTTACTGGCGTCACTTATTACGACGGCATTGGTTTCCTGACGCACGATAAAGCGGGATTAAAAAGCGCGAAAGAACTGGATGGCGCAACAGTCTGTATTCAGGCGGGGACTGATACCGAACTCAACGTCGCCGATTACTTCAAGGCAAACAATATGAAGTACACGCCAGTAACCTTCGATCGCTCAGACGAATCAGCGAAGGCTCTGGAATCTGGCCGCTGCGATACGCTGGCCTCGGATCAGTCGCAACTGTATGCCCTGCGGATCAAATTAAGTAATCCTGCCGAATGGATTGTCCTGCCAGAAGTTATCTCTAAAGAACCGCTTGGTCCGGTCGTCCGTCGTGGCGATGATGAATGGTTCTCTATTGTGCGCTGGACGCTTTTCGCCATGCTGAATGCTGAAGAGATGGGCGTTAACTCGCAAAAACGTTGATGAAAAAGCGGCTAATCCAGCTACGCCTGATATGGCGCATCTGCTGGGTAAAGAGGGCGATTACGGCAAGGATCTGAAGCTGGATAATAAATGGGCTTACAACATCATCAAACAGGTGGGTAACTACTCGGAAATTTTTGAGCGTAATGTAGGTTCAGAAAGCCCGCTGAAAATTAAACGTGGGCAAAATAATCTCTGGAATAACGGCGGTATTCAGTACGCGCCGCCCGTGCGTTAAGTCGGTGTGAGGTAACGGGCGTCGCTACGGCGGCGCTCTCTTCAGCGTTATGGTTTCCGAGGTTTATATGCCCCATCGCCGCTCAACCGTTAAAGGCTCACTCTCCTTTACCAACCCTACGGTTCGCGCCTGGTTATTCCAGATCCTCGCCGTTGTTGCCGTCGTCGGCATTGTTGGTTGGTTATTTCACAACACCGTGACGAATCTAAACAATCGCGGCATAACATCAGGATTTGCCTTTCTGGATCGCGGCGCAGGCTTCGGGATCGTCCAGCATTTGATCGATTACCAGCAGGGCGATACCTACGGACGCGTTTTTATTGTCGGCTTACTCAATACGCTACTGGTTTCAGCATTGTGTATCGTATTCGCATCTGTCCTGGGCTTCTTTATCGGTCTGGCGAGACTTTCGGATAACTGGCTGCTACGAAAGCTTTCCACAATTTATATTGAGATCTTCCGTAATATTCCCCCGCTGCTGCAAATCTTCTTCTGGTACTTTGCCGTGTTGCGCAATTTGCCCGGACCGCGACAGGCAGTGAGTGCGTTTGATCTCGCCTTTTTGAGCAATCGTGGGCTCTATATTCCGTCGCCGCAGCTGGGAGATGGATTTATTGCGTTTATCCTGACTGTTGTTATTGCTATAGCCATTTCTGTTGGACTATTCCGTTTTAATAAAACGCACCAGATAAAGACCGGACAACTGCGCCGTACCTGGCCTTGCGCCGTTGTGTTGATCATTGGTTTACCTTTACTGGCGCAATGGCTTTTTGGCGCAGCACTACACTGGGATGTCCCAGCCTTCGAGGCTTTAATTTCCGCGGCGGGATGGTTTTAATTCCTGAACTGGCAGCCTTAACGCTAGCACTTTCGGTTTATACCTCTGCATTTATCGCCGAGATTATCCGCGCCGGGATCCAGGCAGTGCCTTATGGTCAACATGAAGCGGCTCGATCACTGGGATTACCCAACCCGGTTACGCTACGCCAGGTCATTATTCCCCAGGCATTGCGGGTGATTATTCCACCGTTAACCAGCCAGTATCTCAACATCGTCAAGAACTCCTCTCTTGCCGCCGCTATTGGCTATCCCGATATGGTTTCGCTGTTTGCTGGCACCGTGCTGAACCAAACGGGGCAAGCCATCGAGACGATTGCCATGACGATGTCGGTCTATCTGATTATCAGCCTGACTATCTCGCTGCTGATGAATATCTATAACCGCCGTATCGCGATCGTTGAACGCTAAGGAGTCATGATGACAAAAGTATTGCTGTCTCATCCCCCGCGCCCGGCGAGCCATAACTCAAGCCGCGCTATGGTGTGGGTGCGAAAAAATCTGTTCTCCAGCTGGAGCAATAGCCTGCTGACTATTGGCTGCATATGGTTGATGTGGGAACTGATCCCACCGTTGCTGAACTGGGCATTTTTGCAGGCTAACTGGGTTGGCTCAACGCGTGCCGACTGCACAAAAGCCGGTGCCTGTTGGGTCTTCATCCACGAACGATTTGGTCAGTTTATGTATGGGCTTTACCCACACGACCAACGCTGGCGAATTAACCTGGCATTACTGATTGGCCTTGTGTCTATCGCACCAATGTTCTGGAAAATACTCCCGCATCGCGGTCGCTATATTGCGGTCTGGGCGGTTATCTACCCACTGATTGTCTGGTGGCTGATGTATGGCGGTTTTTTTGGTCTTGAGCGGGTTGAAACCCGGCAATGGGGCGGGCTGACGCTAACTTTAATTATTGCATCAGTTGGGATTGCGGGGGCGCTACCGTGGGGGATCTTACTGGCGTTAGGTCGCCGCTCCCATATGCCGATTGTGCGTATCTTATCGGTCGTTTTTTATCGAGTTCTGGCGCGGCGTACCGCTGATTACCGTACTGTTTATGTCTTCGGTCATGCTGCCGCTCTTTATGGCGGAAGGCACCAGCATCGACAAACTGATTCGTGCGTTGGTCGGCGTGATCCTGTTTCAGTCAGCATACGTTGCGGAAGTCGTGCGAGGCGGATTACAGGCGCTGCCCAAAGGGCAATACGAAGCGGCAGAGTCGCTGGCGTTGGGTTACTGGAAAACTCAAGGGCTGGTTATTCTGCCCCAGGCACTGAAGCTGGTGATTCCAGGACTGGTAAATACCATCATCGCGCTATTCAAAGACACAAGTCTGGTGATCATCATCGGGTTGTTCGATCTTTTCAGTAGCGTTCAGCAGGCAACCGTTGACCCCGCCTGGCTGGGTATGTCCACAGAAGGGTATGTTTTCGCCGCACTGATCTACTGGATCTTCTGTTTCAGCATGTCGCGCTATAGCCAACATCTGGAAAAACGTTTTAACACCGGGCGTACACCGCATTGAGGACACTATGAGCCAAATTTTACTGCAACCTGCTAACGCGATGATTACGCTGGAAAACGTCAATAAATGGTATGGACAATTCCATGTTTTGAAAAATATAAATTTAACCGTGCAACCGGGCGAACGGATCGTTCTGTGTGGTCCTTCCGGTTCCGGGAAATCGACAACCATTCGCTGTATTAATCATCTGGAAGAACACCAACAGGGACGGATCGTGGTGGATGGCATCGAGCTTAACGAAGATATTCGCAATATTGAGCGCGTCAGGCAGGAAGTGGGAATGGTCTTTCAGCATTTCAATCTCTTCCCACATTTGACCGTGTTACAGAACTGTACCCTGGCACCGATTTGGGTACGCAAGATGCCAAAGAAAGAGGCTGAAGCTCTGGCGATGCATTACCTTGAGCGGGTGAGAATTGCCGAACATGCCCAGAAGTTTCCCGGACAGATTTCTGGTGGTCAGCAGCAACGCGTTGCCATTGCGCGTTCGCTGTGTATGAAGCCGAAAATTATGTTGTTTGATGAGCCAACGTCGGCGCTCGATCCTGAGATGGTGAAAGAGGTGCTGGATACGATGATTGGGCTGGCGCAGTCGGGTATGACAATGTTGTGTGTAACACATGAAATGGGATTTGCGCGAACTGTCGCTGATCGAGTGATTTTTATGGATCGCGGAGAAATCGTGGAGCAAGCTGCACCGGATGAATTTTTTGCGCATCCTAAATCGGAGCGTACGAGGGCATTTTTATCGCAGGTTATCCATTAATTGAATGTTAGTTCGAAAAGCAAAAAGGCCATCCTTTCGGATGGCCTTTCGCTTGATTTGATGTCTGGCAGTTCCCTACTCTCGCATGGGGAGACCCCACACTACCATCGGCGCTACGGCGTTTCACTTCTGAGTTCGGCATGGGGTCAGGTGGGACCACCGCGCTACTGCCGCCAGACAAATTCTTTTCTAATCTGCCGAACTTTAACCTAAAAAGTGGTGCTGATACCCAGAGTCGAACTGGGGACCTCACCCTTACCAAGGGTGCGCTCTACCAACTGAGCCATATCAGCACGCTAAATTTGATGCCTGGCAGTTCCCTACTCTCGCATGGGGAGACCCCACACTACCATCGGCGCTACGGCGTTTCACTTCTGAGTTCGGCATGGGGTCAGGTGGGACCACCGCGCTACGGCCGCCAGGCAAATTCTGTTTTATTAACCCGCTTACGCCGGTTAATCTAATCTGTTATCAAGCTTACTTATCGATGTCTCATCCGCCAAAACATCTTCGGCGTTGTAAGGTTAAGCCTCACGGTTCATTAGTACCGGTTAGCTCAACGCATCGCTGCGCTTACACACCCGGCCTATCAACGTCGTCGTCTTCAACGTTCCTTCAGGAGAC
>NZ_PDIG01000018.1:0-70013 GCF_004745185.1 Escherichia sp. E2661
GCCATGGCCACCACCATCCAGATAACCATGTCCCCCGGTAAACGACGGCGGCGAACGGTCGCATGCGCAGAAAGCGTCAGACAGTGCTGTATCCACTCGACGGGAAGGTGCTCTGCAAACAGTTGTGCAGAGGGCGGTGGCATAAGCGGATGGTCACTGAAATCGAGCAGATCATTTAGAAGTGGCATAAGAAAACGGCTCCCTGTTGTGGAAGCCGTTATAGTGCCGCAGTTTAAGGATCGGTCAACCGATCCTTAACTGATCGGCATTACCTCGACTGAGGGGCTTTCTGTTTGTAATTACATCCACATAATTTGCTGCCCTGACGGCAACGGGTGCGGCCTTACGGCGTGGACTTCTCCCGGCTTCACGATGTATCTCTGCACCGACTCATAGGTGATGAACGTGGCGCTGCAATTCACGTTCTGGCACTGGTGATAACGCTCTTTTGTCGTGTCAGTGATATAGCGGCTTGTACGCGCATGTGCGGCATGCTGGCATAAAGGACAATGAAACATCGCGAGCACCTCTTCCGGTTTTGTTGATGGTGCCATTTTAGTTAATTTATCCTTATAAAACAAACAGATAAAATAAAAACATCACTCATCATCTTCTGTTTCGTACTCCACATCAGAAAGCCTGACCTCAAGCTCTAAGGACGTCGTGAAGCCGCTATTATTCAGAAAATGTGTCACCTTAGTGATTGTCCAGTCCTGCTCGTCTATGACGCGCTTAAAGCCTGACACTCTGACCGGCGTTTCCGTGTAAATATCAGCCCGACCAGTGGCAAGGCTGATGGAGAACTCCGCAACGCCCCGTTGCAGTTTGTCCCACTTCGCCTGAGCGGCGCGCATTGCCTGCGCTTTCGTGGCATATACCGTGGTCAGGGCAAAAACGTTGTCAGCCTCACCGGCCATGTATTCACCTTCGCGCGCTTCCGGTACTTTTGGTGCTTTCTTCTGCGTGACCGGTTTCGCTTTCGGGTGCTCCAGTGCGCGCAGGTGTTTCTCTTTCTTTTTGCGTTTCAGTTTTACCTTCTGCTTTTGCGGCTTCGGGTCTTTGGTGTGAAGCCACTTTGCCGTTACGCCGGTATAGGCTCCACGGTCAGCAATCGCAAAATGATGACGGTCGCCGTCGCTGCGGGTGATGGTAATCTGCGGGATTTTTTTACCGCTGGCCGTCACCCCCTGCCCCGCTTTGAGAAACAACAGTTTTCCCATTTTTACCGACACCTCACCGCCGTTGCGTTCAGCAAGACGGGTCAGGAATTTCGCATCTGACTCCTGCGACTGGTCGATGTGCGGGATTTTAATTCCGGCCAGTGGCGGAGCGACACTGGCTTCCAGCCTGTTACGGGAGGCTATCGCTTCAACAATCGCACCGAGCGTGGTGTCATGCCAGGAGCCTTCACGGCGGGAATTGAGCGTCCCGCGAAAATCTGCACTCCGGGCGCGGATGGTAACCACATCCGGCGCGCCCCGGTGTTCAACCTCATCAACGGTAAATTTCCCTTTGCACACCAGGGCAAAACCTTTCCAGCCGATATACACCGTCAGGACAGCGCCACGAACCGGCAGCTCGACCTGCCCGTCGGCATCGTTCAGTTCAATATCAAGCTGGTCAGCCTCAAAGCCCCGGTTATCCGTCAGGGTCATGCTCATCAGACGGTCGCTGATATTGCCGGTAATATCCCTGCTGTCGAGCATCAGCATGTAATCCGGCGTCAGCGTACTGCCTGCATCAAATGTCAGCGTATCCAGCATTATCCCGCCCCCGTCATACCCGTGAATCTGGTCGCCATACTGCCAGCCTTACCGATGAGCGATTCCGCCTGTTTACCGATATCGCCATAAAGCGCGGCCAGTGATTCATCAACGCGGGTGAGCGACAGCGTAAAATCAATTTTCCGGGGTGTGCCGTCTGCAAAGAAAATACTCCCTGTTTCACTCACCTTGCTGATGACATACATGCCGTAAATCATGCCAGTGCCATCCAGCAACGGCCACGCCCGGCCTTCATCTGCCATCAGCCTGAGCGTGGTCATCGTCAGCTTTCCGCCGGTCAGTTCGGGATAAAGCACACCGGCAAGCGTCATGTTTTCCTCACCCACACCGAGAAACTGGTAGGCATCCCGTTTACCGATACGGGAATTTGACGGCCAGCGATAATCTGATTCACGCTGCATGGTCTGGTGTGGCAGCGTCTGGCGCATAAAAACAAACATACCTAACGCGAGCATCATTTTTCGTCACCTCCTTAACCGTCATGCATCATGCTGGCACGGGCGCGCGCACGTTTATCCCGCTCGTATTTTTCGAGCGCATCCTGTAACTGGCGGTCAAGCTGTGTCCCCGGCGCAGTACCCCCCGTCAGGCTGATGTGATATTCGTTTTTACTCTGGTCTACATAAGAGCGGCCAGCCGGTGCCGTGACCGGCTGATAAGCCTGATAACCTGCATAAGAGCTGGTCGCCGGAATATAACCACCGCTGCCATACGTGGCGGCTTGAGTTCTGGCGGCGGTCTGGTCAAGTGTGTCTGACTCTTTGTTGATGACACCGAGTTTTTCCAGTACCCAGTCAATACCGCTGCGCAGTTTGTTGAACGCATTAAGCGGCAGCATCAGCGCGTCAGCCAGTGCCTGCCCGAACATGACGCCCGTGTCACGGCAACGGTTCAGCGCGTCCTGAGTGGCTTTGACCGGGGCAATCAGGTTTTTAAACCACTGCCACGCGGCCTGTAACTTTTCGCCCAGCCAGTCAAACACCGGCTTAAGTGGCGTGAACAGTTCCCCCACCGGCGCAAATGCCGCTTTCAGCCCTTCCACCACACCGCCAAAGAATGCGCTGACAGGCTCCCAGTATTTACGGATAAGTAACGCCCCGGCGACAATGGCGGCCACCACGGCCACAACCGGCCAGCTAATCGCCCCGATGGCCGTCATAACAGCACTGCCAACCGTCGTGAAGATTGCACCCATTGCGCCTGCTGCCGCGATGATGGCATTGATGCCGGTGATAACCGGCCAGGCTACGAGGCCAATGGCACCGATGACACCAATCAGTGCCAGTGCACCACCGACAATGATGCCGATGGTTGACGCCAGTGATTTGTTTTTCTGGATCCAGCCGTCGAGTTTTAACACATACTTTGTGGCCGTCTGCGTGAGCTTACGCAGTGCGCCTTCCTGCTGGTCAAACAGGTCAGTCCCCACAGACTCATAAGCGGACTGAAACTCCTTAAAGTCACCGCCGAGGTTGTCCTGCATGATTTTAACCAGCTCTGCGGTCTTTCCGTCTGAGGCTTTAAACGCAGCGGTCAGTTTGTCCAGCTTTCCGGTTGAGGCGGCAGTCATCAGCACGGCGGCGGCTGAACTGGCCTCCTCCCCGAAAATGGTTTTCATATATTCAGCCTGCTGGGCAGTACCGAGCCGGTTTTTCTCAAAACTGGCCTGCATTTCTTTCAGAATGGTAAATATTGGTCTGGTGTTTCCCTTACTGTCTGAGGTTTTCACACCAAGCTCTTTCAGTGCATCCCATGCTTTTCCCGTCGGTGCCTGCAGGCGGCTTAACACGGCACGGCTTCCCGTCCCCGCCATTGAACCGGTAATTTTTGCATCATGCAGCGCCCCGACCATTGCGGCGGTTTCTTCAATGCTGACACCGGCATTTTTTGCCACAGGTGCGGCATAGGTCAGCGCATCGCTCATACCGTCAAAATCGGCGGCGGTTTTGTTCATCGTCATGGAGAGAACATCCCCGATATGAGCGACCTTATCGTTTGAAAGCTGAAAGGCGGATTTCATCCCCATCAGCAGGGCGGCGTTTTCTTCCATCGTGCGACGGTTCGCCAGCGCCATATTCAGCGTGACCGGCGTTGCCGCCTGAATGGCATCAACATCCCCACCGGCTTTCGCAATAATAATCTGCGCACCGGCTGCATCATCCGCCGAGGCGGCGGTATTATCGCCGAGCTGGCGCGCCTGCTTGCGGAGCGCGGCCATTTCGGCGGAGTCTTTTGCCACACCTAGCACGGCCTGCAATTCTGAGTTTTTCTGCGCAAACTCATAACCGGGCATCAGCAGCTTAACTCCGGCCATCGTTCCCGCAGCCGCAATCCCCACACCGGCAGCGCCAACTGAGGCCATATTTCCAGCCAGTTCCTTTCCGGCCTGATAACGCTGTTTGACTGCGTTAAGTTTTGCCTGTTGTGCACTGACACGCGCCAGCGCGTCACGCTGACGGTTAAGCTGTGCGGTGGTCTCACTGATACGGTTTTTCAGTCCCTGCTCATCATGTGCAAGATTGCGGGTATTAATTCCCACAGCGGCCAGTTCCCGCTGCTGGCGCTTAACGGAATCCGTCAGGCGGTTATATTTCGCCTGTAAGTCCTCCGCCGCACGCTTTGCGGATTCCAGCACTTTCGCCTGAGCACGGGTCGGACGTTCGGTGTTTTTAAACTGTGTGGCAAGGGCTTCGGCTTCCTGCCGAGCCTTTTCAAGTGCATGACCAGTCACGGCGAGCTGTGCACTGGTCTTGCGGAATCCCTCAATACGGGATGCGTGACCGTTCAGCTCGCGCAGTGATTTTTGTGTTTCCCGGATATCCCCCGACAGCGACTTGCTCGCTGTGCGGATGGATTTAAACGGGCGGGATGCCTGGTCAACAGCCCTGAGCAATACCTGTAATTTTACATTGTTACTCATTCGTGTTTCCGCTTCGCCGGAGCGCCTTTTCGCGCCATGTGATGAGTTCGGTCAGGCTCATGGGATACAGTTCTGATGGCGGCCAGTGAAATATCACTGCCACATCCGCCATCAGGTCATCGACCGACAGATTTTTCGGGAACGTCACTGCACCGAGTTCGGCGACAAAAAACCGACCACCTTACCGGCCAGCGCCACAAGGTCAGGCAGTTCCAGCGCGGCGACTTCCTGCTCGGTCAGCATCGGTGCCGTCATGCGCGGCAGCACCTTAATCAGTGCATCGACTTCGGAGTTCGCGACCGCTGCCAGACTGACACCGCGCAGCGTCCCGGCATTAGGTTTCATCAGCGTGACCTGTTCGATAACCTGCTCACCACGCTTGACCGGATTGTCCAGGGTAATCACATTTTCTTTGTTCATGGTTTTCTCACTTCTGAATCAGGGTTAACCGGTCAGCCAGGCTGACCGGATGAAAATCACAGGCCGATATTGCGGCGGTGTTGCTCCAGCCGGTCGACGCCGTTCACCTTCTCAATCATGTTGATGGTGTCAATTTCGACCAGCTCCTTACCGTCCATCGTCAGCCGGAAATAGGTGCAGACCACGGAGATTTTCGACTCGGTGTCTTCTCCCTGTTTACCCTCGCCGGTGTCGATTTCTTTCTGACGGCCACGCATGACCACTTCGACGGCCACCGTTTCGCCGGTATCGTCACGCTGGTAAGAGCCTGCAAAACGAATCGGCACGGCATCCACACCGGTTGCGGCGTAAAGTTCCCAGATAACCGAATCCGGGAAGCCCCCGAGCGACCACTCCATTGACAGCGCATCGTCATCAAGGCCGAGGTCTACCGGTGCGCTGCCGTTCATCCCCGCACCGCGATAGTTTTCGAGCTTACGGGTCAGTTTTGGCAGCGTGACGGACTTCGCGACGCCCTGATAGCTGTAGCCGTTCAGAAAGACGTTCATTAACTTGAGTTTGCGCGGCATTGCCATCGGTCAGGCTCCTTAATTGCTGTTAACCGAGGTGACCAGATTTGCCAGGTATTTATCGGTAATACGCTGGCGCAGGGTCAGGTTTTCAAGAGGAGGCACCGGGGTATAGTCGTAGTCGATATACAGTTTTCCGGCCTTGAGGGTTTCCGCATCGTTGGATTCTTCGCTGAACCAGCAGGTCGCATCCACGATATAGCCGTTTGTTTTCAGCTCACGGAATTTGGCATTGATACCGTCAACGATGTCGCGAATCAGCGTTGCGGTGATGGGCTTGTCCACCGCCCACATGTGCGCCTCAGCCATCGTGTCGGCCAGCACCTGCGCGGTGCGGGTGTAGTTTTCAAAGAGGAACAGCGGGTCATCAGAGCAGGTACGGTTACCCCAGAATCGGAAACCGTCGCGGCGAATCAGCGTAGTGACGCCTGACTCGTTAAGCAGGTCAGCATCAGTGCCGGACTCCTGCAAATCCCAGAATACAGATGCGCTGATGCCGGTAACACCGTTTACCCCGACGTTGGACAGCGTTTTATGCCAGCCCTGCTCCTGGTCGATTTTAGCGCGCAGACCCAGCGCACGGGCGGTGGCATACGCGGTGGCGGTGGTGCTGGTGACCGTATCCCATGCGAGGAAATCCGGCCAGATGACCATCAGCTCACGCTGGCTGAAATTCTGGCGGTAGGCTTTCACCTCGGAAATGGTTTTACAGCCCCATGCGCTGATATACCCGAAAGCGCGCAGCTTCTGACAGACAGATGCCAGTGCAACAGCCACCTCTTTGGTGTCCAGTCCCGGTACGCCGAGAATACGCGGTTTAACACCGGTTACCGACTCCGCCGCCAGCAGGGCTTTCAGTCCGGTGTACTGACCGTTTTCGTCGGTGGTGCCGATGATATTGGAAACGGTCTGCGCGAGTTTCGTTTCCTCGTCGTCGCCGGTGCCGTCTTCCACACGCACGACAACGGTGACCGGTTTTGACTGGTCGGCGATGGCCTGCAACGATGCCGCCAGCGTGCCTTTTTTACCGGCCTTTGCAATTGCGCTCTGCACATTGGTAATCAGCACCGGTTTATTGAGGGGGAAGGTTTCCGCATCCGCATCGCTGGCCGTGCAGACCATGCCGACAATGGCAGTGGATACGGTGGAAATGACGCGGGTGCCGTCGTTAATCTCCAGCACCTGCACGCCGTGATGATAGTCACTCATCCGTTTAACTCCGTGGTTAATGGGTGCAACTATTTTCTGTTGTGCAAAGCATGAGACGCTATTTGACCTGGATGGTCAGTGTATGAAACAACAGATAAAGGAAAGGTGGGCAACTTGCCCGCCTCTATTTATTGCGGTATTCCCGGCCATTCAGGATTTGTCGCAGCTCATAATTACCTGCAAAGAAACAAAGAAAAGATGAAAATACAAACTGTCTAGTACAAAGAAATCCATCAGACTTCCAACACCCCATACACGTGCCCCCACCACGGTATGCTGCTCCGCTTCCCTTTGCGGATATTTTCTATCCATCGACATTCAGTCAGGATATGCACGTGCGCGATGAAGAATGTACACACGACTATTGCCCTGTAAGCCCAGTTCCCGGTAAGAATAGCAACCAGCATCTGCGCTGCTACAGCACAAAGCGAGTGTATATTTGGGGGAATATCCATCATAAACTCTTCGACGAAACCACGCTGTGGTTTCTCTTGTTATCAAACCGAGCGGCATTATCACTAGGTTTACTAAATTGCCAGCTTCACTGTGAATGATATGCATGATAGAATCAGAGAATTAAATTATACAGAATTTAATCAATTCCGCGTTTTATGCCCGTTGCTTCCACGGGCTCTTTTTAAAAAACCATCTATAATAAATAATTGCATTCACTTTTATTCCAATACAGAATAGAATATGAAATCATCAATTTGCACCATTAATTTTCAAATCTTCCCCGCTTTCGAGTAAATGCGGTTTTTTTATATGAGCACAACTTCACATTAACTATTTTTATACTTATAATTTGCTTCGCTTAAAAATATTCAAAATGTACGCCAATAGATTTAATTATGTTGAACTTGTCACCAGCGAAACAATCACCACGCAAACAATCCCTCATGTTAGTTATACTGTAATGCGTTGCAGTATGATGTACAGATGACTTCATTAAATCATGTCACAATGTTCAGATATAATGCTTCATGTTATGAAGGTAGCGTTCTGAACATTCATAAACATTGTTAACGTTAGAGGTTGCATAATGAAAACCGATATCACTGCCATGTCTGAAAATATAGTGGAATTCTTTGAACAAACAACACTGCATGATTACATCAAAAAAACATGGCTATACAATGAAAATTGCTTCGTTATTGATTTCGAATACAAAGGCGTGAAATTTGCATTAGATTTCACAGCCAGCCAACCAGGTGTAAACGTGGATTTTGTTCTACGAAATAATTACTCTTTTTATACTATAAAAGGCAATACTAAAAAAGAAAACATTTCATCTTCTGCTATTTTAACAGCAGCCCTGCAAGCTTCTCTTCTAAAAATCACAACGGTAATTAATGAAATTAATTCTATTTATCCCTTTGATGTCTCAGTTATTATTCCGGTTCACAACCGAGAAACCCTTATTCTCGAATGCATTAAATCTTTAAACAATCAGACTATAGATAAAAATTGTTTTGAAGTTATTTTCATTGATGACTGTTCCACTGACAGGAGCATTGCCGCCATTGAATATAACATTTCGAGAGAAATAAATTATCGTATTATCCGTAGAGAAGTTGGTTCAGGAAATGCATCAGCGCCGCGAAATGAGGGAATAAAATCCGCAAAAGGTCGTTATGTGTTTTTCTTAGATTCTGATGATTCCATTCACTCTGACTTACTGTCCGATGGCATTCAGATGGCTTATAAAAATAATAGTGACATTGTATATTTCAAGCAGGTTTCCTCTACAGGAAGAGGGGTTCCCGTACGCCCATTTAAGGCAGACACAAATAAAGCGGACATTATAAAAAACCATCTTTTCAGATCATTAAAAATCTTCAAGCTCTTTAAAAAAGAGTTACTAATCAATAATAACATCTTATTTAACCCATCAATTTCAGTCTATGAGGACATGCTTTTTTCTTGCCAAGCTCTAACTGTAGCTAATACGATATCTATACTGGCAAGAAAAGGCTACTACTCTCTGAATCGCCATGAAGAACCACATCTATCTAAAACATCTTTCTCCATTAAACAAAGAGTCTTAGTATTACAAACAGGTTTGATTTATATCTTATCAAGTAATAAAAATGAAGCAGAAATAGTAAAAATGTTTAATGCGTGGTTGGTTATTTGCGTTGAACACCTGGCATCCATATTATCCAAAAAAAGTTTAACAACTAATGAGAAATCTCATATTTTCAACTTGATACATAAATCATTCTTACCATATACAGGGTTTGTAAATGAGCCCCAAATATATCCCGCACAAAGAGAGCTGGTCAGTTGTTTAATCTGTGGAGATTATTCTTCTTTTTGCGAAAAAATATAAAGAACACTTAGCTACAGATACTCCTCACTTTGTATCTGACGCATTTACCCCTCACTCTAAATTAAGGGGGAGGGGTTTCATAAAAATAATTATCTGATGTTATTTTTATGTGTCATCACGTCTTTTTTAACTCCAGTTGTTACGGGGAGGACAGTGACTCGTATCAACTAAAGTTTGATCTGTAGATAACACTATTTTAAGCAGATACTCATTAAGGCTTGTTTATTCTGAAGTCTCCAACTTCATCAAACGACGATTTAAGTCAACAAAACGTTCCATTAACAAATCCACCTGGCTGACAACAGCACGTAGACACCACCAGAGAAGCTCCTCTTTCCGGAAGCGATAACGGCTTCCAGCTTCGGTTGCAGGGCGAACAAGAACCCTTTCCGCCTGTCGGGTAAGCACACGGGTTGTCCCGCTCAACAGCTCCCCTTCATCCGAATAAATCGCTGGCTGAACCGGAATATCTTCATACTCTTCCGGTATATCTTCGTACTGTGCCTCCTCCGCTTCCCACGAATCCAGACAAAATGCGCTGTATTTCCGCCAGTCCAGACCGTGTTTCTCCATCACGGCTATCGCGGCCTGGACTGTCGGCCCGGCGTGCAGACGCGCGTCCTCGCCCTCCTCCTCAATTCTCTGTAACCAGCGCCACACCCCCGGAAGCCGTGCTATTTCTGCAAATGCCGCGTTTTCGGCTGCCGTCGCATCGCGCGGTGTATCCTTTACGTCGCATCCGACACAACGGTCGGCGAGTTGCAGAGATACACGCTCCGGAACGCTTTGTTGGGCGCACCCAGGTCGCTGGTATTGTTAACCGATGGCCGGAATGCGCCGTTAATATCTGTATCCATCTGCATGAATGCAGTGCCGTCACTACGGGCTGCAATTACATAAGCGTCAGCAGAATCGTCATAAATACCCAGATTCCCGGCTGTTGATACCTGGAAAGCTCCCGCCTTCAGCGTGGTGCTGATGGCCATGCGCTTCTGGGTTTCGTCATCCGATTTAATATTCACGCCCTGCAGGTATGCCACATTCCAGCGATTTGGCGATGACCCCAGATTCATTGCCTTGTCCTGGTCGGGATGAAATGACGGCGAGACCGGACTCAATAATACAGACCAGGTCTCACTGCCATCGGTACAATAAAGCCTTGTGCGTCCCGCCGACTGAGTATCGTTCATTGAGTAAAGGTTAATCCCGCCACCGCTCAACAAATCCACGTCAGCGCGTATTTCCAGACAATCGTGCACGGCGTTCAGGCGGTGTTTCCACTGAACGTAGCGGCCTGTGTATTCTCCGGTTCGGAACGCATCCCCGAACAAACGAAAAACAGCAGCAGAAGTGTCTGTATCCGGAGCCTCCTTTCTGACCTCAAATAACGGGCGATGCGAGCGCAGATTCTGCTCATAGGCTGCCACCTGGAAGTCTTCATTGGGTGACAGGGCTATATTTACAGCATTAGGACTCAGAAAAAGGCTGGCATGGCTGTCAGGAAACGCCACGCCGGAGTCCACCAGATAGCCTGTGCCGTCGTAAGCCTCCACGGAAACCACAGCTTTGCTGCGTTTTGTCGCCACGCCACACGTATAAGACTTCGTGGCATCATATTTCGTTGCAGCCGCCGTTCCATATGCTGTAGGCGTCCAGTAAGATGGATTCACCGGAGAACGGCCAGAAAAATTTGTTGCACGTGCTGCAAAGTATGCCCCCTCAAAAGAAACCACATCGGCTGTCTGACACCAGAAATCCATATCGAGCAGATACAGTTTTCCGTTATGGAGAGCCAGCCCTTCGGCTTCCTGCAAAACGGGATACCCCAGCTCTGCATTCCCCAGCATTTTCTGGCGACCATACCTGGCACGAACGCCATCCACATTGAACTGTCTGACAACTTCGCCCGTTGACAGGTTATATACAACAATGCGGTGAGTCAGAAATACGCCTGTATAACCGTAATAAGCAAACAGATAATGACCATCGCTGGCCATCCCCTGAAATGCCTGCGACACCATTGGCTGGGTGGACAGATAAATCCGGTGTTTAAACGTCAGAGAGGCGCGATCGAAAACATAAACTGTGCGGCGATCATCCCTGTTGTAATGAAGATGGACGGCCTCATCACCTGACTGAACAATTAACAGGCTTCCGTCTGCCGACAATGCCACCGTTATAATTTCATCCCCGGTAAAAAAGTCAGAGGTGAAAATCTCCGTACGGGTGACATCTGTCAGACTGGTGTCAGCCCCATTCCAGTTGATGATATTCACACCCTTGCCGTCAGCGGTCGGGGTATACAGCATCACGCGACCGTCTTCACATACAGCCCCGATACTCTGGTGACCAATATCAGCGAAAACGGGAGAAAACGAAATGACCGTCGGGTTTTCGTTTTCTCCGTCAGGGTTAAATGTCGTTTCAACAATCCTTACGCCACCCGATACAGGCTGATGCAGAAACATTCGGGTTCCCTGCGGCGTATCACAGATACAGAACCCCTGGCTCATCTTATCCGCGCCGTCAAAAATCCCGGCGTAGTCAATATCGTGGACAACTTTATGCTGAAGAACCACATCATCAATGACAGTACGATGAAGACTGGATATGGCTTTGTCGACGTAATCCTGCGTCGCCATCACTGTGCTGGCATCAATACTCAGCTCAACGGACGCCACGTTACTGACAATAATAACCATGCGGCAGGTCTGCGCACGTCCGGAACCTTCAGCCAGTTCAGGCTTATAGCTTTCCGCCATGTTGGCGACCGCAATCAGTGTTCCGGCATCGTCATACAGACCAAGCTCACGCATCCAGAAGCCGCCCACATCTGGCGGTACAACCAGTTCAGCCACAATATAGTTTTTATTCTTATTATCCACGCTGACTTTATTCAGGGCATGACGCCAGACCTCATGCACCAGCTTCGTCTGACCGGCATCCGGCACCGGCAATTTGCCATTACCGTCACCCACGGCCATTGCAGACAGGTTTACTTTTTTCCCGCCGGGGACAGTGGCGGCTGCCAGCTTTGCGGCTCCGGCAGTAGTGATAACGGTTTTAAATTTCGTGCTCATTGTTTCTCACTTATCCGGGATAAACAGTAATAACATCACCATCACAGACCACACCGCCTGTATACAGACAGCCGGGAATGTCCTGGATAATGTTCAGACCGATAAGGTGGCGACTTGCGGGTTTGGCATCGGCAATAAGCCGTTCCATTTCCAGATACATCTCCTCCGTGATGCCGCTTTCCAGCACACCGATATCAAGGCGAAAGGTTCCGGGCGGGTCGTTTGTCTCCCACCATTCCTTTACGTTAATGAGATAGCCGAGCGGCTCCACCACGCGTCGGATTGCGCCTATAGTGCCCTTATGACAGTGAATGAAATAGGCATCGCGGATAACGGCGCGTTTTGTCGCTTCCGGCCATTTTTCATCCCACCTGTCGACCGAAAACGCCCACGCCAGCCACGGCAGCAGATTTGCCGGGCAGGTGTCCGGGTTCCACAGTTCACGAATACTGACCGGCGTTTTTTCAATTTCCGCACAGGCTTTTGCGGCGGCGACTTCAAGCGGTGATGAGCCGGTCGGCAGCAGTCGCGAATCACTCATCCGAGCCTCCGGTCACGACGCTGTATTCGGTGCAGAAAGACGCCTGCGTACTGTTGAGCACAATGTCGGCCAGTGGTGCGGCCAGCTCGACACGCTGCACGCCTTCCACATGCAAAGCGGCATAAATGGCAGACAGACGGATGTCACGCCCCAGCCGGTGCTGTGCCGTGATGTACGCTTCCAGTTTTTTCACGGCAGCAGCGCGGATGGGTTCGCTTTCGGGACCAGGGTAAAGGTAAAGCGTGGCGTTTATCTGGTATTCAACAATGGCGGCAGACTGCACGGTCACGCGGTCGGCCACCGGCCTGACGTCCTCACCATTAAGGGCGTTGCGCACCACCGCCAGCAGGTCTTCGGATGCCACACCGTTATTTTCACGTGACAGCACGGAGATGGTGACACAGGCAGGAGACGGACTGGTGACAGAGATATCCGCGACACGCCCGTCGGCACTGCGACCATGATACTGATAGGCTCCCACCGACCCGGCGACGCTTAAACCTTCAAACGCCTGCTGAATACGCAGACGATAATCGGTGTCAGACTCCATCACTGCCGGTGTCGGCGGGGATGGTCGAATCATCTGCCGGGGTGATAGTCAGGCGCGTGGTGTTGTAATTGGCACCAATCACATCAAGGTCATTACCGGCGGCACAGGCCAGCATCACCGCCCGTGCGGCCTCATTCACACGCTGACGCCAGATAAGCTCACGATAAGCATTTTCCTCCAGCAGTTTGACGAGAGGCTCAGATTCCAGCGTCAGGGTACGGGCGACCGCCTCCTGCTGGTCTTCCGGGTAAAGGGAAATCAGTGTCGCCTTGCGTTCGGCAAGAATGGTTTCAAAGTCCAGCTCCTCGACCACATCCGGTGCGGGTAGCTGGTTCAGGTCGATAATCGGCATGGTTTCAACTCACAGGGATGGTTAACGAAAGTGGCTGGCCGGTGTCGTTGTGCTGGCCGGTTAACGTAACTGTCATTCGCCCGTCAAAGCTGCGCGCCGTGGTGACGGATGACAGGGTGACGCGGGGTTCCCATTTCAGCACCGCCATGTAACAGGCGACCTTAATCTGCAACTCAAGCGCCGGGGTCTGCGGCTGGTCAATCATTGATGCCAGCAACGAGCCGTAATCACGACGCATCACCCGTGAGCCGACCGGTGTGCGCAGGATATCGCCGATACTCTGGCTGATATGCTCAAGGTCAGTGACAGTCAGGCCATCACTGCGATTCATTCCGAGATAACGCGCTGTCATTTTGTCCCCTGTGTCCAGTTGTCTCCTGACTTAACACCACCGTGACCGTGGTCATCCACCTGAACGCCGTTAGACGTGAATTTCCCGTCGGTATGCTCGATGTTGCCGTGCATCTTCCCGCCCTTCTGCACTTCCAGCGTGCCGGTAGTCAGTTTGTTAGTGCAGACCACTTCCGGTGTGTCCAGGGTGATGCGGGTTGACGCTTTCACCATGACCACCGGCACCGTGGCAGTAACAGAATCAGAAGCCGTCACGCTGGCCGTTTTAATTCCGCTTACCGTGAGTGCACTGGTTTCGGGTTCATATTCAATCACCGCCCCGTCAGGGAAACGGATATGCAGGGCATCCGCCGACGCAGACGGCGCGGGGTTATCACCGGAATAAATCCCCGGCAGAACGAACGCCGTGTCGAGTTCACCGCCCACGGCCAGAATCAGCACCTGTTCCCCCACGGAAGGTGCCCACCACGTGCGCGAACGCCCGGCGCGACAGGTCAGCCACTGAAGCCAGTCGGTGCACATGCCGCCGGTCTGCACACGGCAGCGACCGGCGTTAAGGTCGGTTTCGACGACAAGGCCGGTACGAATCATGTTGCGCAGTACGCGCGCGAGTTCCTGAATATTTGCGAGAGTGTTCATAACGGGAAGGATGCCGCCGGGTCATACCGGCGGCAATGTGACGATGAGGTGTCGGGAATGGCACAACTAACGGTCGAGGTGAGCCAGGATAATCTCTTCAATCATCTGCACATCCTCACCGGTAAAGCCGAGCAGAGGACGCGCCGGATAATCAATTTTCTTACCGTCTTTCCGGGTTTCTTCCGACAGACCGAACTGATGCACACTGGCGATTTTCGGCGACTTCCCGCCGTAAAATTCCATTGATGCCTGCTCCGGGCTGGCGCGGATATGCAAAAAACGACTGGTGATAAGTTTCGCAAACATTTTTCGCTTAACGCGACCGGTCTTTTTTCTGGCGCTCTGCTGCTGGCGTGGCGCATAGGGTGTGCCGTCCGGGGCTTTCTGTGTCATCACCCGACGCTGCTGACTCTGCCGCAGGCGTTTCGCCAGTTCGGCACTCAGTCGCCGACGCCCTGACGGTGACAGCGACTCAATAAGTCCGGTCAGCCGGTCTTCAAAACGCTTAAACTCATTCATCCCACTTGCTCACCAGTTCGCCATTGATATACAGCTCCATCGGGCGGGTAACCGGCTCCGGCGGCGGAGGTTCCGGGATATTCTTCACATGCAGCGCGCCGTCCACCTCACTGACCAGCGTGCGCTCGGTCAGCATCAGGCTGATGCTGATATCAAAGCTGCTGTCATTGTTGATGTCTGCATAAAACGTGAAGCCCTTTTTCTGGCCTGCGTCGGTGGTCATGATGTCGGGCTGATTTTCCCGCAGCCACGCCAGCACCGGCACGATGAGCAGGTCAAAATCACCGGTAAAGTCGGTCACAATGACATTGAGCGTGTAACGCTTTTCGAATGACAACGACGCCGCCAGTGTGGAGGCAATACTCCCGTCATCCACGAATATCCGCAGCATCTCGGGACTGGTTTTCAGCACCGTGACGGCATCAGTCAGCGCCCTGCGCAGGCTGTCGGGTTTGAGCATCGTTTTCGTCCTGACAGTGTTTAATCATTTTTACCTGGCTGGCACAGCGTGCCAGCGCGTTCTCAAGCTGCCGGATATCGGCACTTAAATCACCGTTCGTCTCCGGGTCACTGCCCGGCATCGGGCAAAGGCTCACTTTCGGGCAGGCGTTGTGGACAATCACTGGCGTCGGTGCAGGCCGGGCGCTGGTGCAACCGGCGCACAGCATCAGGCAGGCCAGCGCCGTACCAGCGGCGAAAATCTTCGTTTTCATTGAGTAACCTCGTGATGGTTTTCTCGCGCTGTGCTTCACGCTTCGCGGCGTTCTCCAGCTCCTGACGCAGTGCAACCTGCGCCAGCTCGTTTTTGTCTGCCCTGGTGAGCGCAACATGAAGCTGGTTTCTCAGCATGGTGATGGTCGTCTGCTGCCCGCTGGCGACATTGTTTGCCCTGTCCAGTGAGGTGCGCAGGCTGGCGTTTTTATGCTTCGCCAGAAACAGACCCGCCACCGCCAGCGATAACAACACAACCATCACAATCATCAGCTTTGACATGGTTCCCGCCCCTCAAGACGCTGACGGCAGGCCGTATGTATCAGCCGGAAAAACAGCGACGCCACGAGATAAATCAGCGCGGTAAAAATCCACCCGGCAGCGACCAGCGAGATAAATGTCGCCACCATCACCACCAGAGCTACTGCCCGTCTGCGCCACGGCACCGGCTGCAAAAACAGCGACGTGACAATCTTCACGGCCAGTGATTCCGGCGGCAGCTCCCGCCTGTAGCGTTCCAGCACATACGCAGTGGCATACACGCCGACACCACCGGCAACCACACAGATAACCGTCGCCAGAATCGCCCAGGCAGCGACAAAATTGACGGCCACGCTCTGCGGGTAAATCAGGGACAGTGCCAGCATCAGCGCCAGCGACACGTTCAGCATCAGTAAAAGGGATAATTTCTTCATGGTGTTTACTCCGTTTAAGCCGGTACGCCGCCAGCGGTACGCCAGACGGTGACCAGTTTTTCCAGTGAATGCTCACGCTGACCGTAACCGGCACCCGGCAGGGACGCCCAGATATTGCGACAGCGTGAAATGGCGCGCTCAATGCGTCCCGCCCGGATGTCATCCAGTGCACCGCGTTCGCGGATCAACTGAATGGCGAGTCTGTCCTGTGACAACGGACTGAAATCAGGCAGGGCAAGCTGTTTGCGGTAATGCGGCCAGAACAGGTAAAGCTGCTGATAGCGACCGGAGGCCGTGGATTTTTCACCGCGACGGTTAAACACCTTCGCCGGTCGGCCATGGGCGAACGGGTGGTCACTGTAGTCGGTGAAAATTTCCGGCTTTCCGTCCAGTCCGGTGACTATCACGTCATAGCCCCGGTTTTTCGTCAGCGGATGATTCGCCGTCCCTTCGGACACCGCCAGCATGTCGAGAAAGGCCGCGATATTCTGATGCGTGTTAATTACCGGCATTACTGTTTCCCCCTGCCCTTAAAACGGCGCTGAATGGCAATCTCAATCACCTGATAACCGGCGATACCCAGCATGGAGCCGATGCCGCACACTGCAGGCAGTGACAGGTCAGGAAACTGCACCAGAACAACACCGGCAACCATCGAGACAAAACCACCGAGCAACATGCGCCCGATAAACAGACGCGGGGTGATGGGTTCACCACCGGCAAGCACCTTGCCGACAACAATCAGCACCCCAATCATGAAAAGCGACAGGACGCTTTTTTCTTCTGCTGTCATGCGTTACTCCCACAGATTGACAGTTTCAGCCACGGGCGCGGTCTGAACGTCGGGCAGTTCGACGGCGGTGCCGTGTGGCAGCACCGCACCCAGTTCAGCCAGTCCCGGATTTGCGGCGAGCACGGTCTCAACCACGCCCTCAGTGCGCCCGTAATACCGGACACAAATGGCGTCAAGCGTGTCGCCCTGTAGCGCAAAGGTCTTCATCAGATTTGACTCACGATGCAGCGCGGCTTGTCCTGGATGCGCGCCACTGCCCAGCGCATATCCCGCCACAGTTCATCAATGGTGCTGTCAATGCTGTCGGCCTTCTTGTCGCCTTTCGCACTGGCATCCACGCCGCGATAACGCTCATAAAGCGACGCGGTCGCCATCGCACACACGGCACGCTCGTAGTAAAAAACTTTGATGCTTTCACCGTCGATGTCGTCCGCCGGGACGTCCACCAGACGCGTAAAACCGGCAGCAATTTTCTGTTCGCGGTACTCGTACAGCTCCGCATTCGTTTCAGCCATGCCTGACTTGATGGCCTCTCGCAGACGGGCGGGGGCGACGGTCTGCTCAAGGCGCATACGTTCCCGGACGCGCTTCGGGTCGATATCGGGAAAAAAGAACGTGTTTTTAATCACCGGCTCGTCGCCTGCCGGTTGCGGGATGACCACCGTACCCTCACCGGACACGGGAGCCTCCTTTCGCGGAATAATCAGCGTCATCATGACTACCTCTGAAAAGTCGGGCGGTGGACGCCGGTGCAGTGTCAGGTGATTCACCCTCACTGACCGGCGTGCCGCCCTGGCGCGGGGCGCATTCGGTTGTTAACTGGCTTTCTTTTTCGGGCGTCCACGTTTTGCCGGTGTCACGCTCCGGGTCTTACGCGGGGTACGGGTGGCCGCTTTGGGCTGCGGCTCCGGCTTCGGTTTCAGCTCCCGCTCCAGTCGTTCAATCTCTTTTTTGACGCCTGCCTGACAGTCGAGCTGTGTCGCACGTTGCAGGTGCGCCAGCGCACCGGCGGCATCACCACCGTCACGCAGAAACAGACCGGTGATTTTGTGCAGCTTTGCGCGTACTTCATCAGGCATGTCAGCCGTGGCGGTCAGTTCGAGGGTGTCCGTCAGCAGGCGGGTATCCACAGACTCACCGGCAGCGTGAGCGCGCATGGCCGCGAGCGCCACCTCCTCGGTGAACATGTACGGCGGGGTGCGGCGGTGTTTACCCGGCATGGTCAGACCGTACTTCAGGGCATAACGGGCAATCTCCAGCGCACCGGCAATATCGCCGGTATCCAGACGCCACAGCATGACCGTCATCAGAATGTCATCCTGTGCGCCTTTGCCCTGCTCCAGCACGCCGTTCACCCACGGCAACCAGAACGGCAGCAGTTCGCGTTTTTTTGCGGCCTTCAGCTCTTTTGAATAAATCGCTTTCAGTGTGCGCTGGTCTGCGGCCAGCTTGACCAGCATCTGCTCATAGACAGTTGCATGTCGCAGCGGGGCGGCTTCCCGCTGCGCGGTCATCGCTGCCGAGACCCGCATCATGTGGCGCTGTGCGGGACTCGTCATCGGTTACGCTCCCGGCTCTGCGGTCGCCTTAGCCGGTGTGGAAAAATCACCGACCTTAATTTTTTCCACCAGACAACCGGCGGCGTAGTCTTCCACCACGTAATCAATGTTCATTGACTCGTAGTTCTCCACGCGGTCGAGTTTCGGGTTTTTCACAATCACGCGGCGATGGCTGTCATCCATGTAGTAGATGGACAGGTTTTCCAGCTTCGTGATGAGCATCGCATCTGCCGGGAAGTACGGGACGCGCACCGCCGGCAGGTTACCGATGCGTTTCTGGCTGATGATGACGTCAGCGGCCAGCATTTCGCTGTTGTCCTGCTCCTTGTTGACGATGGGGAAATACTTGTCCGCCAGTAGCTGACGCCCCACAATCACCACAAGGTCAGGGTCTTCCTGATACCACGGTTCAATCAGGTTATTGGTCGCATCCATCACCAGTGCATCAAGGCTGGCATAATCACCGCCCTTACCCACGCGGATGACCTCAGAGGTCGTGTGACCTTCCTCGTCAGTGACCTTGCTCATCACGCGCGCCGGTGCTTCATTGCGGTATTTCTGCAGCCAGCCGACCGCCACATCCTGCAACATCGGATTGCTGCTGCGGTCAGAGGTTTCGGCACGCTTCACGCCGTTAAAACCGGCCATGATGAAATCAAGGGACTGGCGTTTGATAATGGCGTTACGGATACGGAGCTGGAAATCCTGATAACGCGCCCACAGGTCAAGCGTTTTGTAGCGGATATAAAAATCGAAGTTAATCTGGTCGCATTCGTACTTGTTTGACGCCAGCTTCGAGAAGTCCTTCGGCTGACGCTCGGTGCCACCGGCGGTATCGGTGGTGCTGGCGATGGAGCCGGTGACACCGATGCCAATTTTTTCCCCTTTCATTTCGCTGACCGGCACAATGTTGATGCGGGTCAGGAAATCAGAGGACTCCTGCATGGTGTTCATCAGGGTCTGGGTGACCGACGGTTCAACGGTGAATTTTTTCGACACATCACCGGCGTCGATGCCGTTCAGTTCGGCAACACGGGACAGGTAGGCATTAAATTTAAAGCGGGTTTCCTGGCGCATAGTTTTTCCTGAAATTAAGGGTTAATCGTGAAGGTTTTCCCGGACTGACTGACGCCGGTCAGCAGTTCGTCATCAGGGCGTCACCGCCACCGCCGGTGGCCTTGCTGCGGCGCTGCTGGGTCAGACTTTCGGTGCTGTCGAGACTGTTTTTCAGGCGGGTGAATGCCTGGCTGGTTTCATCTGCCCTGTCAGTCACCTCCTGCTTAAGAGCGGAAAAGGCAGTTTCCATCTCAGCGAGGCGCTGCTCAGTGGCGCTCAGTTTTTCCTGCACATGTTCAGCAACAGCGGTCACCGCTTCATGCACGTCATTCAGACGGGCGTCATCGCTGGCCTGTTTGCGGCCAAAAATGGATTTCACCTTTTCGGTCAGGGCGGTGAACACGGTTTCAGGCAGGTCTTCAAATTCCAGCTCAACAGGCGTTGCCACTGAAATCAGGTTTTCAGGGCTTAATTTGAAGCGGTTCAGGGGGTTGTGTTTTGCCGTGCGGCAGAATTCCAGGTATTCCGTACCGAGGCTTGCCGGGTCATCGGTGACGGCCAGACCCACCAGATAACATTTGCCGGTGTTGGCAAAGTTCGGCTGAATTTCCATTGAGGTATAGACCTTCTGCGCGGCCTTGTTCATCGCGATAAGGTCATCGGTCGGGGTGATTTTCGCAAACAGCGCCCATTTGCCTTTCAGCGCCGAATCGTCGTCAATCTTTTCGGCCTTCAGTTCGACCACATCGCCATAACGTTTAAAAATACCGTCAGGCAGGATGCCGCGCAGATGTTCCAGGTTAATGCGGCAACCGTAGACACGCGGGTCAAAGGTTTCGGCCATTTCCTGAATATCCTGCGCACTGATGACACGCCCGTCACAGGTGTCACCCTCAACGCCGATACGAAAGAATTTTGAGACTTTTTTTGCCATTGTCAGGAGTCCTGAATAGTGATTAGAGGAGTCACATGTCGGCATCAGTTTCCCGACGATGCGCATCCTCCGCCATCAGTCCCGGATGGCTTATCACTGACACAACAGCACCTTAGCGAATCGCGGGGCGCGACTCAGTAGCCTTGCCGTGTATTCATCACGGCGAGGTATTCATGACCATCACCACAGACACCACTCTTTTACACGACCCGCGTCGTCAGGCGGCGCTGCTGTACTGGCAGGGATTTTCCGTGCCGCAGATTGCCGCCATGTTGCAGATGAAACGCCCGACGGTGCAGAGCTGGAAACAGCGCGACGGCTGGGACAGCGTTGCCCCCATCAGCCGTGTCGAAATGAGTCTGGAAGCGCGGCTGACCCAGCTCATCATCAAACCGCAGAAAACCGGCGGTGACTTCAAGGAAATTGACCTGCTGGGACGCCAGATTGAACGACTGGCACGGGTAAACCGTTACAGTCAGACCGGCAACGAGGCAGACCTTAATCCGAACGTTGCTAACCGCAACAAAGGCG
Source organism: Escherichia sp. E2661 (assembly GCF_004745185.1). Taxonomy (NCBI): domain Bacteria; kingdom Pseudomonadati; phylum Pseudomonadota; class Gammaproteobacteria; order Enterobacterales; family Enterobacteriaceae; genus Escherichia; species Escherichia sp. E2661. The sequence goes on from NZ_PDIG01000018.1 coordinate 21,546, forward strand.
GGCGCCGCAAACCGAAAAAGAATTTTTTCAGTGACGAGGCCATCGAAAAGCTGGAGCAGATTTTCTTTGAGCAGTCTTTTGAATATCAGTTGCACTGGTATCGCGCCGGGCTTGAGCACCGCATCCGCGATATTCTGAAATCCCGCCAGATTGGCGCAACGTTTTATTTTTCCCGCGAGGCGCTGCTGCGCGCCCTGAAAACCGGTCATAACCAGATTTTTCTGTCGGCCAGTAAAACGCAGGCGTATGTGTTCCGCGAATACATCATCGCCTTTGCCCGTCTGGTTGACGTTGACCTTACCGGTGACCCGATTGTCCTGGGCAATAACGGCGCAAAACTGATTTTTCTCGGCACCAACTCCAACACCGCACAGAGCCATAACGGCGACCTGTACGTCGACGAGATTTTCTGGATCCCGAATTTTCAGGTACTGCGTAAGGTGGCATCAGGTATGGCCTCACAGAGTCACCTGCGCTCGACCTATTTCTCCACCCCGTCCACGCTGGCGCACGACGCCTACCCGTTCTGGTCTGGTGAACTGTTCAACCGGGGACGCGCCAGCGCCGCCGAACGTGTGGAAATCGACGTCAGTCATAACGCCCTAGCCGGTGGGCTTCTCTGTGCGGACGGTCAGTGGCGGCAGATTGTCACCATTGAGGATGCCCTGAAAGGTGGCTGCACACTGTTCGACATTGAGCAGCTCAAACGCGAAAACAGCGCCGACGATTTTAAAAACCTGTTCATGTGTGAATTTGTTGACGACAAGGCGTCGGTGTTCCCGTTCGAGGAGCTGCAACGCTGCATGGTCGACACGCTGGAAGAATGGGAAGACTATGCGCCGTTTGCCGCGAATCCGTTCGGCTCCCGCCCGGTATGGATTGGTTACGACCCGTCACACCGTGGCGACAGCGCCGGATGCGTGGTACTGGCACCGCCGGTGGTGGCCGGTGGCAAATTCAGAATACTTGAGCGTCACCAGTGGAAAGGCATGGACTTTGCCACTCAGGCGGAATCCATCCGCAAACTCACCGAAAAATACAACGTCGAATACATCGGTATTGATGCCACCGGCCTCGGTGTCGGCGTGTTCCAGCTCGTGCGCTCGTTCTATCCCGCCGCGCGCGATATCCGCTACACACCGGAAATGAAAACCGCAATGGTGCTCAAGGCAAAAGACGTTATCCGCCGTGGCTGTCTGGAATATGACGTCAGCGCCACCGACATCACCAGCTCGTTTATGGCTATCCGCAAGACCATGACCAGCAGCGGACGCAGCGCCACCTATGAGGCCAGTCGCAGCGAGGAAGCCAGCCACGCCGACCTCGCCTGGGCGACCATGCACGCCCTGTTAAATGAGCCACTCACCGCCGGTATCAGCACCCCGCTGACATCCACCATTCTGGAGTTTTACTGATGAGCAAGAAAAAAGGGAAAACACCGCAACCTGCGGCAAAAAAAATGACCGCCAGCGCCCCGAAAATGGAGGCATTCACCTTTGGTGAGCCGGTGCCGGTACTCGACCGCCGTGACATTCTGGATTACGTCGAGTGCATCAGTAACGGCAGATGGTATGAGCCGCCGGTCAGCTTTACCGGTCTGGCAAAAAGCCTGCGTGCTGCCGTGCATCACAGCTCACCGATTTACGTCAAACGTAATATTCTGGCCTCGACATTTATCCCGCACCCGTGGCTGTCCCAGCAGGATTTCAGCCGCTTTGTGCTGGATTTTCTGGTGTTCGGTAATGCGTTTCTGGAAAAGCGTTACAGCACCACCGGTAAGGTCATCAGACTGGAAACCTCACCGGCAAAATATACCCGCCGTGGTGTGGAAGAGGATGTTTACTGGTGGGTGCCGTCCTTCAACGAGCCGACAGCCTTCGCGCCCGGTTCCGTGTTTCACCTGCTGGAGCCGGATATTAATCAGGAGCTGTACGGCCTGCCGGAATATCTCAGCGCCCTTAACTCTGCCTGGCTGAATGAGTCGGCCACGCTGTTCCGCCGCAAGTATTACGAAAACGGCGCTCATGCCGGATACATCATGTACGTCACCGATGCCGTGCAGGATCGCAACGATATCGAAATGCTTCGCGAAAACATGATCAAGTCGAAAGGCCGCAACAACTTTAAAAACCTGTTTCTCTATGCCCCGCAGGGAAAAGCCGACGGCATTAAAATTATCCCGCTCAGTGAAGTGGCAACGAAGGACGATTTTTTTAATATCAAAAAAGCCAGCGCCGCTGACCTGCTGGACGCGCACCGCATCCCCTTTCAGTTGATGGGTGGCAAGCCGGAAAACGTCGGGTCTCTGGGTGATATTGAGAAAGTGGCAAAGGTCTTTGTCCGCAATGAGCTTATCCCGCTACAGGACAGGATTCGGGAAATAAACGGCTGGCTCGGTCAGGAGGTCATCCGCTTTAAAAACTACTCACTGGACACTGACAACGGCTGAACATCGCCGCCTGCGGGCGGCTTTTTTACACCCCGTCATCACGCCCTCACACGCTCACCACCGCACAAAACACCCCGCAGACACACCAACGCCTCAACGGGCAGACTAAGCGCCTTCACGACGCGCTCAGACACTGAAAAAATAAAATCAGCACCACCGCCAGCGCGCAGTGCTTTCCCCGCCTCGCCCGCCCGCTTCATGGGGCTGTTTTGATGCAGATGCATTATGTCTCCCTCCCCAGTGCTGCGTTGCAGTCGGAACACAAAAACCGTTATCAAAATCACATGCAAATAGACGCAGTCAAATGCGCTGCCGCCCCTCGCAATACCTTCAATTTCATGATAAAAAAACACAATCCCTTAAAAGAGCATTATCCTCATGAAAAAAGTATATGAACTAACCAGTGAAGAAGCACTGTCATATTTTCTTCGCCATGATTCCTACACAACCTTAGAATTGCCAGCATATATTAATTTCGCTACGTTATTAAATAATATTAATTCGTCTATCCATAACAAAAAAATTAAAATTGAACCAACCGCCAAAGACCTGATGGGTAAAAATATCAATTATGAGGTGCTTGTCAGTAAAGATGGACTATATAGCTGGCGCAGGATAACACTTATCAATCCTCTTTATTATGTCTACTTCTGTAGAAAAATCACAGCACCAACAACTTGGGAAATCATAACAGAAAAATTCAAATCTTTTGAATCAAACGACCTTTTTACATGTTCAAGCATCCCCGTCAGGAAAGACGACTCATCAAACATTGCGGCGTCAGTAATGAATTGGTGGGGAGATTTTGAACAAAAAAGCCTTGCCCTTGCTCTTGAATATGAATTCATGTTCAGCACTGATATCTCAAACTTCTACCCATCAATATATACTCATAGTTTTGAATGGGTATTCATATCAAAAGAAGAGGCAAAGAAGAAAAAAGACAAAAACAACCCTGGCCGATTAATTGACAACCACATTCAAATGATGATGAACAATCAGACAAATGGTATTCCACTCGGCAGCACATTGATGGATACTTTTGCTGAGCTTATCCTGGGTAAAATCGATATAGAATTAAGAAAAAAAACTAACGAATTCAAGATTACAAACTACAAGGTTGTACGTTACCGTGATGATTACCGGATTTTTTCTAATAGTAAAGATGATTTAGACATAATATCCAAATGTTTAGTCAACGTGTTAGGTGATTTTGGTTTAGATCTAAAACTCAAAAAAAACTGAGCTATATGAAGATATTGTGCTTCACTCCTTGAAACAAGCCAAAAAAGACTATATCAAAGAAAAAAGACACAAGTCACTCCAGAAAATGCTCTACTCAATATATTTACTCTCACTAAAACATCCAAACTCGAAAACAATCGTTAGATATCTCAATGATTTTCTTAGAAAATTATTTAGAATGAATACAATTACAGATAACGGTCACCAAATAGATGCCATGCTTGGTATTATTTCAAGCATCATGGCAAAAAACCCTACAACGTACCCAGCAGGAACTGCCATTTTCTCAAAACTCCTCAGTTTTCTTTATACTGACGACACATATCCTAAATTCAAAAAACTAGAACAACTCCATAAAAAACTTGCTAAGCAACCCAATACAGAAATGCTTGATATATGGTTTCAGCGAATTCAAGCAAAAATAAACCCAGAGTGGGAAAGCTCTTATAAGTCAGCTCTATGCGTCCGTGTAAATGATGAACTCACGAAAAAGAAAACAGTTTCTGAAAATAATTTATGGAATATTGACTGGATTCCAGGAAAAGAAACGAACAGAAACAAAGCCCAAATATTATCATTACTAACGAAAACAAAAATTGTTGATGCAGAAAAATTTGAGAAAATGGATAATGACATAATACCCGAAGAAGTTGATTTATTCTTTAAAGAATACAGCAATTAATATCCCAAAGCCATGCTAGTAACATAACATGGCTTTTCAAATCATCCATTAAGCAGTTATCAAGAGCGAACACAATATTCTATTCTGATGAGTTAAATTATCATTAGCTCCACTTAATATCTGTTATATCCTCCGGCCACTCATCAGCGACCGGATACGTAAATTTTTCCCCACAATAGCTTACCGTTGCCCCACGCGCCAGCACCTCAAGCTCCCATCGCTGCGGCCTGATACCGTTCTGAGCAAGGTCAACGCGGATACGGGTAATTTGCATTCGTTCCGACCGGGTCAGTCTGGCCGATGGTGCAATTTCATGCGGTTTTAACGGGCTTCCGTTTCTTTGCTGACGATTTGGCGTTCTCAGCCCGTGTTTTAATGCGCCCCTGAGCGCCTTCACGACCTCCGGGTCATTCCATTCGATAACACCGTCATCAACCAGATTAAGCACTGCTGCGGCGTGCTCAGAAGGTGTGGGAGCCGGTAACGAAGTATCACCACCGGTGACCTTTCCACAGTTATTGACAGGACTCCGAGGCGCGGCGATGCCGCTTTTTAAAGTCAAAGGCTCAACGACCGGAACTTTCGGCACAATGCGCCAGTCCGTCGTTCTGGTGATATGAATATGACGCGCGCCGAGATGCGGCGCGTAAATGCCGACCACTCTCTCGACTTCTTCCTCGTACTCGTTAACGTCATCCGACGGGCTACGGGCGACCCTGACAGTCTGACAATCGCGCGGGACATTTGCCCCGCCCTGCGCGCTGATATACAACGCAAAATCACCACTGTCTGCAGCGGCGCGTGCAGCCTCGACGCGCTCGTCAAACTCATCAGCAATGCTGACGCCGCGAGGCAATTTGCGTAGTTCACGGTAAGCCCCCATTGTCGGCAGACCAACCGTTTTAAATTGCGGAATGCGCCACGTTGACGCCCATGCGGTAACAGCCGCAGCTGTGTCTTTCAGCGGCCTACCGGTATCATTATCGAGCTGACCATCCAGTGCATAGCCGTCGATGTTTTTTGAGATGTATTTCGCGATATATCCCGCAGCACCGCCCCGGTTAAGGTGTTTTGCCTGAAAACGGTTTCGCGCGGCTCCTCTTTCGTCGCCATCCTCTTTGAGCGCATAGCGACGCATGATTTCAATAATCTGGTTACGCTGGCGTGGATTACAAAAAAGCATCATATGCCAGTGCGGCGTTCCGTCGTGGTGTGGTTCAACAACACGCAAACCGTAGGCCTGTAAATCATTATCCTTGAATGCCGTGCGCATCAGGCTCCAGATACGGCAGAGATAACGCTGCGCATCCTTTGGATTAAATGCCTCATCATTCCAGCCGTGATTTAGCTGGACGGTTTTACTTTCGCCTTTTCTGACCTGACGTGTCGGGTGATACTTTGACGGCGCGGTCAGCGTGATAAACATCCCCACATCACCCTCTGCGGCAGCGTAACGCTCAATACCGGCGATGGTGTTCATCAGCTCCATCCGGCGAATTTCTGGATTAGAAATACTGCCCATCACCTTACTGATAAGGTCGATGCGCTCGCCGGTTTCCCTGTTTTCAAGGTCACACGATTTAAGAAATTCCAGATTTGCCTGGCGGCGCGCACGCACATCACGAATGGCATGTTTACTGGCATAAGGAGAACGGTCTTTATTGACCTCCCCGACAGCAATCAGTAACGCCTCATGCCAGCGCATACGCTGGCCTTTAAGCTGATGAGTCCACCATTCATCGTTAAACAGACGGGCAATGGCAGAATATGCCTGCCTCGTGGTCATCTGCCCTTTACGGTATTTTTTCCAGTAGAGCGGGGAAATATTGAAAGCACGTGCAGCGCCAGCAACATGACCATACAGGTGAGCCTGCGCCTCATCCGTAAACAGCGATTCTTTCTCGCCATGCGCATCCACCCAGGCATCGCAGAGTTCCTCATACATTATGAAAAGCTGCGATGAGATACGGGCGGCAAACTTTTTCAGCTCCTTGTCATTCATTCCAGGCAGGCGCGCATAGTGGTCACGCTCTGCCAGAAACAGCAACGACGCGTCGGTGTTCATTTCATGGCGCTGATTAACGCGCTCAATGCGCGGCCATAAACGACGCTGAAAAGTGGATGTGAGGAAATAAAACCCGTGCACCGGGCTTTTATTGCGCCGGATGTAGTCATAGCGTGAAGTAAACAGCGAGCGCAAAAAGTAAGGCAGGCGATTAATCGTGGATAAAACACCTTGCACCTGACGCATCTCGTCACGTGTAAGGGGTCTTTCGCGCCCGACGGCCTCGCGTGGCGCGTTCCATGCATAAGCACCGGTAAACGCCTTACCGGTGCCTACGGCAAATGCTGACGGAGGGACAAAACGCCCGGAGGCTTTAACGGCCATATGAGCCAAAAGCCTCTGAACAACGCCTGCTGAGTTGCTCAACCTGCGCGTTTAAATCAGCAAAAGACTTTGCGCTTCCGGTCAGAATATCGTGATGCATCAGGCCGGAAACGAGCTGGCTTAATTTCGGGTAATAACCAACCACCGACAGCCATTCCTGACCGGCGTTTTTACCGCTTTCCGCTCTCTTTTTCTCGTGGAGAATAAACTGAAAGCTGTCACTGGTAACGACATAACGTTCGCCAATTTCAATACGAATACTCATGCCGTTCTCCGGTAATGTTTGTTTTTTGCTTCAAAGACTGACTGACAGGAAACACAACGCGTGGCTGACGGATAAGCCGCACGACGGGCAGCAGGTATTGGCGCATCACACTCTTCGCAAACCAGCGAAGAAACACCGCAATGTTTTACCCTTGCCGCGTTAATCTGGCGCTCCAGTAATTCAGCCTGTTGTTCCTGAATAAAATCTACGTTGTCCGGCATTACCAGCTCCTTTTGTCGTTCAGCTTCTTAAATTCATCAGCGCAATAGCTGGCGATTTCTGTCGTTAATTTTGTCAGTTCATCCACGGATGAAATTTGCTTATGAAATACAGCGCGTTTAACAAGTAAATTGACCACATCAGACAGGAGGTTTAATTCATTCTGATAAATCGCGATAACAGATTCAGTTATGTCGCGTTTTTCTTTATCAAGACAAAGTTGAATAAGAGACAAATCACCATTTTCCATAACGGCGATTTTTAAGGCGTTATTCAGTAATACAACTGAATGAGAACAGGACATCAAAGTACCTCCCCGCGAGACAATCCGATATTGTGAAATTTTTCCGACTCCTGACTGAGCAGCTCGACTATCTCCACGCGGGATAACTCCGCCTTTGTGATGTGGCGAATCATGGCGTCAAGATGAGAAGAAAAGCGCGTCGCAGCGTCAGCCTGTGCTTCGGTTCTGGCCTGTTGCAGCAGTAATGCGTATTTACCGCACTGATTTTCAGAAACTGTATGCATAACTTTCTCCAGGCAAAAAGAAGCCCCGCACGATTAAGTGCGTTTAAAACTCTGGTTAATTATTTAATGCAGATATTGCTCTGGTTTTACCGACGTCAGAATTGTCGGTGCATACTCAAACAGGCTGAATAATTCACGTAATGCACGGAATAAAGCATCACGCCAGTAACATGACTCTTCATTAATTCGCCAGTATGGCTGGTTGAATTCTTTTTCAGTCAATCCGGCATGCATAAATAAAGTACGACGCTGACTGACTGTTAAAAAACTAATATATGCATACTCACTTGCGCCAACCTGACGGCGTTTTGAGAATGCCCCACGCAATTCATCAATTGCACAAACCAGCCGTTCACGTTCGACGTCGTTCATTTCTTCAAAACGCATCGTTGCATGACGTTGTTTTAACTGCGCATGAAAGCAAACCGTTAGCCGTTCGCGTTCCATCATCTGATTATAATAATCACATGTATCCTGCCAGCGAGGGACGGCCAGATGCTTACCAATTATCCGGCGCATAGCTGCTGGCTGTTTTTCAACGAGATTAAGCGTCATCACTGTCATTTCCAGACCCTCCGGCTTTTCAGAAAGGTCAGAGCCTTCTTTAACGGACTCTGTTTTTTGGTGCGGATAATGATTCCCTTGCGTCCCTTCCCGTGGGTGATGGTGAAGTCAATCGCCCTGGGGCTTTCGTTACGCAATAACTGAGCAATACAACGCGGCTCCTTCATCCTTTCCACCTTAAGCCGCACGGCCATGTCTTGATTTGCTATAACTAATGCGATTTTTCCAGTCGTGCCATTCTGATGGAGCTTCATCGACTAGCTGTGCTGCGTACTTGTCCCACTCACGACGATTAATCCATAACTCAGCATGACCTCCCGGCTTTAATGGGTCTGCCATGTAAAAGGCAGGCAGCTTGCCTGCTTTCGCCATTTCAGCTACAGCGCGAGGCGTCTTACCGATGTAAAGAGCAAAACCCTCTTTCGAGAGTAGATCCGACGGTGCGGCAGCGAGCTTGATGTCACATTTTTTTACTTTTTGTGAGATCAGATACTTTTTCTCCAACATCGTTATTCATTTCTGATCCAATACTCATTTTGATATCCTCAACTTTGGTGCCATTCAACCAGAGCTATTTGAAGCCGCTCTGCGTTGTTCTGGCTTGTCGCATGCAACATAAATTACGAGATACGACAATTCATGTCAAATACACAAATCAAATCTCAAGCAGAGAAACTCGCACTTATTAGGGAGTCAGAAAGGATGACAAGGAAGCAAGTCGCTGAATTAACTGGGATTAACTACAACACCTATGCTGGATATGAGCAGGGAAAAGTAAAGATGTCTTTTGACGCAGGTATGAAATTTTTCAAGCCAGAAAGATTTCGCAAGTACCGTGACTGGTTCATGTTTGATGAAACTGATCCCGCTGGCGGACAAATAGCCCCGGCGCTCGCGCACATTGGGCAAGACTCAACAACCTTGCACCACTCAGACCAAAAGACTGGCTGACGATTTATTCAGCATATGTGTGCAGTAAATGTACGAAAGAAAATTGCATTAATTTTCAAGTAGTAGAAGTAAACAGCGTCATCGGAGGGCTTTATGTCTATTAAAAAGCTCGATGATGGTCGTTATGAAGTGGACGTCAGACCGCAGGGTGCAGATGGAAAACGTATCAGGCGGAAATTTAAAACTAAGGGTGAAGCTCAAGCATTCGAACGTCATGTCCTGGTTAACTACCACAACAAAGAGTGGTTGGAGAAGCCAGCCGACCGCCGAACTCTTACAGAGTTGTTAGGCAGATGGTGGATATATCACGGAAAATCACATGAGCGTGGAGATATTGAACGGGGGGCGTTTGACGACAATAATCGCCAAATTTGCAGAAATGGGAGTGTCCAGAGCTGACCAGCTAACAAAGAAAACGATAACTGATTATCGCGTTGTAATGATGAACGATGGTCTTAAACCAGCCAGCGTAAATCGGCATCTGGCAATAATGAGCGGGATGTTCACCAAGTTAATTGACGCCGGTGAATACCACTCTCACAACCCGTTCCGTGAGGTTAAGCGGTTACGTGAAGCTGTTACGGAAATGGCTTTTTTGTCCAGTGAAGAGATTACGCGGCTGTTATCCATGCTTGATGGTGATGAATTAAATGCAACTCTGGTCTGCCTTTCTACTGGTGGACGCTGGAGTGAAGTGTCAAATTTAAAAGCTGAACACATCATTAACCAGATGGTTACGTTTATGAAAACTAAAAACGGAAAGCGCAGGACAATTCCCGTGTCGCAGGACCTGATTAAACGGATCAAGACCAAAAATTCAGGCAGGCTTTTTAATGCCAGTTACTACAAAGTGCGCAACGCTCTCAGGGAAGTAAAACCCGATTTACCTGACGGACAGGCAGTGCATGTTTTGAGGCATACATTTGCCACACATTTTATAATGAATGGAGGTAACATAATCACATTGCAGCGCATCCTGGGTCATTCTAACATTCAGCAAACTATGACCTACGCACACTTTGCACCGGATTTCTTACAAGATGCAGTGACTCTTAACCCGGTGTCAGGAATGTCCATAATGCGTCCATAAACCAGAGTTAACTAGAGCCAATTGAAGCGATATGAGTAATTTAACTAATTGTAATACAACAGAAAATACCGCTGCGGCGGGGGCTACCAAGTCAGTTATTGGTCGCATTCACTCCTTTGAATCCTGTGGAACCGTAGACGGCCCGGGTATTCGCTTTATCACCTTTTTCCAGGGCTGCCTGATGCGCTGCCTGTATTGCCATAACCGCGACACCTGGGACACGCATGGCGGCAAAGAAGTTACCGTTGAAGATTTAATGAAAGAGGTGGTGACCTATCGCCACTTTATGAATGCTTCAGGCGGTGGCGTTACCGCATCCGGCGGTGAAGCAATCCTGCAAGCTGAATTTGTTCGTGACTGGTTCCGCGCCTGCAAAAAAGAAGGCATTCATACCTGCCTGGACACCAACGGTTTTGTTCGTCGTTACGATCCAGTGATTGATGAACTGTTGGAAGTGACCGATCTGGTAATGCTCGATCTCAAACAGATGAACGACGAGATCCACCAGAATCTGGTCGGCGTTTCCAATCATCGTACGCTGGAGTTCGCCAAATATCTGGCGAACAAAAATGTGAAGGTCTGGATCCGCTACGTTGTTGTCCCAGGCTGGTCTGACGATGACGATTCAGCGCATCGTCTCGGTGAATTTACCCGTGATATGGGCAACGTTGAGAAAATTGAGCTTCTCCCCTACCACGAGCTGGGCAAACACAAATGGGTGGCGATGGGTGAAGAGTATAAACTCGACGGTGTTAAACCACCGAAGAAAGAGACCATGGAACGCGTGAAAGGTATTCTTGAGCAATATGGTCATAAAGTAATGTTCTAATTTCCCCGTAAAGCGGCAACTTTATTGAGTTGCCGCTTTGTTATTCCGCGCTTCATTCTGCAGAACTAACCACAATGATTAGTCCGTATTCGCTTTACGAGCCAATAGCGGGAATATCAACCCCAACCCCACCAGCACAAATGGTGTAGCGATATTCAGCGCTAGCTGGAAGGTCCACTCTGCAGTGAAGGCTTCCATTTTCGGGAAGATCCCCGTCAAACAGGCAAAAGCAGTAAAGGCAAAACACCAAATCCCGACAGTCATCGCCAGAGACTTATTACGAATAAAGACATATTCCGGTTTATATTTCTGCGCCAGGCGAACTACTGCAATAAACGCCACGAACACCCACAAATAACGCAGTGGCATCACGACTGAGTTCAAATTGAGCAGCCATTTGTAGAGATTATTCATGTCACCAATACCCAGTGTTGGCAGCATAATCAGAATCGCCACCAGCACCAGGGTCAGTAGATAACCATTAACCGGTGTACCTGAATCATTGGTCCGGCACAATCTGGCAGGAATATATTTACTATCCGCATCACCTAATAACACTTTCAGAGGAGCATCGATGGAGAACACCAGAGCGGCGACTTGTCCCAGGGTATTTGCAATGGCGTAAATCACCATTAGGGTATTCCCCATGTTGTAATACTCGCCCAGCTTCTGAAAAGCGTAATACTGACCGTTAGTCATTAAGTCATCAGGAATATTACGCGAGTCAAACATCATCCCCATTGCGAGAGAGCCCAGAATGGCACAAACCGCAACCATCACCGCCAGGCATAGCATCCCTTTTGGAAATTCTTTTCCTGGGTTGCGCGTTTGATTAACGTAGGGAGAAATCTTCTCTGCACCGCCAACCGCGAAAACCAGCATTGAAATAGTGGTAATGTAGGTAAAATCGATATGGGGAATGAACGTCTCCCAGGTAATGTTCGTGGTCGCAATATGCACTTCAGTAATCACAGGCGCGGTTACTGCCATCGCCACATACAGGAGCGACATGATAAACATCGCAATCCCTGCCACAGAACCGACGATTTTCAGCGATTTCATACCACGTGAAGCGATCCACATAAAGAAGACAAACAGCACCAGCGTTAACCCCTGTAACGCTACGACTGAATATTCTTTGATTAACGAACCGTCACCTTTCATCGCCCAGCCGAGCGCAATCAGAATGGCCTGTGGTTTTTGTGCCAGATAGGGTATATGCACCACCCAATAGGTCCACGCGGCAAGATAAGCCAATCCGGGGCCCATTGTGTGTTTAATCCAGGTACTGACTCCGCCTTTCCCATCTTTAAAAGTCGACCCCAACTGACCGACAATCAATGCATATGGTGTAAAATAGAGCGCAAATATAAACAGCCATGAAAAAACAACGACCAACCCCTGGTTGGCATAATTATTAACAACATTGCCAAATCCCCAAACCGTAATAAAAGACATCAGTGCAATGTTGTACCAGCGCAACTGTTTTTCCTGAACGTTCCCAGCCATAGATCGATCCTTCGCTATTTTTTTAATAGATATCTGTAAAACGAGGGATTATGCGCGGCTAATAAGAAGTACGAAAATAGCGGAATGAAAAATTATAACCTGCTGCACAATTTATTTTTCCATAAATGAAATTTGGTAAAAGCAAGTTGTATAGAGGAAACAAAAAAACAGAGTGCGATACAGCATGTTCACACTCTGCACTAATTCATTTACACATGAGCGACAGGTTTGGGTGTATGACTGGCGTTACGCAGCAGCATCAACAAGTAGATAAATGACACACTGGCAATCATAATAAATAACAGTTTATCGGAAAAATTCTGCATCAGTATGGCGGTAAAAGACGGACCAAGCAGACTACCGACTGTATAACTCAACAGTAAAGCCTGATTCATCGCCACCAGTTGATGATGTTCAACCTTCTCACAAGCCCAGGCCATCGCTACTGGATACAGCGTGAACCCCGCAGCACCAAGAATAAACAATGAAGGCGCCATCGCGGCCTGGCTTAACATTGCAATACTACCAAGAATGACAACAAAAACCTGAACGCGCAGTACCAGTAGACGACCAAATTTATCCGCCAGACGCCCAATAGGCCACTGCCCAAGGATTCCTGCGCTGACCAGTACAGCCATCCAGAAACCGATGCTGGCGTTATTGATCCCCTGATGGTTAAGATACAATGGCATCAGACCATACAGAGAGCCAAGGACAATCCCGGAGATAATACAGCCATTGACCCCAAGCCGTGCCTGACGGAGTTTAAGCATTGATGTAATCGGCGTAGCCGGATGTTTTTCCGTTTGCTGATTCAGAATACGAGTAAACAACAACGGTAAGATGCCTGCCAGTATCAAACCCGTTGCCCACGGTAACACGGCCATCAGCTCAGTCGACACTTTGCTGACCAGTAACTGGCCTAAAAAACGTCCCCACGTAATAAACCATCATATACGCAGCAAGCAGCCGCCCACGGTTACGGGACGTCCCACTGCACATCAGCGCGCTTTCAACCACGACCCAAATCATTGCGCAACCAACGCCTGCAACGAAACGCCAGGCAAGCCAGCTCCAGAAGCCAATCATAAGGCCAAGCCCGGCACATCCAGCCGCAAAAATAAACGACGCCAGATAGTAACTACGATTAAACCCAAATCGTTTAATGACATACCCTGTTAGCAGGGTACCAACGAGGTTACCTGTAAAATATGACGAGCTGACAACGCCGACCTGCCATGTGGGCAAGTGTTCCTGAGCGAGCCATAGAGGCACGAGCGTATTCAGCACCGCAATCGCCAAAGTCAACAAAAGCAGGCCAGACAGCAAGAGCATGACAGGCCGGGTATACGTGGACATGAATTAAAACCGTGAGGAAGTTCAAATTTCATGCGCATCATGCCACCAACCAAAACATTGTCAATGGGGGAAAATACGTACATAACGCAGCGGCTGTATTATCGATTTATATTACTCATTCATAACACTAATAACGAAAAGATAATCAGTCTCATCTAATTGTTTTTATTGATCTAACATAAAGTTCATATGGTTAGTTCAGTCGAAAAATTTCATGGTCACAGCAAACCTGAATTTCCCGTCTATGCTTTCAGGGCAACGCATCGCGTCTGAACGCTTTCAGGCGTACCACTGACTCTCAAAAGGAGAAGAGAATGACCAAACCGTATGTTCGTCTCGATAAAAATGATGCTGCTGTTTTGTTAGTTGATCACCAGGCTGGTTTGCTTTCCCTTGTGCGGGATATTGACCCCGACAAATTCAAAAATAACGTGCTGGCGCTGGGTGACTTAGCAAAATATTTCAATCTCCCCACCATTCTCACCACCAGTTTTGAAACCGGCCCTAACGGCCCATTAGTCCCCGAGCTGAAAGCACAGTTTCCGGATGCGCCTTATATTGCGCGTCCTGGAAATATTAACGCCTGGGATAACGAAGATTTTGTCAAAGCAGTTAAAGCGACAGGTAAAAAACAACTGATTATTGCAGGGGTGGTAACCGAGGTTTGCGTAGCATTCCCGGCGCTTTCGGCTATTGAAGAAGGGTTTGATGTCTTTGTGGTAACCGACGCTTCTGGAACCTTTAACGAGATTACCCGGCATTCAGCGTGGGATCGTATGTCACAAGCTGGCGCTCAATTGATGACATGGTTCGGCGTGGCTTGTGAACTGCACCGCGACTGGCGTAACGATATTGAGGGACTGGCAACGTTGTTCTCTAATCACATTCCTGATTATCGTAATTTGATGACCAGTTATGACACGTTAACGAAACAGAAATAAGAGATAACCGGGGCCGAAACCCCGGTTATTACACCTTAACTGGCAACAGCCATGCCAACGGTCATATGCAAACCGTAGAATACCCCGCGGCCGATTAATTCCCCTGCGAGAAGCAGGATGAATGATACGGAAAGCAGAGGCACCGCAGGCTGAAAGCCTTTCACCTGCGGTGCAATCCACAAGCACAGTGCCACGGCCAAAAGCACAATCCGCCAGGACATCAGCGCACCGTAGTCAGGCACCAGTGCAGCAGCCTGTTGCACTGAACTATGAATGGTCGCCAGTTCTGCGCCCTGCATTACTGACATCACGCCACTCACCACCAGTGCCAACACGGAAATTGCAGGCAGCAGACGCATCGCCCAGCCATCAACGCCAGCAAGACTCAGCAACAGGTAACCCAGCAACGGGCCGCCCATAAACATGGTCAGGAAGAAGCCCATCGGCGTCCAGATGCTGTACCAGGTCGGTACGGTATCGATGCTGTTATAGACACGCACCATCATCCAGACAAAGACCACGCCGAGAACCATCGTCACCACCAGCCAAAGCGTGCGTAATGCCGGTGACAATTTTTTCAGCATCGCCAACAACCAGCCGATTCCACCTACGGCAAAAAAGATCGAACCGCTGGCGATTTCGTTACTCAGTGCTGAAGCCCCTACCCGGTTAAGCGAGTTAAAGGCGCGCATTGGTGAGCCAAGATGGAGCATAGAGGCGATAAACCCAATGCCCATCAGAACCCATAAACCAAACATGCAGGCGATAACACGCTGCTGGGCTTCTGCTCGCAGGTCACCTTTGAGCAGTGCCAAAGCCAGAACGATAAAACCGCCCGCCACACATTGCCCAAAGACCGTGAAGATCATCAGCGGCCATTCATGCCATCCACTTCCCATCTCACACCTCCTTCGGGTTTGCCAGATAGCCAGTGGTATCCCCGGTTGGGCGGCTATTGGCGTTAGGTTTAATCACAATATTCGGTTTGGTGAAGTGCGCACGCGGCAACGGCGCAACAGCCGCCAGATCGCCGTGTTTTTTACGCAGCTCATCGATAGGTCCGAAATCCAGCGCCCGTAGCGGGCAAGATTCGACGCAGATCGGTTTTTTACCTTCTGCGACGCGGTCATAGCAACCATCACATTTGGTCATATGACCTTTGGTTGCGTTGTACTGCGGTGCGCCATACGGGCAGGCCATATGGCAGTAACGACAGCCAATACACACATCTTCATCGACAACGACAA
The DNA here is from genome assembly GCF_004745185.1 of Escherichia sp. E2661. Classification (NCBI taxonomy): domain Bacteria; kingdom Pseudomonadati; phylum Pseudomonadota; class Gammaproteobacteria; order Enterobacterales; family Enterobacteriaceae; genus Escherichia; species Escherichia sp. E2661. The sequence continues at coordinate 37,813 of NZ_PDIG01000018.1, forward strand.
AACCATCTTCACGTTTATGCATCGCACCACTTGGGCAGACTTTGGTACAAGCCGGATCTTCGCAGTGGTTGCATGAAATCGACAAATAGTAGGCAAATACGTTTTGATGCCAGACGCCGTTACCTTCCTGCCAGTCTCCACCAGCATATTCATAAATGCGGCGGAAACTAACTTCCGGCTTCAGATCTTTGTAGTCTTTACAGGCCAGCTCGCAGGTTTTGCAACCGGTGCAACGGCTGGAATCAATAAAAAATCCATACTGGGTTGTCATCGGTTACTCCTTACACCTTTTCAACCTGAACAAGGTTCGTATGTGATGGATTCCCCTTGGCAAGAGGAGACGGACGTTGAGTGGTCAGTACGTTAATACAACCGCCCTTATCGACACGTTTCGCATCCGGGTCATACCAGGCACCTTCGCCCAATGCGACCACGCCCGGCATCATTCGTGGCGTCACCTTCGCCTCAATATGGACTTCACCACGATCGTTAAAGATCCGCACCTTATCGCCGTTGCTGATACCACGTTTTTGCGCATCAAGTGGGTTGATCCACATTTCCTGACGGCAAGCTGCTTTCAGCACGTCTACGTTACCGTAAGTCGAGTGAACACGAGATTTGTAATGGAACCCCGTAAGCTGCAGCGGATACTGTTTGTTGAGCGGATCCTGATAACTTTCAAAGCCCGGTGTATAGATCGGCAGCGGATCGATCACATCGCCTTCCGGCAATTCCCAGGTGGCGGCAATGTCAGCCAGCGCCTGTGAATAGATCTCAATTTTGCCCGATGGCGTGGTCAATGGATTAGCCTGCGGATCTTCACGGAAGGCTTTGTAAGCAACGTGATGCCCTTGCGGATCGCGCTTTTTAAAGATCCCCTGTTTGCGGAACTCTTCAAATGTTGGCAGTTCCGGAATCGCTTCGCGCGACTGGGCATACAGGTGACGCATCCACTCTTCCTGGGTACGACCTTCAGTAAACTGTTGCTCGACGCCAAGACGTTTTGCCAGTTCGCTGGTCATCTCATAGATAGTCTTACATTCAAAGCGCGGTTTAATGACCTGGTCGTTGAAAATGACGTAAGACATATTCCCGCAGGAGGCATCCAGCGCAAAGTCCATCTGTTCGGAGGCAGTGCAGTCCGGCAGCAGGATGTCAGCATATTTTGCCGATGAGGTCATGTGGCAGTCGATAACCACAATCAGCTCACACTTCTTATCATCCTGGAGTATTTCATGGGTACGGTTGATTTCCGAATGCTGGTTAATCAGGCAGTTACCGGCATAGTTCCAGATCATCTTGATCGGAACATCCAGCTTATCTTTCCCGCGCACACCATCACGCAGTGCCGTCATTTCCGGGCCACGCTCAATGGCATCGGTCCACATAAACATGGAAATGCTGGTCTGAATCGGGTTTTCCAGAGTAGGCATCCGCACAAACGGTAAGCTGTATGAACCTTCTCGCGCACCGCTGTTACCACCGTTAATACCGACATTCCCGGTGAGGATTGCCAGCATCGAAATGGCACGCGTGGCGATTTCGCCGTTGGCATGGCGCTGCGGCCCCCACCCCTGGCTGATAAATGCCGGTTTGGTGCTACCGATTTCACGAGCAAGTTTGATGATTTTATCTGCCGGGATACCGGTAATTTGCGAGGCCCATTCCGGTGTTTTAGCAACACCGTCTGGCCCATCACCCAGAATATACGCTTTGTAGTGACCATTTTTCGGCGCGCTGGCAGGCAACGTTTTTTTCGTCGTAGCCGACACAATATTTGTCGAGGAATTCCTGATCAACCAGGTTTTCGGTGATCATGACATACGCCAGACCGTTAACCAGTGCCGCATCTGTTCCCGGACGAATCGGGATCCATTCATCTTCGCGTCCGGCGCCCGTATCGGTATAGCGCGGATCGATAATGATCATACGTGCATTTGATTTTTGCCGCGCCTGCTCCAGGTAATAGGTCACCCCGCCGCCGCTCATACGCGTCTCGCCAGGGTTGTTACCAAACAGCACCACCAGTTTACTGTTTTCGATATCTGACGGACTGTTGCCATCGGCCCAGCCGCCATAGGTATAGTTCAAACCTTCGGCTATTTGCGCCGAGGAGTAGTCACCATAATGGTTCAGATAACCGCCGCAGCAGTTCATCAAACGCGCAACCAGAGTATTTCCCGGCGGCCAGGAACGGGTCATGGTGCCGCCCAGCGTACCGGTACCATAGTTCAGATAGATGGATTCGTTACCGTACTCTTTTATCAGGCGCTGCATATTCGTGGCGATGATATCGTAGGCTTCTTCCCAACTAATACGCTCAAACTTACCTTCACCACGAGCACCTACTCGTTTCATCGGATATTTCAGGCGGTCGGGATTGTAAACGCGGCGACGCATAGAACGCCCACGCAGGCACGCGCGCACCTGGTGCAGTCCTTCGTAATTGTCATCCCCGGTATTATCCGTTTCGACATATTTGATTTCGCCGTCCACTACATGCATACGCAGCGGACAGCGGCTGCCACAGTTAACTGTACAGGCGCTCCATATCACCTTTTCGTCTGAATTTGCCGGAGCGACACTATTAGCAGCGTGCGCAATCCGGCTAAAGGGTAATGTTAACGCGCTGCTGGCCATCGCCAGGCCGCCGATCGCTGTCGTTTTTACCAAACCACGGCGACTCACCTCAGCAGCCAATACCGCATCAGGAATTTTCGTTTTCATAATGGCTCACTCAAGCTTGCTTACGATTGATTCCAGTAACAAACCGTCTTGTGTAATTATTTTCATAGCGGTGCGCTATATAGGTTTGTATACATCGAATGATTTGAAAATCAACGAGATAGGAAGATTTTCACTCGAAAGTAGTATTGCGCTTAAGTGACGAGTAATTATTGTTTGGTATCAAAGGGAGAATAAAAAAAGCGCCCGCAGGCGCTTTTTTAGATTCAGAATAGTTGGATATTAGCCGATATATTCCAGTCCGTTCATATACGGGCGCAGAACTTCTGGTACTTCAATACGACCATCAGCCTGCTGATAGTTTTCCATTACCGCAACCAGCGTACGACCAACAGCCAGACCAGAACCGTTCAGGGTATGAACCAGACGGGTTTTCTTGTCAGACTTACTGCGGCAACGTGCCTGCATACGACGCGCCTGGAAATCCCAGACGTTGGAGCAGGAAGAGATCTCGCGGTAGGTGTTCTGTGCCGGGATCCATACTTCCAGGTCGTAAGTTTTGCAAGCGCCAAAGCCCATGTCGCCAGTGCAAAGGATGATTTTGCGGTACGGCAGGCCCAGCAGTTGCAGGACTTTCTCCGCATGACCAGTCATCTCTTCAAGTGCCGCCATTGAATCTTCCGGACGCACGATCTGAACCATTTCAACTTTGTCGAACTGGTGCATACGAATCAGACCACGGGTATCACGACCATAAGAACCGGCTTCAGAACGGAAGCATGGGGTATGAGCGGTCATTTTGATCGGCAGATCATCTTCATCGATGATTTCACCGCGAACCAGGTTGGTCAGCGGAACTTCTGCAGTTGGGATCAGCGCGTAGTTACTGGTATCAGCTTCTTCTTCCAGCGGACGAGTATGGAACAGATCGCCAGCAAACTTCGGCAACTGACCCGTACCGTACAGCGTATCCTGGTTAACCAGGTACGGGACATAGTTTTCGCTATAGCCATGCTGCTCGGTGTGCAGGTCCAGCATAAACTGCGACAGTGCGCGGTGCATGCGAGCGATCTGCCCTTTCATCACCACAAAGCGCGAACCTGTCAGCTTAACCGCTGCCGCAAAGTCGAGGCCGGAGTGCATTTCACCCAGCGTCACGTGGTCACGAACTTCGAAGTCAAATTCACGCGGGGTACCCCAGCGGCTGACTTCAACGTTGTCATTTTCATCTTTACCAACCGGCACTTCATCTGCAGGCAGGTTAGGGATTGTCAGCGCGATATCGCGAATTTCAGCCTGTAAAGCATCCAGCTCGGCTTTTGCTGCATCCAGCTCTTCGCCCAGTTTGTTCACTTCCAGACGTAAAGGCTCGATATCTTCCCCGCGCGCTTTCGCCTGGCCGATGGATTTCGATCGAGAGTTACGCTCTGCTTGCAGGTTTTCCGTTTTGACCTGCAATACTTTACGACGCTCTTCAAGAGCGCCCAGCTTATCTACATCCAGCTTAAAGCCCCGGCGTGCCAGTTTTTCAGCGACTGCGTCTGGCTCATTACGCAGCAGATTGGGATCGAGCATGCTTATCCTGTGCTTATCGAATTAAATGGGAGATGTGGCCACAGCCTGCGACCACAGGGATACAGTAACAACATTACCGCAACGATAACATTAACGGTAGCGTTTTATGGGGCTATTTTGATCCTGTTCAGCCAGCCAGGCGAGCTTTTCGCCAATCTTGCCTTCAAGGCCTCTGTTTGTCGGGAAATAATAGCGCGTTTGTGCTATTTCCGGCGGGAAGTAAACCTCACCGGCAGCATAAGCGTTTGCTTCATCGTGGGCGTAACGATATTCCTGCCCGTAGCCCATTTCCTTCATCAGTTTGGTTGGCGCATTACGCAGGTGTACCGGCACGTCATAATCCGGACGTTCACGGGCATCAGCTAACGCGGCTTTAAACGCGGTGTAGACAGCGTTACTTTTTGGCGCACAAGCGAGATAAACAATCGCCTGGGCAATGGCGCGTTCACCTTCTGCCGGGCCTACGCGGGTAAAGCAATCCCAGGCCGCAATCGCCACTTGCATTGCCCGCGGATCGGCATTACCGATATCTTCTGAAGCAATCGCCAGGCAGCGACGAGCGACATATAACGGATCACCGCCCGCAGTAATAATCCGCGCATACCAGTAAAGCGCTGCATCGGGGTGCGCTACCGCGTACCGATTTATGCAGCGCGGAAATCAGATCGTAAAAGCGATCGCCTTTGTTATCAAAACGAGCGCTACGCTCACCAGCAATTTCGGTGAGTAACTCAGGCTTCAGGACACGTTTGCCGCTGTCATCGACTTCGGCCATATCCGCCATCATTTCCAGCGTATTTAACGCCCGGCGCGCGTCGCCATTCACCAGTTCAGCAATCGCGCGGCGTGTTTCATCTGGCAGAACAATATCCTGCCCACCGTAGCCACGGGTTTTGTCTTCCATCGCCTGAGTCAGTACTTGCTCTATATCCTCGGTGGTCAGGGATTTGAGCAAATAGACACGAGCACGGGAAAGCAGCGCCGAATTAAGCTCAAACGACGGGTTTTCAGTGGTTGCACCAATAAACGTGATGGTGCCATCTTCAATGTGCGGCAGAAACGCATCCTGTTGGCTTTTATTAAAGCGATGCACTTCATCGACAAACAAAATGGTACGGCGACCGGCATTGCGGTTTTGCCGCGCGCGCTCTATCGCTTCGCGAATTTCTTTCACGCCAGAAGTGACAGCAGAAATACGTTCCACATCAGCATTTGCATAGCGGGCGATCACTTCCGCAAGGGTAGTTTTACCGGTACCTGGCGGCCCCCAGAGGATCATGGAATGCAGATGTCCGGCTTCGATAGCCCGCGGCAACGGCTTCCCCGCAGCCAGCAAATGTTGCTGACCGATATACTGTGCTAAATTTTCTGGCCGCATACGTGCGGCCAGAGGTTGAAAAGTATTATCCGAAAAATCGAGCGACAGATTGCTCACTCAGGTGCCTCTACTTACGTTGATCATCTACCGTTACGCCTTGCGGCGGGGTGAAGGTAAATTTCGCTGCATCCACAGCCCCATTTTGCTGGGATTTCAGCTGATAACTGCTGCGTTGATCGTCCTGTTCCACCGCGCTGAATTGATGGATGGTGCCATCACGGCCCACGTTAATAGTGAACTGCTTCAGATTGCCATTGCTGGCTTTCGGCGTGAGGACAAAATCATCGCCGTTCTGTTTGATGTTGTACTGCTGCCAGTCGCTGGACTGGTTACGTGCGATCAGCATAAATGGCGTATTCCCGGTGGCATCTTTCAGCCAGGTCGCCGTAGCCTGTTCAACAAACGGGTTATAGAACCACAGTGTTTTACCATCAGAAACCAGAATGCTTTCATCAGGTTGCGTCATATGCCAGTTGAACAAATTAGGGCGTTTGACCCACAAATCACCCTGACCTTCCTGCACCGCAGCACCGCTACCGTCAGTCACTTTTTGTGTGAAGCTGGCGTGGAAGCTGCTGACTTTATCCAGACGGCTTTTCAGATCGCTTGCGGCATCAGCCCAAACACTGGACGCCACTAAACTTGAGAGTAATGCACAGGTGATGGCAATTTTTTTCATCATTGTTCCTCAAATTACGTCACTCCCGATCGGGAGTTCCCTCTACTCTCTATTCCAGGCTAATAATCAGCTTGAGGAAAGAAGAAAATACTGAATTTTCAGTTGATAGAGTGCCGGATGCGACACTATCGCGTCTTATCCGGCCTACGATGCACTAATTAGTCAAACGGTGGCGGGGCCAGCACTTCACGATTACCGTTGTGTCCCTGCTCGCTGACGATCCCTTGCGCTTCCATCTGTTCAACAATGCGTGCTGCACGGTTGTAACCGATGCGGAACTGACGCTGAACACCAGAAATAGACGCTTTGCGTTTTTCAGTGACAAACGCCACCGCCTGATCGAACAGCGGATCCAGTTCTTCAGCACCGTCGAAACCACCAGCTCCGCCTTCGCTTTCGCTGTCGGAGGTGATGCCATCTACATACTGCGGACGACCACGCGCTTTCCAGTCCTGCACCACGGCATGAACTTCCTGATCGCGAACAAAAGCACCATGGACACGTACCGGCATGGTTGAGTTCGGCCCGGAGTAAAGCATATCCCCCATACCAAGCAGTGATTCCGCGCCAGCCTGATCAAGAATGGTACGTGAGTCGATCTTGCTGGATACAGTAAAGGCTATACGGGTTGGAATGTTCGCTTTAATCAGCCCCGTAATAACATCCACCGAAGGGCGCTGCGTTGCCAGCACGAGGTGAATACCTGCGGCACGGGCTTTTTGCGCCAGACGCGCAATCAACTCTTCCACTTTTTTACCTACCGTCATCATCAGGTCGGCAAATTCATCCACCAGCACTACAATGTTACGGCTCTTTTTTCAGCACTGGATGCTGGGCATCCATACTGTCACCTGGCTTCCAGTACGGGTCTGGAATCGGACGCATCATTCGGTCCGCTTCAGCAATTTTTTCGTTATACCCCGCAAGATTACGCACTCCCAGGGCCGACATCAGCTTATAACGGCGTTCCATTTCATTTACGCACCAGCGCAGAGCGTTGGCAGCATCTTTCATGTCGGTAACGACTTCCGTTAACAGATGCGGGATGCCTTCATAAACCGAAAGCTCCAGCATTTTCGGGTCGATCATAATGAAACGAACATCTTCCGGCTGCGCTTTATAGAGCATGCTCAGGATCATGGCGTTTACTCCCACCGACTTACCGGAACCAGTGGTCCCCGCAACCAGCAAGTGAGGCATTTTAGCCAGATCGGCTACGACCGGATCGCCTGCGATATCTTTACCCAAAACAATCGTCAGCGGCGATGGGTTATCACGGAACTTCGCGTTATCCAGCACTTCGCGCAGATAAACGGTTTGGCGTTTTTTGTTCGGCAACTCCAGACCTACGTAAGGTTTGCCAGGAATGACTTCAACCACGCGCACCGCCACGGTCGACAATGAACGGGCAAGGTCGCGTGACAGGTTAGAAATACGTGCTGCTTTTACGCCCGGCGCCAGGTTCAACTCAAAACGGGTGATTACAGGCCCTGGTGAATAATTGACCACATCAGCTTTAATGCGGAAATCGGCCAGCCGTGCTTCTACCAGACGCGCCATTTGCTCAAGCGCAAAGGTATCTACTGGCTCAACTTCGCTTGGCGGTGGTGTCAGCAAATCCAGCGAGGGTAGTGGCGTCGTTGGTTTATGCAACGGACGGCTATCACCGTTGCGCATTAACAACGGATGAAGCAGGGTATCCTGCGGCTGTGGCGCTACCGGTTGCTGCGGCTGCTGATATTGCGGCTGCGGCGCTACTGGCTGCTGCGGCTGNTGATACTGCTGCTGCGGCGCTACCGGTTGCTGTGGCTGCTGATACTGCTGCTGCGGCGCTACCGGTTGCTGTGGTTCAACAATGGGCGTAAACAGTGGCTCGTGTGGGCCATCATCCACCAACGCTTTCATCGGTGAAAATTCAAAATCATTCAGCGAGAATGGATTTGCTCCCGCAGGTTGTTCACCGGAATAACGTTGCTGCTGAGTCTGGGCAAACTGACGAGCCAGTTCAGCCTCCGCCGCTGCATCTTCATCTTCAGGGTTAACTGGCGCATCATGCTGATACTGTTCACCATAGCGTTGCTGCTGTGCCTGGGCAAACTGACGTGCCAACTCATCTTGCTGCATCGCATCGATTTCATCATCGTTATACTGATCGCCAGAATCGTATTGATTGCGCTGCGCTTCGCGAGCTTTCTCTTCGGCGGCTCGTTGTGAAGGTAGTTTAATGCCATACGATGCCAGTTCACGACGAGTCGGAACACGAATACGCTTTGGTCGTGGCAACTGCGGGCCTATCCCCTCTTTCACTTGTGGTCGAGGTCCACCGCTATTTGCCAGGCTAAAAACAGGTGCAGCAACCGTTGCTGCGGCCCCCGTCGCCAGAGTCGCTTTCTTCACGCCCGATGCCAGCGGCGAAACACCAGCCACGGCTTCTACCGGAGGGACTGCGGCAGCAGTCGGCGATGACTGAACAGATTTAGCTGACTGAACAGGTCTAACAGGCTCAGGTTCTTTAACTGGTTCAGGAATAGGCTGATACCAGGCGGCGAGCTGCTCACGTTCGCGCGCACGCTTCTCTTCAACTTCTTCAAAGTAGTAAAGCGGCGGACGCGCAGGTTTTGTTTCTTCAACAACCGGTTCAGGTTCTACAACAGGCGGCTGTTCAACCGGTTGCGGCTGTTGACGCAACGTCTCCTGAACGGCTGGCTGCTGGTAGGTTTGCTCAGGCTGGTATGTAGACTGCGCCGCAAAAGTGGATTGTGTCCCCTCGGCTTGCCACCCGTTATCAGCCACTGGTTGTTCAGGCACTGGTGCATAATAGGGTTGTTGAACAGGTTGTTCTGCAGCAGGCGCATAATATGGCTGCTGAACCGACTGTTCAGGCACTGGCGCATAATATGGTTGTTGAACAGGTTGTTCCGCAGCTGGCGCATAATATGGCTGCTGTGACTGCACAGGTTGTTGCGGATAACCGTCCGGCGCTGGAGCAATGACCGGCTCGCCCGTTTGCGGCCCTGGCGCAGGCTGCCAGGCAACAGCAGGTTGAGCAGGTGGAACATCAACCGACGCAACAGGCGGCGTCTGAGTAACAGGCCCAACCGGAGCAGCCCAGCTTTGCGTCGCCGTGGTAGCAGCAGCAACTGCAGCAACAGGTTCGGTAATTGGTGCACCGTTTAATAATGGATCGTATTCGTCATATTCTGGCTGCGTTGCACGGTTGCCCGAAAAGAGGACATCATCAGGATCAGCGGCTACGCCGCGCGCAGTGTAGGTAATGTCGTCTTCATCATCCATCCGCTTACCCGAGAACAATGCAGCGTCTGTTTGCCGCCCCATCGGATTGATGAATTTTTCCGCCAGACGTTTACGACGCGCTAACGCGCCACGAAGAATACGAGCACGGCGCGATTCATGCTGTTTGCCGTTTTTTTCGTCTTCATACTCTTCGTCGTCTTCATACTCTTCTTCATCAACCCAGGTATCATCGCGACGAGTGCGGTTACTGGCGAAAGTGAGGAGGTTTAAAATCCAGCCCCCCAGTTTTTCGGCAATGGTCACCCAGGACCAGCCGGTAAACAGCGTCAGGCCAGCCGCCCAAACACAGAGCAGCGCAATGGTCCCACCACTGCTGTGCAACAGCGGCTGCAGCGTAGTGCTTAATAAACTACCGATTACACCACCGGAGGCAAAATACCAGATGTCGTCCGCGTTGATTGCCGCAAGGCCACAGGACGTAAGGATAAGCGCCAGCACGCCAATAATTCGTAGTGAAACGGCGAAATAGTCAACGTACTCATCGCTGGACTGATGACGCCAGGCAAACCAACAGCCGCCAACAATAATGACCGGGATGGTGTAAGCCATCACGCCAAAAATGAAGAACAGCGTATCTGCCAGCCACGCGCCAGGCGTCCCGCCTAAATTATGGATAGGCTCATGCCAGGCCGTTTGCGACCAGCTGGGGTCCGAAGGGTTAAAGCTTAATAAGGCTGCCATCAACCAGACGGCAAACAGGACAATAAGAATCAGCAACGCCTCCAGAAGTCGGCGCCCGCTGCTTAACTTTGTCAATGTGACTTCTTTGTCTTCAGTGTATTCCTGGCTCAAGAAAGGCTCTCCAGGTTACAGGCTTTTCCTGCCCGATGCTAAAACGGACAACAGCACCAGGTTACCCCAGTACTGTTGCTGTATGGATTAACAGGAGTGTAATCAAAATACGCTTATTTTGCACCTGTTCCGTGTTAGCGCGTCTTAATAACCAGACGATTACTCTGCTTGACTTCTTCCATAACAACATATGTCCGTGTGTCATTGACGCCAGGCAGACGCAGCAGGGTTTCCCCTAGCAGCTTACGATAAGCTGACATATCCGGCACGCGTGTTTTCAACAGGTAGTCGAAATCACCGGATACTAAATGACACTCCTGAATTTCTTCAAGTTTTTGCACAGCAGTATTGAATTGTTCAAACACATCCGGAGCGCCACGATTCAGAGTAATCTCAACGAATACCAGAAGTGATGCATCCAGATAATGCGGGTTCAACAGCGCCGTATAGCCCTGAATAAACCCTTGTCTTTCCAGCCGACGCACACGCTCAAGGCACGGCGTTGGGGAAAGTCCCACACGTTTAGAAAGCTCGACGTTAGAAATACGCCCATCCTTTTGCAACTCATTAAGAATGTTACGATCGATACGGTCGAGATCTTTGCCAGGGCGCTTCTTGCTATCTACCATTATTATTGTCTCTCTGTATTCCTTCCCTACTCCTGTCTGACCCTGAAGACATCACTGTTCAGAGTCGCTACCTGTCACGATAGACCGAAATCATTAAGATTCACGGCTCGCAATGCCTGGGTCTACGGTGAGAAGACCGTTGCCTTGAGGCAGCTATCGACATCACGAATGGCGTCTGTCCACGCCATGCGTAGATTTCACTAGCACGGTAAACATGGTATTTACATGCATGATTATGCGCACATAACAATACTGTTTTTTTCTTCCTCGAATGTTTTCGCAAAACACCAGGTGATTGTCAAAGCAAAACATCGTTTTTTAGTACAACATGCCAGTTATTCATTAACAGTGACGTTTAATCATCATTTAATCGGCTTATAAACCGGAAAAATTAAGTAGCAGACGTGATAATGACGGGAGAATTTGACACGATTATCGCTTTTGACGATTGCACAAATCGTTAACAAAATCGTCATACTCTTTTTTTACGTCTGTAAATTCCCTACAATCCTGCCCATTGTCTGCCAACAACTATGGGGATCTCATGGGCACGACCAAACACAGTAAACTGCTTATCCTGGGCTCAGGCCCGGCGGGATATACCGCTGCTGTCTACGCGGCACGCGCCAACCTGCAACCGGTGCTGATTACCGGCATGGAAAAAGGCGGCCAGCTGACGACGACCACTGAAGTAGAAAAACTGGCCAGGAGATCCAAATGATCTGACCGGCCCGTTACTCATGGAACGCATGCATGAACATGCTACCAAGTTTGAAACTGAAATTATTTTTGACCACATTAATAAAGTGGATTTGCAGAATCGTCCGTTCCGCCTGACTGGCGATAATGGCGAATATACCTGCGATGCGCTGATTATTGCCACCGGGGCTTCTGCACGCTATCTCGGCCTGCCCTCTGAAGAAGCCTTTAAAGGCCGTGGGGTTTCTGCCTGTGCAACCTGCGATGGATTTTTCTATCGCAACCAAAAAGTGGCGGTTATCGGCGGCGGCAATACTGCAGTTGAAGAGGCGCTGTATCTGTCTAACATCGCTTCCGAAGTACATTTGATCCACCGCCGCGATGGTTTCCGTGCGGAAAAAATCCTCATTAAGCGTCTTATGGACAAAGTGGAGAACGGCAACATCATTCTGCACACCAACCGTACGCTGGAAGAAGTGATCGGCGATCAGATGGGCGTCACTGGCGTTCGTCTGCGCGATACGCAAAACAGCGATAATATCGAGTCTCTCGACGTTGCTGGTCTGTTTGTTGCTATCGGTCACAGTCCGAACACGGCTATTTTTGAAGGACAACTGGAACTGGAAAACGGCTACATCAAAGTGCAGTCGGGTATTCATGGTAATGCCACCCAGACCAGCATTCCGGGCGTCTTTGCCGCAGGTGACGTGATGGATCATATTTATCGCCAGGCCATTACTTCTGCCGGTACAGGCTGCATGGCAGCACTTGATGCGGAACGCTACCTCGACGGTTTAGCTGATGCAAAATAATTTTACAAATCAGTAACAAAAGTAAAGAAGGCGACACCATGCGACTATGGGTCGCCTTTATTTTTTCCCCGTTGTAACATTGCTCTGCAAATAATTCTGATAACTCACCTGCTAAGCGTGCAATGAATAAATCCCGTCAAAAAGAGTTAACCCGCTGGTTAAAACAGCAAAGCGTCATCTCCCAACGTTGGCTGAATATTTCTCGTCTGCTGGGCTTTGTGAGCGGCATATTAATAATTGCCCAGGCCTGGTTTATGGCGCGAATTCTGCAACATATGATCATGGAGAACATCCCCCGAGAAGCCTTGCTGCTTCCCTTTACCTTGCTGGTGATGACCTTTGTGCTGCGTGCATGGGTGGTCTGGTTACGCGAACGGGTGGCTATCACGCCGGGCAACATATTCGTTTTGCCATCCGCCGCCAGGTTCTTGACCGTTTGCAGCAGGCGGGGCCTGCCTGGATTCAGGGCAAACCTGCGGGGAGCTGGGCGACGCTGGTGCTCGAGCAAATTGACGATATGCATGATTACTACGCTCGCTACCTACCGCAAATGGCGCTGGCAGTCTCAGTGCCACTACTGATTGTCGTCGCAATTTTTCCTTCTAACTGGGCCGCGGCACTTATTTTACTCGGCACTGCACCGTTAATTCCGTTGTTTATGGCTTTAGTTGGGATGGGTGCTGCCGATGCTAACCGACGCAACTTTCTCGCGCTTGCTCGCTTAAGCGGGCATTTTCTCGATCGTCTGCGCGGCATGGAAACCCTGCGTATTTTTGGTCGTGGCGAGGCTGAAATTGAAAGTATCCGTTCGGCTTCGGAAGATTTTCGCCAACGGACCATGGAAGTATTACGCCTGGCGTTTTTATCCTCCGGTATTCTTGAATTCTTTACCTCGCTGTCGATTGCCCTGGTCGCGGTGTATTTTGGTTTCTCTTATCTTGGTGAGCTGGATTTCGGTCACTACAGCACGGGCGTGACGTTGTCTGCGGGCTTCCTTGCGTTGATCCTCGCCCCCGAGTTTTTCCAGCCGTTACGTGATCTCGGCACGTTTTATCATGCCAAAGCCCAGGCTGTTGGCGCGGCTGACAGCCTGAAAACTTTTATGGAAACACCGCTCGCCCATCCACAGCGTGGTGACGTTGAGTTAACGTCTACCGAACCAGTGACCATTGAAGCCAAAGATCTGTTTATCACATCGCCTGAAGGTAAAACACTGGCTGGCCCGCTGAACTTTACACTACCTGCAGGCAAACGTGCGGTACTGGTGGGACGAAGCGGATCCGGGAAAAGTTCACTATTAAATGCGCTTTCCGGTTTTCTCTCTTATCAAGGCTCGCTGCAGATCAACGGCATTGAATTGCGGGATTTATCTCCGGAATCATGGCGAAAATATCTCTCATGGGTTGGCCAAAATCCGCAATTACCCGCGGCAACAGTACGAGACAATGTGCTGCTGGCACGACCGGATGCCAGCGAGCAAGAGTTACAAATGGCCCTGGATAACGCCTGGGTCAGTGAGTTTCTGCCGCTCCTGCCGCAAGGCATCGATACTCCCGTGGGCGATCAGGCAGCCCGCCTTTCCGTAGGTCAGGCACAACGTGTGGCCGTAGCGCGTGCATTACTTCATCCCTGCTCACTGTTATTACTGGATGAACCTGCAGCCAGCCTCGATGCACATAGCGAGCAGCGTGTGATGCAGGCGCTAAACGCTGCCTCGCAGCGCCAGACAACGCTGATGGTCACCCACCAGTTAGAAGATCTCGCCGACTGGGATGTCATTTGGGTGATGCAGGATGGCCAAATTATCGAGCAAGGTTGTTACGCTGATTTAAGCGTGGCTAACGGTCCATTCGCCACGTTGCTGGCCCACCGTCAGGAGGAGATTTAAATGCGCGCGTTGCTTCCTTATCTGGCTCTATATAAGCGTCATAAGTGGATGTTAAGCCTTGGTATTGTGCTGGCAATTGTCACACTGCTCGCCAGTATCGGCTTGTTGACGCTTTCTGGTTGGTTCCTCTCCGCTTCGGCAGTGGCGGGAGTTGCAGGGCTGTACAGCTTTAACTACATGCTGCCTGCCGCAGGTGTACGTGGCGCGGCAATCACCCGCACTGCCGGGCGTTATTTTGAACGTCTGGTAAGTCACGACGCGACTTTCCGCGTGTTGCAGCATTTGCGCATTTACACCTTCAGCAAGCTGTTGCCTCTCTCCCCTGCCGGGCTGGCCCGCTATCGCCAGGGCGAATTGCTCAACCGCGTCGTCGCCGATGTTGATACGCTCGATCATCTGTACTTGCGCGTTATCTCACCGCTGGTAGGGGCTTTTGTGGTAATTATTGTGGTGACTGTCGGGTTAAGTTTTCTTGATTTCACCCTCGCCTTCACGCTGGGCGGCATTATGTTGCTGACGCTTTTCCTGATGCCGCCGCTGTTTTATCGAGCGGGGAAAAGCACCGGGCAAAACCTTACCCATCTTCGCGGTCAGTATCGCCAACAGTTAACCGCCTGGCTGCAAGGGCAAGCTGAACTGACCATTTTTGGTGCCAGCGATCGTTATCGTACGCAGTTAGAGAACACCGAAATTCAGTGGCTGGAAGCGCAGCGTCGTCAGTCCGAACTGACCGCGCTCTCGCAGGCAATTATGCTGTTGATTGGCGCGCTGGCGGTGATTCTGATGCTATGGATGGCCTCCGGCGGCGTTGGCGGTAATAGCCAGCCAGGCGCGTTAATTGCGCTGTTTGTCTTCTGTGCATTGGCTGCATTCGAAGCCCTGGCCCCGGTGACAAGTGCATTTCAGCATCTGGGGCAAGTTATTGCTTCTGCCGTGCGTATCACTGACTTAACGGACCAAAAACCAGAAGTGACCTTCCCGGATACTCAGTCCGCCGTTCCTGAGCAGGTTTCCCTGACGTTACGGGATGTTGCGTTCACTTATCCGGAACAATCCCAACAAGCGCTTAAAGGGATTTCTCTTCAGGCAAACGCCGGAGAACATATTGCGATTCTCGGGCGAACCGGATGCGGCAAATCAACGTTGTTACAACTGCTAACCCGTGCATGGGACCCGCAACAGGGTGAGATTTTGCTTAACGGCAGCCCGATCTCTGACCTGAATGAATCGACATTGCGCCAGACCATCAGCGTTGTGCCGCAGCGAGTGCATCTGTTTAGCGCCACACTGCGCGATAATCTGTTACTCGCCGCACCTGGCGCTACTGATGAGACTCTTGCTGAAATTCTCCGTCGCGTCGGTCTGGAGAAACTACTCGAAGACACAGGGCTCAACAGTTGGTTGGGAGAAGGCGGACGTCAGCTTTCCGGCGGCGAACTGCGTCGTCTGGCTATCGCCCGTGCGCTATTGCACGATGCGCCGTTAGTATTGCTGGATGAACCAACCGAAGGCTTAGATGCCACGACTGAAAGTCAGATCCTCGAATTACTGGCTGAAATGATGCGTGAGAAAACGCTATTGATGGTTACACATCGGCTGCGTGGACTTTCACATTTTCAGCAAATAATAGTGATGGACAACGGGCAAATTATTGAACAAGGTACCCATGCAGAACTGCTTGCCAGACAGGGGCGTTATTACCAGTTTAAGCAGGGTTTGTAAGCTATTATTGAACGATCCGACTTGCGTAGTGGAGTTTTGCAGTCATGCGCCTGGTTCAGCTTTCTCGCCATTCAATAGCCTTCCCTTCCCCGGAAGGCGCATTACGTGAGCCTAACGGTCTGCTGGCGCTGGGAGGCGATCTTAGCCCTGCTCGGCTACTCATGGCTTATCAGCGCGGTATTTTCCCGTGGTTTTCTCCGGGCGATCCTATTCTCTGGTGGTCGCCTGATCCACGTGCGGTTTTATGGCCAGAATCACTGCATATCAGCCGCAGCATGAAACGTTTTCATAAGCGCTCTCCCTATCGCGTCACGCTGAATTACGCGTTTGGTCAGGTCATTGAAGCTGCGCCAGCGATCGCGAAGAAGGGACCTGGATTACGCGTGACGTCGTCGAAGCCTACCATCGTCTTCACGAGTTGGGCCATGCCCATTCCATAGAAGTGTGGCGTGAAGGCGAAATTGTCGGCGGCATGTACGGCGTAGCGCAGGGAACACTGTTTTGTGGCGAGTCGATGTTCAGCCGCATGGAGAATGCCTCGAAAACGGCGCTCCTGGTGTTTTGTGACGAATTTATCCGCCACGGCGGTAAGCTTATCGACTGCCAGGTATTAAATGACCATACGGCCTCGCTTGGTGCCTGCGAAATCCCTCGCCGGGATTACCTCAATTATCTCAATCAACTGCGCCCCGAACGGTTACCAAATAATTTCTGGGTACCACGGCGATTGTTTTCACCACAAGAATGAATGTTTTCGG
The DNA here is from genome assembly GCF_004745185.1 of Escherichia sp. E2661. NCBI lineage: Bacteria > Pseudomonadati > Pseudomonadota > Gammaproteobacteria > Enterobacterales > Enterobacteriaceae > Escherichia > Escherichia sp. E2661. Next base: position 54,745 of record NZ_PDIG01000018.1, read on the forward strand.
CACATTTCTCCCCAGAGTGTTATAATTGCGGTCGCAGAGTTGGTTATGCTCATTACTCCGCTGCCGATAAGGAATTTTTCGCGTCAGGTAACGCCCACCGTTTATCTCACCGCTCCCTTATACGTTGCGCTTATAGTGCGGCTTAGCCGTGTGTTTTCGGAGTTATGTGCCAAACCTGTTTGTTGCGAATTAGCGCACAAATCTTTACTTATTTACAGAACTTCGGCATTATCTTGCCGGTTCAAATTACGGTAGTGATACCCCAGAGGATTAGATGGCCAAAGAAGACAATATTGAAATGCAAGGTACCGTTCTTGAAACGTTGCCTAATACCATGTTCCGCGTAGAGTTAGAAAACGGTCACGTGGTTACTGCACACATCTCCGGTAAAATGCGCAAAAACTACATCCGCATCCTGACGGGCGACAAAGTGACTGTTGAACTGACCCCGTACGACCTGAGCAAAGGCCGCATTGTCTTCCGTAGTCGCTGATTGTTTTACCGCCTGATGGGCGAAGAGAAAGAACGAGTAAAAGGTCGGTTTAACCGGCCTTTTTTGCGTTTGGGGTCAAGGGGAATAAATACTGGAGGATGGTGTGTTAAGTTTGAAAACTGCCTGTACGGCAGTGAACACTTGGCAAAGGTGGATGGGGTCACGAAGTGATTTCTAAGCTGCCTGTACGGCAGTGAACCCAGCCAGCCAGATGATGATGCAGCCGTCGCATTTCTAAGCTGCCTGTACGGCAGTGAACTTGATCGGCACCACGATCATGATTTTTGCTGCTTTCTAAGCTGCCTGTACGGCAGTGAACTGTATTTAAACGCGACGGCGGCGGACATGTTGTTTCTAAGCTCCTGTACGGCAGTGAACTCAGCACGATAAAAACATCGCCAGAACGCGTTTTTCTAAGCTGCCTGTACGGCAGTGAACTGGAATAATAGCAGACTATCCGATTGATTTACTGTTAAAACTTACAAAATCGCAGATTCAAACCCTTTTTCCAGACTTCAAAATAGCAATAAACAAAATCAATGAGTTACATTTCAACCTAAAAAAAGGGTCGATTTGGTACTTCTTCAATCTCATATTTTATGCATAGCTTTTGATAAACAATTGAACAGAACACATACGGTCATAATCTCCGTCACGCAAACAGCGTGTTCATTGCGTAACCAAACGAATCAATCTCTATAAATTCTTCTTGACCGTTTTACTCCAACTCCCTATAGTAGCGCCCCGTTGCCACCCATGAGGTCAGGCAGCAAAACAATTTGGTGAGGTGTCCGAGTGGCTGAAGGAGCACGCCTGGAAAGTGTGTATACGGCAACGTATCCGGGGTTCGAATCCCCGCCTCACCGCCATATTTTAAGAAGAGCTCGTACGAAAGTACGGGCTTTTTTTTCACATTGATGTGCCTTAAATAAAAAACACGTACTTCCTCTTCGAAAGTACGTGAAAATCAGTGGCTGATTACTATACCCACTAGTCGTAGGATACGGCAAATATGGCTTTGCTTTGGACTTCTCCTGGCTGTAGTGCTTCCTCATTCACGCGGACATATTTCGCGGTAATCGGGAAGGTGTACTGATTCTCAATGGCCGCCATTTTAGTTAGTTTGTTCATCAGAGTATCACCCAGCTTTAGCGGTGTCGTTTCGTTACCATTATAAATCTGGAACCCAACCCCCTTAGCACCATTAAGCGATGTGTTTTTCAGAATGGTTCCACTATCATCCCATTCTCCGCGCGCAACTTTAAAAGTCACTGGATTAGTCGTGACGTTATAAACACTGTCACAATTTAAAACCAGATCTATAGAACCTGATTTTGTGTTATTGGCAGATTGCATCTCACTTATCGTTGTTTCTGGCATTCTTATTTCGTAAGTCGGTTGCGAGAAACTACAGGTTGTAGGTTTGTGTTTTGTTATATTAACATTTAAATTCTGTTGATAAGCAGCATCTGTTGGTAACCTATTGCTCACCAAACATATAAAATAAAAGATAATGTTTTGATAGCAAAAATTAGTTGCTGAACCATTTTCAAATGGAAAGACAACCGCCGGAGCATTCAAGATGAATGAATTAGAATATACTGTTTGAACATTCGCATTACTTTCAGGCGATTTTATATATGAAGCTGTTAATGCTATACTTTTATTATTAATAGTATCGTTAACTGAATAAGTTTTCCTATCTCCCGTGTCAACAGGAAATCCATCTCCGACATCAAGATTAAACTTAATATAAATTGATTGATTGCTGTTTTGATTTTCTTTCATCTCTACAACATAATTATCTAATGTTTTAAGCACATTCACCTTATCTTGAGCCGAATTACATGTGAATTCCCCCGTCAGATTAGGAGAAAATGTAACCGTTGCATTTCCCGCAGTTAAGTCTAAATTAACTCCCTGTATTGCAGTAGAATTTCCGTTGATAGTACATTTAGCCTGCCCCAAAAAAGGCAAAGCCAGTAGAAACAAAAACCAATATTTCTTCATAAACAAATCCCTTAACGACAAATATAAACTTTATTCTCATCAATAACGTTATCAAAGGTAATAGTGCAGAATTGTTCCTGCTGTTTATTAACCGAGACGCGAATCGACGCGGGAACATCATTGGTGCGAATAAATATCCGGCTTCCCTGTCCTACTAAGCCCACATTGTTGCCGCTTTCATCTTCAACCTCATAACCAAACGGCAACGGAGAGCCATCAGGTCGTTGGGAGATGAAATACCAGGGTTTGCGTTTATCAGTCTCAAACTGCGTCATCACTACCGCACCACGATAAGGAACGCTGTTTTTACGGTTACCCAGTAGCGCCACATCGCTTTTACTGTCGGCAATATCCAACATCAACGTATTTTCACGATACGGCGTCAGGTTGTCATAAATAGCGTAGCCTCTGCTATCCGTTGTCAGGTAACGATATCCCTGCACCGCTGCCCCCTCCAGTCCCGGCGCTTTGACGATGGCGAACGTATCGGAAAGTCTGGGAGCCAGTGCCACCCCGTCCGACCACGCGACTAAACCGCCTTGAATATTACCGCTAACCTGTTGATATCTTTTCGACTGGCTATAGCTGCCACCAATAGTCGCCAATGGCGCACGCCAGGTCAGGTTTCCACCTGCTGTTGTTTCGCTGCCCTGGTGTTGATGGCTTAAGTTAGCCCCGTAGCTGAACTGATCGCGACTCCCCGCCACACCGCTGAGGCTGGTATTATTCGACCGATAGCCGTCTTTATCAAAAGTGGTTGAGTTAGAAACAAATAAATCTCGTCGTTTTTCAGTGATTCCATCGCCCCACGAGAAGGGAATTGAGAAATATAAGTTAATGCGTCTATCTTCGCGGTTATCTTCATCATAGGTCTGGCTAACAGACAAGGTATAACTAAGGCGTTCCCAGGAGTTCGAATAGCTGAGTTGATAATCTTTCCCTGTCCCGCTGCGTTCCCAATAATCCCGCCATTGACCGCTGACCGACAGATATCCCCAATTTTCCGGTAATGACTGGTTTATATTTACAGAAAAGCTGTTCTTACGACCAAAATCGTACTGATAATAGTCGGCGATATCATAAACTGAGTCATCTTCTCGATTATAGCTTTTCCTGTTATTTGCCCACACGTGATCGTTAAAAGTACGATAATCTCGAGAAGAATAACGCCAGGCCGCCAGCGAAAATTGCGTTCCACTTTGAGAGAGATATTTGTTCCAGGCAATTTGATAACTTTGACCATTAAACACATCACCGTTATCTTGTTCACTGTGGGAATGGGTAAAATCAACCGATACAGCACCAATCGGTGTATTCCATCCCGTGCCGAGAACAAACGATGAGTAATTATCAGACAACTGCGTGCCAGCATAGAGTGTCAGCAAATTATTAAGGCCATACTGATAGCTTCCCTGAATAAAATCTGACTGATCGCTGGCTCCCTCAATACGACTACGTCCGGCAGCAAATTCATATTTCGAAACGCCCGGTTGCAACATATTTGGCACAGATGAATAAGGTACACGATAACGCGACACCGAACCGTCAGCTTCTTTAACGGTTACTTCCAGATCTGCACCACCACCAGCAAGTTGCAAATCATCAATGGCGAATGGACCTGGCGGAACCTCTTTCTGGTAAACCACAAAGCCATTTTGTTCGATAGTGACAAGTGCGTTACTTTGGGCAACACCACGCACCACTGGAGTAAAATTCTGTTTAGAGTTCGGCAACATCTGCATATCGCGCCACAGGCGTACACCGCGAAAACGCACGGAATCAAAAACATCAGAACCGGTATACATTTCACCAGCACGCAATGTGCCAAGAATTTGTGGAATTCCGCGCTCCAGATATAACGTGTTACTCTTCCATTTACCGCTGCTCTCGTCACTTTTCGTATAATTGGTATTTGAATGCAACTGCCAGCCCAGAAGATTCAAACCACTATTCAGGTTTAAATAGCTATTTTTATTATCTCCACCGTGCTTATAATTACTGTAATACTGACTGGCATAATAAGACGTATATAATGCGTTAATCCCGCGATCCCATGCCTCAGGCGGGACATATCCGCGTTCATACTCAACGACATAGGCCTGGGGTACACTTAACTTCAGGTTAAAATGCCCAATATCATAGTCAACGCTGCCGCCCTGTACCGCTTCCCGAAGTGGTACACATTCTACGCTTTTATCGATATTAATGCCTTCTGTGAGGATACCTATTTGCTTTAACTGCTCCCAGGATAAACATGTTGCATCCGGATCGTCTTTAATATCGACATTATAGTGTCCGCGCCACTGATTATTCAGGTAAACATCCATATCATAGATACCGGGCATCGGCTTATCACTATCAATATGATAGTCAGAAATTTTTTCCCCATTTAATCCGCCAATCATAAAATGGGTGTCAATGTTTCATCTTCCGCCCATGCAGGCGAAGTAGCCAACACCGACAGAATAGCCAGCGTAATAGAATTAAGTTTAGACATAATCAATCCCTGATCTATTTGACGGTTTTTACTTTTTCACTCAAATAGTTTCCATTATCATCAATAAGTGTAATTGTATATTGATTGATGGCTGAGGCTGTGGTTATAGTCTTATCTGACCAGGGGGCTAATAACAACGTTTCCTTATTTATCTTTGCATTCCCGGTAAACTCAGGAATAGTTATCCAGTTTGCGGAGTTGTTTTTGATATTAACACCGCCATTGGCATGTTTAATACTCAGACGACGAAAACTTTCTTTATCCACGCCAGTAAGCCCTTCAGGGCGGTAGATAAATTTAATACGGTTTTGCATGGCGAATTTAATGCCATTCTTATCTTCTAATTCGGGGCAATTAGGTGGGATGTCTAGCACATTGAGGAAGAACAGGCTTTCGCGATCTTTTGGTAGTGTATTCGCCAATTTTTTTGATTTTGAGTTGTTGCCCTTCCCCCCCTTTTACGTGAGCGACCGGTGGCGTCAACACAAACGGAACATGAATTTTTTCTGGGGGTAGGCTGGTATCGCCATCATCAATCCATGACTGAACCAGGGCGCTACGATTACCTTCATTCATTAACTGAACGGTAATCTCTTTTTTCTGTTCTGGATAAATAACACGAGTGCCGTAGATATAGACCACCCCCCCACGCAGGCGTGACCATGCCGGCCAGCAAGAAGGCTATAAATTTTTTCATGATAACAATCCTTGTTATTGAAAATCGGCGACCGAAGCCGCCGATAAACACGGTATTAATCTGTCACGACAGTCATTGTCAGGGCAGATTTAACATCACCCGGGGTCACTGTTTCACCAGACTTTGCATATTTTGCACTAAAGTTAAGCGTATACAAACCATCCACACCTTGTCCATTTAATTCAATAACACCATCCTTTGTGATTTTCTCTTCGTTACCATTATTAACATAATAGACAGCAAACCCTGCGCCATTATCCGAAGCAGTATTAACCGTAATATTGTTATTAGAGTCAATGAATTGAGAACTGGAAAACGTAATTCTTGGCGTTTTATCTCCAACACATTGAACTTTTAGAGGCACGGTAGTTGTATTTGAATAAGTATCAACGGTATTGCCAACAGCTACATTTTCAAATTGATCAGCACCAATTTCGTTCATAGCAATGGTTGCAGTACTACCGTCGATAAATTGACAAGTAGTTCCTGCAACTTTACCGGTAATAATCAACTCGCCCTGTTGATTCCCTTCTGCAAAAGCCCCTGCGCTCATAAAAAGAGAAGATAATACTGCAACTGCAATAATTGAACGTTTCATAGTCTATTCCTTAACTAATTTATTCCAGGTGATTAAGAGTCTTTGTCCTCTCGGAAATGAATTTCGCAAATTACATTTGCTATCGCAATGTAAACAAGTTGTTTTCGTGATTCAAATCAAATTATAAAAAACACATAACCAGCAAAAAAATACCCACAAAAACATTTACCTTGTTTACTATTCGGCATTATTTGATGTCATTACAAGGTAGATTAATACGTATAATTAATTGCGGATTGCTTGTTTTAAATAAATATCCATATACTGATGAAAGTGTAGGGCATTGAATTCTTTATTCTATTTCCAGCCAGAAATCGGCTTTTCAATAGACAAAAAGACCTGACTGTAAAGCCAGGTCTTTTATACATTACAACTAACCAATCAAAACCAGGGAATAGTAGCGGTTGCGCTTAATCCATAACTACTGAATACCCCTTTAACCGGTTCTATACGCAATTCCCCGTGTCGGATAAACAACTTGAACTGTTGCTGACTCGACAAACTCTTCATATTAAGAAAAGGTAAGTCGGTCCGCTGTTCAGCTTGCGTCGCCAGTCGCTCAATCGCCTGTTCTTCAGTAAGCCAGCCTTTTTTCACTGAACGCCTTAACAGACGCTGGGGGTTACTTTTAACCTGCACACGGCTTACTACTCGCCAGCCCTTTATGTCTGGAACGGGGGTGACAGGTGAACATTGGCAATAGTCCGTAAGTCCTTTACGCCACGCTGAGGCTTCAAGCGCCTGTAATGCCTGAGCGCTACCATGCAAGCGTAAACGCGCTCCTGGCATAACATTTACGTCCGGGAAACTCACGCCGATATCGCCTTGCCCTCTTGCACCTAATGCCCGATGCAGTTTGGCAAATAACGCTGCCATCAACATTTCGCTCGAAAATTCAGGATCTGGCAGAACGCGGATCTCAAGGTAGTGATCCATTGGCAGCTCCTTATTCCGATTTCTCACCAAAGACACCGCCGCGGATCAGCACAGCCATCACGTAGTGCTGCTGCTCAACGTCTGGTTTCATCCCTTTGGTCACCCAATTGTCCAGTAAGGTATAAAAATCGAGTTTTTCTTTCGGTTGACGGCAGGCCACACCGCGACTGGTTACAGAACCGTAAGGTTCCACGGCGATAGCACCTAATTCATCCACTTTTGGATGCCAGGTATCGATGGTACGTAAAGCATTGCCAATCTTCTGAGAGTGGATACCAGCAATGCCAGCTACCTGATATAACACACGACTTTTTGCTACTGTTGCTGTCGAGTACCAGCTCCTGCGACGGGAAAACTTCTTGCCCGGCACCAAGGCGAACCTGCGCTTCAACGGTAAGCATCACCCACTCTTTTCCGCTCAATCCTTGTTCAATCGTTGCCGCCAGTTCTGTGACGCTACTCTGGCCCTGTTCAAATTGACGTAAAGAGAAGTCATGGCTGTTAAAAGTCCATGATTTGTCGTTAGCGGTGACTTTCACCTGAATTTGCTCGGCACCGATACGGTTACGCCACAGAAAACGACCATTTGCCAGATTCAGGGCATAGCGAAGCGCCAGCTCTTTAAAGCCATGTTCACTGATATAACCTTCAATAACGCCGGAAAGCGCCTCCTGATAGGTCATATCATTACATACTGAAGGTGAGGATAAATTACCCAGCACGCGCAGCGTAAACATCACTTTTAACGTATCCGCATCAACCGGAAGCGCTGCCACGTCTACCCGCTGCAAGTTGGCTTTTTGGATTTCTGCATTCAGCTTTAACTCATTACTGGAAATTGCATCTTTCAGGCGATTGGAGATGGTTCCGCGAACGGCTTTCTCCTGAATCTCAATAGGTTGCCATTCATTTCCTTGCCAGTTACCTGCGTACATCACCGCGTCAGAGGTTGCCAGTTTGCGCTCAAATGCCAGTACTGACGCCGTTTTTACTGCTACAGGGGCCTTTGCCATAATTATGTCCTTATTCTGTATCGTCATCTTCATTAATCGTAGGGTCGTCAACGACTGGTATTGCCGAGCAATAGTAGCCAGTGTCCGTTGTACGGTAACGCCACATCAGCGGTTGCAAGCCAGTAATACGATGTAATCCGCGCCATTCGCCAATGCCATAAACGGCTTCGGCAAAGGCAAATGGTGTCGAGGTATCGCGCGCATTTTCAACTTCACCGGGTGCGTAAACAGGAGAAATGCGTTGGTAGCCACACATTAACGGTACCAGGAAACCAGGCATTGGCTTCGGCTGGTATACCCATTGTGCGCTGTTGTCTTCTGCCGGAGATTCGGCCTGATATTTAACGGCAGCAAAATCAAGCCAGGCATCAAGCAACGATATATCGGGATGTTGTTGGTGATGTTCAGCCAGCCATTCACTGCGATCGTAAAGCGCATAGCCAGGCATTAAACGCCAGATGATTTTACGCAGTTGCTTTTCATCTTCAGGCGCATGAAAAAGCTGCGGTTCGCGCATGTCAACAATGCTGCCGCCCGCCAGTTTATGGCTCTGGCAGAGCATTTTCAGATGGTCGCAAAGGGCTTTTCTGCCATATTCACCATTGGTAATTTCGCCATTACATTCAACCAGCAGAGAAACCGTCAGGTGCATACGGCCCTCTTCATTGAACGAGGCGGTTTTACCTTCTCTGGTTAATGGGTTACGGGTGAGAGCGAATTGAAAATCGCGCCCGGAGCTGTACGCCTGAATATGCTGTTCATGGCTTACTACCGCACAACCGTCAAAACTTACGCCAAATTCATCCACGACTTTTCGAGAAAGCGCATGAACATAACCGAGAAAATGGGTCATCGACGGGAATCCCCAGGTCAACCCGGAGACGGCGTTAGCGTTTTCGATGCGTACATGGGGTAACAAGAGCAGATAACTCATTTCAGCGCCTCCTGCAAAACGGCTTCCATTTCACGCATCCGTTGAGTAAACAGGGACTGACTGCGCCACTCCCTTTGCTCGACAGCACCGACATCGAAATGGGCTTTTTTCAGGCGATAGTTCAGCCAGCGCGCGAAATCATCGGCTACCGTCTCTTGCCAGTCGTTTTTCTCACGCTCCTGTTTGAAAGTCTCATCTGAGAGGCTTCGCCACGGATCCAGCCAAAGTTGTTGGTGGCGAGGTAAGTCTGGTGATTGCGCGGACCATCCCTGCCATTTTTCTTGCTGAAATGAAGAGGCCTGCATGAACAGCAGATCAATCAACTCATCAATATATTTCGCCCGCGCAGTTCGGATATGAACATTATTTATGTCAACCTTCAGCAGGTAAGTCATCCGGGCTATGATGCCTGAAGCCGCCCGATTGAAATCGCCGCGTAGGGAAAAAATACTGCGCATGTTTTGTGGTGCGCGATCCAGCGTCGCCCAGGTGGGCGGCATTGACGGCAACAGCCAGACACGGCCACCACGCACACTATTGAGCAAAGAAATATTCTGCGGTTTTGTGCCGCCAAAATGCATTTCGGCAAGATTAGGAAACCAGATATCTGGCTGGGAGTGCCATTTTCCTGCTTTGCGGGCATCGCGAATGGCTTTCGATTCCTCACTAAAGCGAACGGCGGTTAGCTTTTCATACATCGCCTGCGCCAGCGAACTGGAAAACAGCGGGCAGAGCAGATGATAACCATCCGCAACAGGGAAATAGATTTGTTTTGCCAGTTTATGGCTGGCAGGCCGTCCAGTTGTCCATGCCTGGCTAAACCCAGCTACCCACTGCTCCAGTTGCGCTTTATCCTCTGCAAACGTACTTAATACCTGATAATCACCACGCTTCAGGCTGGCAAGCAGTGAATCTCCGTTCACATCGGTTTGTAGCAACTTTGCGACGTCAAGTGCGGCGGCGTTACCAATCGCGTCAGTAGCGACATTCGCCAACGATGCCGTGTTTAAATAGCTTTCGTTAGCGGAGGTTTCCAGATAAAAGCTACTGGCTTTAGAATCACCATGACTGAATTTAGCGCCATGAGTGACTAATTTGATTTGCCCGGCACGTTTCGCCGCATCCGTTAACCAGTTACGTGGCAAGTAGCGTGCTTCAAGTTCCTGTCGCTCCAGAGCAATGATGCTGGCGTCCTCGCCCTGTTCCAACCGCTTTGCTGCTTCTTTTTCAAAGGCTTCGATTTTGGGTTGCCTTCGCGAAGCGATGTAGTCAGTTATAAAATCCACTAAATTATTGTTCAAAAGATTCCCTCCTTATTTTTTCACAGGTTGCGAAACACACCTAACCAGGGGTGATAACGCCAGTCATTGACCGCATCTTCTTCACTGGCCGGCACTCTCACTTCCGCAAACTTTTCCCCAACGTTTGCTATCTCACAACTTTGCTTATCAGCTAAATTCAACAAAACGTGTTGGTAATCCATCACGCCCCAGCAAGCGACGCCGCTGGCGCATCTCACCTCTTCTCGCCTGAAATTTCCTTGCGCTTTACGCTCGTTGTCGCCCGTACGGGAATAGAAACGCGCTTCGCTTTCTTCATCATCCATATGCAGAAAAAACACCGCCTCCGGCAAAGGGGAATAACGAAATGGCGTCTGGCGCTGCATCCAGCCGTTCCAGCTTAGCGGTGCACGCCACCATTGCGCCGCCACCACATGTTTGCTTTTACTGCTCATCAATTCGGCGGATAAACGACTATGTTCTAGCTCCGCCAGTTTGTTGGCATTATTGGCAGACAGGATCCGCGGCAAGGCGTTAATCGTCCGGTAGTCCGCGATCGGAATCAGTTCGCAAATATCGTGGCTATTCAGCAAGTGTTCTTTTGTTTCGAAACCAGGCTTACAAAATGCGGGGGCTTTTTTCTGCAATGATTTGATATTGCTACGCAAAATAACCAGATTCTCACTGGTCGGCACATTTCTACGGTGGCGCTGAATACGTCCGGCAAATTGAATTATCGAACGCATGGAGCTTGGTTCGATAATTCCCCAGTCCGCATCCCAGTCACGCCCCACTTCGATAACCGATGTCCCCAACACCACAAACAGATGGTGTGATTCCGGACGGTTATGTAAAGCATCTGCGATATCTTCGTTGTTCCAGAAATCGAGTTCGTTATGACGAGTAAACGCGCGATCCAGTCGCCTCTCAATATCTGAACGCACCGCCAGCGGATGTCGGGAGTGGTAAACACAGTAATGAATGCAGACATCTTCTGGTGAAGGAATGGCAATCAGGGCTTTAGTCACCGCAACCAGTGGATTGATATTCGCGAAGCGCACCAGGCCCAGCGAAACGGTTTTACCGCTTTCGTGTCGCTGGCGATGCGCCTGATGCAACTTCAGCATTTGCGTATGCACCGTCTGGGCCACACTTTCGCTAACGTCTTGTATCGCGCTTGATGCAGATGAAATTGAAGCAACACGTCCGAAATGCAGTCGCTCTTTTTCAGCCAGCATCACCGCTCGCCGTGCAACAAATTTTGCATGTGCATCACGAAACCCAGGCCCGTCGCAAATTTGCGTTGCATCAGCATCTTTTTCATCAAACCAGGCACAGCAGATATTGACGGGCCTGCCGTTGGTACCACAAGACGTCTGCCACATTTTACGCCCGGCGAGATAAGCCGCGAACAACGCCTGAATCAGCCCTTGAGGTAGCGTCGCCGAGGAAAGTAATACCCGCGTTCCCAGCATCCCGGCCCAGTTCATCAAGCGACATACCGCATGAAGATCGGCAATATCAAAGTCATCAGGTTCGTCGAGCACTAAATCGCTGGTTAACAGACGCAACATCGCCGGAAGCTGTTTCCCGCCTCGCACACCCTCGGTCGCGGAAATAAGATGATCAATCGTCGAGACCAGAATCGGCGCGCTCACTAACTCCTTAAGTTTGCTGTCATCCTTCAACCATTTTTCCAGCGCCCCGGTATGCAGACTGCCTTCGTACTTAACGAACTGTTGCTCCTCTGTTGGCGGCTCTTGCGAAGCACTTCCGCAATCATTGTCTATTTTTTCCTGCTGCCACAGTTGCTTAACTGCCGCCGAACCAATCAGTACCGCCAGCTCATCCTCACCCAGTCCAAGCCGACTGCGCAGAGCATCGCCGGTTTGCAAGGTTAGCGTGCGCAATCCCAGCGCAACGGTAAAGCGGCACCCTTCTCGCTCGTCGGCAAGTGCATACATAATGCGGGCGTTCGCAAAGGTTTTACCACACCCCGTCGAGGCCATATTGACGCCGAAAAATCCCTCTTCACGACTTCGTTCACGTAGCGCTCGCGCCACATCCCAGGCTTTATCTTGCCAGCGATATTTCACATCTGTGGCCCGCTGGCTAAAACCTTTATGTCGGGCAATTGCCGGAAGCGATGCCCGTGTGTGCATCAGTTGCCGCCCAAGCAGATACGCATGATGCGCGACGCCCACAAGGTGCTCGTCTACCCGTTGTTTGAGCGTGCCACTTTGGCGATCGCTATTTGCCCAGACGATATATTCCGGGTCCTGCCATTTTTGCTGCGCGTCATTAGATGAATAGTAGTGATCGGCAAGCATCAGGCAAAAACGCGCCATATGTAAGGGGAACAACTGTTCCATCTGCCCGTATGTCTTTAAACCGAGCGCGTTGCTTGCCCGGCGAGAAATCTGACGCGCTTTTTCCCGCCAGCTCGCGCTTTGAAGCGGCGTTCCTGATGGAAACTGCCAGACTTGCTCAAAATCCTGTTGCGTCCAGTCATTTTTGCGGTGGTTAACGGCATTCCAGTCAGCATTCAGTTGCTTCTCCAGCCAACTTTCACACCCTTTGCATGATTGTTCCGGCTGTGAAGAAAGATTCTCCGGCATTCGATGATGGGAAAGGATCAGCCAACCTACCGTCCTGGCTAGCGGTTGCAGCGAACTGAATGGACTATTTGAAAAATGAGGTGTGTCTTTTTGTAGACGTTCAAGAATCGCAACTTCATCATCTGCCGTTAATTCCCCGAGTTTCTCCAGCCACACATCGTCTGGCTGTTCACCAACAAACGCCTGGAAAAGCCGCAATGAGATCCATTCATGTCGGTAAGGTTGATAACTTCGTGCGCTCTTATGGGTCAGGCTTTGCTGAAAGCTGCGTCCTGCTTTACCAAAATCATGAAACAACCCGGCGATAGCCGCCAGCAGCGCAATGCTCTCCGCGCATTGCCAGCGATTTTCTTCCTTGTTCACCAGGCTGGTTTGGGTTGTTCGATTCGTGGGAACGCGTCCCTGTGCATTAAAACGACGAATATTACCCACAATCCACATCAACTCCATTTGCCCGTTCTTTTTCAGCCAGTGACATGCCACTGCGGTATTTCGCCTGGCAGTTTTGCGCAGTAAACGGCGGAGTGTATTAACGCCTTCCAGAGTAATCACCGTTTGCCATGCGGCATCACCGGTGCGTTCAGCAAACTGATCAATAATACGGCAGCTTTCCACGCGGGCGTTTTTTGTACAGCGCGAGATAATCAGTACATTCATTGTTCACCCTTAGCCAGTGCCTGGGCCGTATCTTGCAAAGAGGTGATCATGACATCCAGCGCATCTGCTTGTTGAAAGATATTGATGCAGCGTTGACGAAACTCCTGAGCATCTTCTCCCGCCATTGCGGCAATAAATGCTTGTGGCATAACCAGGGCATCTTTAATCAGATCGGCAAGGTCAAAAACGAGGCCGCCGCGACGTGTTTTACCGTGCATTACTGCTAAACCATGCGGGATCCCGGTTACCCACGCCGCCACTGCCGCCAGCCCATAAGCCAGATAATTACCCTGATCGAGAAAGCGGTTGGCCATATCAATCCCACCGACCCGTTTTGCGCGAGTAAAGTCGCCATAGCCCACGGTTTGGCTCACCATTTTGTAGAGTGCTTTGGTCAATTTGGCCTCTACGAGCATAAGCTGCGTATGGTTTTCTGCCGCGTCTATTTCTTCACGAGTACGATTTAGTAGGATCTGCAGTGCATTAGCATCAGGCTGAAAGGCGTGTTCACGCTGCATTTTCGCGCTGGTCCAGTGCTTATCGATATGTGTCAGGCGGATTAACTGAAAACGTTTCGCGGCGGCAAGTCGTTTATCTTCAGCAAACCAAAAAGAAACCCACTGCTGAAGATATTCAGTAGGACGATATTCGCTTTGCGGACTGAGCCAGGAGACATCAACATCAACTTCATTTGCCGAATACAGCGGCGTGCCATCCGTACCACAAAAGCCCACCATCACCCCGGCATGGGCAAATTCACGCATCGCCGCCTGAGTAACGGATGTTCCCATCCCCAACATCAATGCCGTGGTATTCGCAATGGGGATATTCCAGTAGTACGACTCCTTACCTTCACTGGTAACATATTCCACTCGCCCACCATTCACCTGCACCCGGCATTTTTCCAGATAATAAATATTGGCGCGTTTAGAGTGGAGAATGGTTTTGAGGTCAGATGGAGTAAGGTAATTGGAAGACATAAACACATCCTGTGATTATTTTTTATTTGAAGGAGTTAGGATTAGTACAGCATTGATTTCTGTGTGAGAAATTGATTTCTATCGCAATTATCACAATTGTTATTGCGTGTTGTGGCTAATGGTTCGGAGTTGAGAGTGTCATGGCACGACCAAACGTCTAACACTATCGTAGTGTGAATACTGCCTGTACGGCAGTGAACATGATTACGGGGCTAGGCATAAACCTTATGAATTTCTAAGCTGCCTGTACGGCAGTGAACACTTGCAAATGAAACGCCGGACTAATCCACATTTTCTAAGCTGCCTGTACGGCAGTGAACATCGCGGCCCGCCTGGTGATTGAACCGGTTGATTTCTAAGCTGCCTGTACGGCAGTGAACGTTCGGGATTGTCAGAAATATGGCAGTTTTGATTTCTAAGCTGCCTGTACGGCAAGTGAACGGTGATTTTTTCGACCCAGATCGCCTGGCNCCTTTCTAAGCTGCCTGTACGGCAGTGAACCGGTCTTGGTGACGTGTACTGAACAGAAATCATTTCTAAGCTGCCTGTACGGCAG